>JAGXHP010000118.1 GCA_024636135.1 Chloroflexota bacterium
CCTGGCCGGCTCGATCAACGCCCTGATGGCCGACGCCACCACCCGCGAGGTGATGGGACGCGCGGCGCGCAATCGGGCCGTCGAGCACTTCAGCTGGGACGCGATCGCGCGCCAGACCGCCGATCTGTACCGGACCCTCGTGGAATAGGACGCCGACGTCATCAGTCGAACCGGCCTACTCTGTCCGAGTTCAGAGGCCGGCTGCCCGGCGTCGCTTCGTCAGGCTGGAGGCCGGAAACACATGATCAAATGGCTGCGCCGGCGGGTGGCACGTCTCGAGCGACGCTGGATCTCGGATGAAGCCGATCGTCAGCGCCACGACGAGCACGTCCGGGGGCGGCTCAACCAAACGGCTGCGCCCAACGGAGCCGAATCCGACTCCGACGAGCATGTCGCTGACCGGCGTGACTCCCACGCCGGATGACCGCCCGGTGGGCATGACGGGCGTGATCCTGAGGGTCGAGGCGATCGTCCTGTTCGTCGCCGGCGTGCTGCTCTACCTCCAGCTGAACGGACACCCCCTGTGGCTCCTCCCCCTGCTGCTCGCGCCCGATCTCTCGATGATCGGCTACGTGCGGGGGCCGCGATTGGGCGCGGTGACCTACAACCTCGCGCACAACCTCGCGACGGCGCTGGTCGTGCTGGCGATCGGCTGGTTCGGAGCCATCGCGCCCTTGGCGCTCGCTGGAGCGATCCTCGTCGCCCACGTCGGGATGGACCGCTCGCTGGGGTACGGACTCAAGCTTCCGACCGACTTCCGTGACACGCACCTGGGTCGCATCGGCCGATAATCGTCCGATGGATCTCCACGGAACGCCGATCACTCGCCGCCGCCTCCTTGCCGTCGGGGCGGGTGCCACGGCCGCCGGCCTGGCAGCATGCGCCACGCCGATTCCGACGCTCACCCCGATTCGGAGTCAGACCGCTGCTCCAGATCTTTCGTCGCCTCCGACGACCACCACTGCGCCGAGTCGGAGCATGAGCTCCGAGCCCGCACCGGCATCGGACCGCCGGCTCCTGTTCCGCGATGGCGCCGTGGCCGACGGTCGCTCGTCCAGCCTCCAGCGCAACGTCTCGATCCTCGTGGATGCTGGGACGATCGCATGGATCCGGTCGGCGGGTGGCGAGGAGGACGCGGCCGGTGCCACGGTCATCGACTGCGCCGGCGCGGTCTTCGTCCCGGGCATGGTCGACTGCCATAGCCACGTCACCGGTCCGGGCGGCGCGAACTGGATCGCGCGCTTCGACGACCCGCCGGATGTCCTTGCCGCCGTAGCGGAGGAGAACGGGCGCATCGGGCTTGCGGCCGGCGTGCGATGGATGCGGGACGTCGGATCGCCGATCGGCGTGGATCCCTTCGACGGCCGAGAGCGAGCCCTGGCGCTTGGCGTCCGCGATCGTTGGGCGGGGCGTGCCGACCGGCCCTACCTCCGCGCGGCCGGATCGTGGATCTTCAGGGCCGGCGTTAACCCGATGCGGTCCGCGATCGAGGCATCGAATGCCGATGAGCTGCTGGCAGGCGCCATCGGCCAGCTCGATGCCGGCGCCGATCTCGTGAAGCTTTACATGGACGGGCCGGACGTCGACGTGTCGCCATGGACCGCCGCCGAGGTCGCCCGGGTCGTCGAGGCGGCCCATGGGCGCGGCGCGCGGGTTGCGGCACATTCCGGGCGGCTGAACGGCGCGCGCGAGGCTGTCTTGGGCGGCGTCGACTCGATCGAGCACGGGTTTGACCTGGACACGAGCGTGGCGGCCGAGATGGCGGCACGCGGGACGACCCTTGTGAGCACCCTGGCGGTCATGCGGTCCTGGCTGAGCTTCGGCGACACCACGACGATGGACCGCTTTGCCGGAGCGGCCGGACGTGCCTCGATCCAGGCCCGGCTCGAGCAGGGCGAGGCATCGGTCCGCCTGGCACGCGACGCCGGGGTTGCGATCGCCACCGGCAGTGACTGCGGTGGCGGGTCGCTGCGCGCCAACCAGCTGGCGTGGGAGGTGACGAGCCTGGTGGCCGCCGGTCTCGAGCCGATGGACGCGCTGGCGGCGGCGACCTGGCGCGGCGGCGAGCTCATCGCTGAGGCCGAGGCCGGGGTGATGCGCGAGGGCGGACCGGCCGACTTCTTCCTTGTCCACGGCGATCCATTGTCGGATCCGGAGGCGCTGTGGCGCGTGTGGCGCACGGCCTGGGCCGGCTGACCGCGCCTCGTTTTGGTTCACCGATCAGGCATGCATCCTGCTGTATCATCCCCTTTGTGAAAGCGCTTACATCGCGTTCGACCCACCGGCGTCGCCGCGGGACTACCATCTACGAGGTCGCTCGTCACGCCGGCGTCTCGATTGCGACGGTTTCGCGAGTTCATCGCGACGCCGACTTGGTCTCGGCAGAGACCCGGGAGCGGGTTCGCCGGGCCGCGGCGGAGCTCAACTATCGGCCCAGCCGTCTCGGCCGCTCGCTGGCACGAGGACACCACGAAGCGACGGGCATCGTCTTCCCCGATCTATCCGGCCCGTACTACTCGGCGGTGATCCTCGGCTACGAGGAGGCGTCGGCGGCCGAGGAACAGAGCGTGCTCATCCTGGCCACCCACGGCCGAGAGGCATCCGGAAGCCAGGTCCTGGATCTCGCCGATCGCGCCGACGGGCTCGTGCTGTTCGGCCAGACGGTCGGCGACGATATCGTCAAGGAGCTCGAACGCCGCCACGTCCCGACGGTGCTGCTCGCTCGTCCCGCGCTCGGCCAGGTGGACACTGTCTGCGTGGAGAATCGATCCACGGCACAAGCGCTTACCGGGCATCTACTCGCGCATCGCTACTCGCGCATTGCCTTCATTGGTGATCCTGCCACCTCGCCCGACGTGGCCGAGCGCTGGGATGGCTTCATCACCGCGATGAGAGCGGCTGGCCGCGACCCGGAACCTCCGGTTCGCTCCGGTTTCCGAACGGCCGACGGCCTCTCCGCCGCCCGCTCGGTGCTGATGGGCCGAGATCGTCCGGACGCCGTCGTCTGCGCAAACGATGAGATCGCCATGAGCGTGATCGAGGTCGCTCGCGATGTCGGCCTCACTATTCCGGCTGACGTGGCCGTGACCGGCTGGGATGACATACCGGTGGCACGCCACCTTGCCCCACCGCTCACGACCGTCCGTCAGCCGATGCGCGAGCTGGGTCGCCGCGCGGCCGAACTGCTCACGGATCGGATCTCGACGCACCGAACCGATCCGGTGCACGAACTCTTGCCAACGGAACTGGTGATTCGCTCGAGCTGCGGGTGCGTCGCCACCACATGAGGAGGAAGACACGATGAGCAGCAACCGATGGGCACGTGCTGCGGCCCTCACGCTGGGAGCAATGGTGTTGCTGACCGCCTGCGGCCGCGCTGACGAGGGTGGGGGCGCATCGGAGGCCGCCTCCCAGGCACCCGAAGTTGATACCGGGGGGGCCAGCGGCGAGATCAGCGTCTGGGCCATGGGCACCGAGGGAGAGAATCTTGACGTGCTCGCGGAGGCGTTCACCGCCGAGAACCCGGATATCACAGTCAACGTGACGGCCGTGCCGTGGGATGCGGCCCATGACCGTATCGTGAACGCCATCGCCGGCGGGGAGGGTCCCGACGTGACCATGATCGGTACGACCTGGATGGGCGAGTTCGCCCAGCTTGGTGGCATCGATCCGACACCGGCGAATATCGACCCGTCACAGTTCTTCGAAGGAGCGTGGAACACGACCGTGGTCGACGGCACTTCCTATGGCGTGCCGTGGTACGTCGAAACGCGACTGCTCTACTACCGTACCGACCTTGCGTCCGAGGGCGGCGTGACGGAGGCTCCGGCGACCTGGGATGACCTGAAGGCGCTGGCGGAGAGCATCCAGGCTGCAGGCGCCGAATACGGCATCAACCTCCAGCCCGGTGGCACCGGCTCGTGGCAGACCTTCATGCCATTCTTCTGGCAGGCCGGTGGAGAGATTCTCGATGGCGACGGCAACTTCACGCTGGACGGTGGACCGTGCGTCGAGGCACTGACGTTCTACGACTCATTCTTCGAGGAGGGGCTGACGGCACCTGCGGCCGGCGATGTCCCGATTGAGGGCCAGTTCGCCAATGGCGAGGTCGGCGGCTTCATCAGCGGTCCCTGGATGATCGGCATCGTGACCGATGCGGGTGCCGATCCGGCGACCTGGACGGTCGCCCATCAGCCAACCGAAGAAGCCGGCACGTCATTCGTTGGAGGGAGCAACCTCGGCGTCCTGGCCCAGTCAGACAACAAGGACGCGGCGTGGGCATTCGTGGAGTACCTCTCTCAGCCGGATGTCCAGATCTCGTGGTACGAGACCGTCAGCGACCTGCCCTCGGTCAAATCCGCGTGGGATGACGAGGCGCTGGCCGGTGACGAGCTGCTGTCCGCGTTCGGTGACCAGCTCGCCGACGCCAAGGCGCCGCCGGCGATCGCGACATGGGAGCAGGTTGCGGCCGAGATCGATGCGGCCATCGAGCAGGTGACAGTGGGGGATGCGACTCCCGAGGAGGGCTGTGCCACGATGCAGGAGGCAGCCACGGCCATCGGGGCTGGCTAGACCATGACCGGCAACTCGTCCCGCGCCAGGGATGCGGAGGAATCCGCCTCCCTGGCCGGGCGGTCGCACACCCGCGAGCACCTGGTCGCGTGGAGCTTCGCCGTTCCGTTCCTCGTGCTCTTTGCGGTGTTCATGGCCGGGCCGATCGCGGCCGCGCTGGTCACCAGCTTCACCGACATGCGGGTCACCGACATCCGGAACCCGCTCTCGGTCGACTTCATCGCGATCGAGAACTATCTCGCCGTCCTGGGCGACGCCCGATTCCAGAAGGCGGCGGCCAACACGGCCGTCTTCGTGCTGGTCGGCGTGCCTCTCACGATGACACTCGGGCTGGCTGCGGCGGTCGGCCTGAACCAGGGGATCGTGCGTTTCCGGACCTTCTTCCGGGTGGGCTTTTACCTGCCGGTCGTCACCAGCATCGTGGCCATCGCCGTGGTGTGGCGGCTGCTGCTGGGGACCGAAGTCGGCCTGATCAATGGCGTCCTTGCCAGCTTCGGCGTGGACGGGCCGGGCTGGCTGACGGATGAGCGCTATGCGCTGTGGTCGATCATCGCCATGGCCGCGTGGCGCAACCTCGGATTTCTCATGGTCATCTTCCTGGCCGGACTGCAGACGATTCCCGGCGACCTGTACGAGGCGGCCGAGGTGGACGGGGCAAGTCCCTGGCAGCGATTGAAGGGCATCACCCTGCCGCTCATGCGCCCAACCCTGCTGTTCGGCGCGGTCATCACCGGCATCGGCTACGTGCAGTTCTTCGAAGAACC
>JAGXHP010000119.1 GCA_024636135.1 Chloroflexota bacterium
CACCGTTCAGCACCACCCCGACGATCCCCGTTCCGACGTGGATCTCTACCGCGAGGCGATCGCAATCGCCGAAGAGCTGGATGTCGCCGGTTTCGACTCCATCTGGACCAGCGAGCACCACTTCGTCGATGACGGGTACCTCCCGTCGCAGCTTCCGCTCATCGCGGCGATGGCGGCGCGAACGAGCCGGATCCGGCTCGGCACCGGCGTCCTGCTGGCTCCGATGTTCGATCCGCTGCGCCTGGCCGAGGATGCTGCGGTCGTGGATCTGATCTCGGGTGGCCGTCTCGAGCTCGGCCTCGGCATCGGCTGGCGCGAGGAGGAGTTCGACGGCTTCGGCGTATCGATGCGTGAGCGCGGATCGCGGCTCGACGGCCACCTCGCCGTCCTGCGCCAGGCGTGGTCCGCGGACCTTGTCACCGGGAGCGACCCGCACTTCGCCTATCCGGGCCTCAACGTCACGCCGAAGCCGGCACAGCCCGGCGGCCCGTCGATCTGGCTCGGGGCGGGTGCCGAGGCCGCCGTGCGACGGGCGGGACGGGTGGCCGACGGCTACCTGGCGGGCCCGGCCTCACCCGACGGCATGGCACGGCGTCGCGGCTGGGTGCGCGAGGCGGCCGAGGCCGCGGGTCGAGACCCGGACGCGATCCGCATCGGGCTGTATCGACCGACATTCGTATGGCGCGACGGGGACGCCTGGAGCACGCTGCGGGATGCGGCGTGGTACATGGACTGGAAGTACGGCGACATGGAGACGGCGCGCGGGAAGCGACCGGGCCAGCGACCGCCGCCGATGCCGGCGGCTGACGAGGAGCGCCTCCGGCGTCAGACCACCGTCGGCACGCCCGAGCAGGTCATCGAGCAGCTCCGTGCTTATGCCGAGGTGCTCGGGCCGAACGGCCTGTACGTGGCTCGAGGTCACTTCCCGGGGCTCGACCGCGAGGTCGAGGCCGAATCTCGGCGATTGTTGGCCGAGGAGGTCCTGCCACACGTCGCCGGCGCCTAGTCGCTGACGCGCGGTGGTACGGTGACCGCATGGTTGACACCGGGATCGTCGAACAGCTCGATCAGGCGCGACGCGCATTCGACGGTCGGCGCTGGGCCGAGGCCGTCGAACTGTTCGAGCGCATTGACGCGGCCGACGACCTCGAACGTGAGGACCTTGACCGGTATGGCGAGGCTGCGTGGTGGACGGGCCAGTTGAACACGGCCATCACGATCCGGGAGCGGGCGCATGCCGCTCACGTGGCCGCCGGCGACCCTCTGCGGGCCGCATCCGCAGCCCTCTCGGTGGCGGCCGACCACAGCCACAAGCTCCAGAGCTCACTGGCGGGGGGATGGGTGCGTCGGGCCGAGCGGCTGCTGGCGGACGTCCCCGAGGCGCCGGTGCACGGGTACCTGGCCCGCGCCCGCCTGGGCAGCGCGCTCGGGGCGGGCGACCTTGACGAGGCACTGCGCCAGGCCGAGGAGGTGCTGTCCATCGGCGTCCGGACGGGGAGCGCCGACATCGAAGCACTCGGCCTCCAGGACAAGGGTCGCGTCCTCGTGGCCATGGGGGAGGTCGACGATGGCCTTGCCCTCCTCGATGAGGCGATCGTCGCCGCCGTGGGAGGCAACCTCAATCCGTATCCGACCGCGATCGTGTACTGCAACGCCACCGTCGCGTGCCAGGATCTTGCCGATTACCGACGCGCGGTTGAATTTGCCGAGGCGGCGCGACAGTGGTGCGACCGCCAGGCGATCACCGGCTTCCCCGGGATGTGCCGCGTTCGCCGAGCCGAGGTCACCCGGTTGCGCGGGTCGTGGGCAGAGGCGGAGACCGAGGCGCGCCAGGCGTGCGTGGAGCTCCAGGACTTCTGTCTCGACTACGCGGGCGAGGGCTTCTACCAGGTCGGCGAGATCAGGCTGCGCATGGGCGACCTCGCCGCGTCCGCGGAGGCGTTCCGGCAGGCTCACGAGCTCGGCCGGGCCCCGCTGCCCGGGCTGGCGCTCCTGCGGCTTGCCCAGGGCAAGACCGCGGCGGGCATCACGATGCTGAAGCGTGCGCTCGATGACCCGTCGACGATTCCGCTCACGCGAGCCAGGATCCTGGGTGCCTACGTCGAGCTGGCGTCGGGCGGGAGCACGATCGATGACGCCGCGGAACGTGCCGCCGAGCTGCAGGTGCTCGCGGAGCGCTTCGGGACGCACGCCCTGCTGGCCACGGCGGCAATGGCGAACGGCCAGGTGGCGCTGGCGCGGTCCGACGCCGTCGCCGCGACGACCCATCTCGAACGAGCCCGGCGTCTCTGGCAGGAGACGGACGCCCCGTACGAGACGGCACGAGCGCGGGAACTGCTCGGCCGGGCTCATGCCGCGGCCGGCGACGCCGAGGCGGCCGGCCTGGAGATCCAGGCCGCACTGGCCGCGTACCGGAAGCTTGGCGCCGTGCCCGATGCCGACCGCGCCGAGGCAGCCCTGTCCGATCTGTCATCGGAAGCGCCGAGCCGCCCGGTGACCCGGACGATGATGTTCACCGACATCGTCCGCTCCACCGAGCTCATCGAGGCGATCGGGGACGAGGCATGGACTCGCCTCCTGCAGTGGCACGATCGCGCTATCCGCGTCCTGATCGCCGAGCACGACGGCGAGGAGATCCACCATGCCGGCGACGGCTTCTTCGTCGCGTTCGCCGATGCCGGCCGAGCCGTCAGCTGTGCCATCGCGATCCAGCGCCGTCTGCGCGACCATCGCCAGGAACACGGGTTTGCCCCGAGCGTGAGGATCGGCCTTCACGTCGGCGACGTGGCGCAGCAGGGCGCGAGCTACGAGGGGCGGGCGGTCCACCTTGCCGCGCGCATCGGCGCGCTCGCCGCCACCGACGAGATCCTGGCCAGCCGCGACGTGCTCGACGCAGCGCCCGGCGGGTTCACCCGCGGCGACGAGCGAGAGGTCCAGCTCAAGGGACTCCGCGAGCCGGTCGCGGTGGCCACGGTCGTCGAGGAATCGCGCCGCTGATTCGCCGCCGTCCCATGTGACGCCCGGCACGGGTTTGACGGGCCGCCCGGCACTGATGCGCATCTGCGCATGTGCGAGATGGTGTGGCCATGGACGACATCTACGAGATCCAGGCGGATGTGCTTCGGGCGCTCGGCAACGCGCGGCGGCTCGAGATCATTCACTGGCTGGCCCAGGGTCCATGCGACGTCGGAACGCTCGCCGATCGCATGGCGATCGCCCAGCCGAACCTCAGCCAGCACCTGGCGCTCATGCGCTCGACCGGCATCGTCGAGGGGGAGCGGCGTGGCCGCGAGATCCGCTATCGGCTCATCGACCCGGACATCGTTCGCGCCTGCGGCCTGATGCGCGGGGTGATCGAGCGTCGGGTTGCACGACTGGCCGACGCCACGCGGACGACCGGATCCGTCCCGCTCGCTCCGCCCCACTCGACGACCACACAGAGGTAGCTCCCATGGACGAACCGCTGGCCATCTCGCTCTTCTCCGGCACCGACGACAAGCTGCAGGCAGCCGCGGTCCTGACCGCGGGCGCCGCGGCCGTCGGACGGCCGGTCCACATCTTCCTCCAGTACTGGGGCCTCGACGCGTTCCGTGCCAACGGCGCGCCGCGTGAGCGCCTCCTTGCGCCCGAGGCCGGACCGGAGGGTCTCGCCGCGGTCGAAGCGCTGGCCACAGCCGGGCAGGCCAGCTGGCACGACACGCTGGCGCAGGCGAAGGAGATCGGCGAAGTCGATATCCAGGCCTGCTCCCTCTCGATGGATCTTCTCCGCCTGGGTCCCGACGATCTCGACCCGTTGGTCGATGGCGTCGAGGGCGTGACCGCCTTCTGGCTGGCCGCGTCCGAGGGCCAGGTGCTCTTCATCTAAGGAGTGACGACATGACCATTTCCATTTCGCAATCGCTCGACGCGCGAAATCTCTCGTGCCCGATGCCGATCGTGAAGACCGCCATCGCCATCAAGACGCTTGCCAGCGGCGATGTCCTGGAGGTGTCGGCGACCGATCCGGGATCGGTCAAGGACTTCGACGCCTGGTCGAAGATCACCGGCAACGAGCTGATCGAATCCGACGTGCAGGACGGCGTCTTCCGCTTCGTCCTGCGCAAGAAGTGAGGCACCCACGATGACAGTCACCACCCGTGACCTAGACATCACGCGCGACGCCGAAACCCCGCCCAACGCTGACGCCGAGGCCGCCGCGGCCCTGCTGAGCGAGCGCCCGGCCAAGACGAACTCGCTCGTGATCATTGCCGAGAGCGGTGACCTGGAGAAGACCTGGGCAACCACCATCATGGCGTCCACCGCGGCCGCCTCCGGGATGGAGGTCTCGATCTTCTTCACCTTCTGGGGCTTCTTCCCGCTGGTGCGGCCCGAGAAGCGGATCACCGGCACCAACTGGATGCAGCGGGCGCTTTCGATCATGAACCGGCCGGGGATCGACCACCTGAAGCTCAGCCGCATGAACTTCATGGGCATGGGCCCCTGGATGATGAAGCGACTCGCGCGCCAGTACGGCGTCGCGTCGCCCGGCGAGCTGCTCACCGCGGCACAGGCCATGGGCGTGAAGCTCCTGCCCTGCCAGATGAGCATGGACCTGCTCGGCTTCTCTCGCGACGACCTGATCGATGGGCTGGAAGAGCCCGTCGGCGCTGCCACGGTGCTCCAGCTGATCGCCAGCGGCACGCCGGCCATCTTCATCTGAAAGGACGAGATCATGATTCAGACCGATACCCACGCAATCACGCGCACGATCGACGCCCGCGGCAGCTACTGCCCGGGGCCGCTCATGGAGCTGATCCGTGCGATCCGTGAAGGCTCGGCCGGCGACGTCATCGCCGTGCACTCCTCGGACAACGGATCCCGGATCGATATTCCCAAGTGGGTGGAGAAGGCGGGCCATCGGCTCATCGGCGTCACCCAACGCGACGGCTACGACGAGATCGTGGTCGAGCAGCAGCGCTAGGAGGCTCTTGATGAAGCACGTTGTGGTGGTCGGTGGCGGGGTCGGGGGAACCCTGTCCGCCAACCTCATGTCCCGAAAACTCTCGCGCGAGCTCGACCGTGGCGACGTCAGCGTCACCGTGGTCGACATCGCCGGTGAGCACGTCTACCAGCCCGGCTACATGTACATCGCCATGGGCAACCAGAAGCCCGAGGGTCTGATTCGCCCAGAGCGAGGCCTTCTCGATCGGCGTGTGCGGCTCGAAGTCGGCGAGGTGACGCGCATCGACGAGGCGTCCCAGCTCGTGGAGCTGGCCAACGGATCCCGTCTGCCGTACGACGAGCTCGTTCTGTCACCGGGGGCACGAATCCTCCCCGAGCTGATCGACAACTTCGCCGAGGAGGCGCATCACTTCTATGGCCCGGAGGCCGCCCAGCGTCTCCGCGAGGCACTCGACGCGTTCGAGGGCGGCAAGATCGTCATCGGGATCGCCGGGATGCCCTACAAGTGCCCGCCCGCGCCACTCGAGGTTGCGTTCCTCATCGAATCGGAGCTGCGCGATCGCGGGCTGCGCGACAAGAGCGAGCTGCACTTCTGCTCGCCCATCGGCCGCGCCTTCACGATCGAGACCGTCAGCGAGATGGCGACGCCGATCCTGGCCGAGAAGGGGATCGAGCTCCACACCTTCTTCAACGTCGAGACGATCAACCGCGAGCGGAAGGTCGTCGAGAGCCTCGAGGGCGAGGAGCTGCCGTATGACCTCCTGATCCTCGTGCCGCCGCATCGCGGTGCGCAGTTCCTCATCGACTCGGGACTTGCTCCCGCGCCGGGCGGATGGCTCCCGACCGACAAGCACACCCTCGAGGTTGGCGGGCGCGAGAACATGCACGCGCTGGGCGATGCCACGGACCTCCCACTCTCGAAGGCCGGCTCGACAGCGCACTTCGAGGCTCCGATCGTCGCCGAGCGCGTCGCCGCCGCCATCCAGGGCCGGCAGCCTGACGGGAAGCATGCCGAGTACACGGGCAAGGTCATGTGCTTCTTCGAGGCTGTCTCTTATACACATC
>JAGXHP010000120.1 GCA_024636135.1 Chloroflexota bacterium
ATCCAGCGCTGAACCAGCCGGATGCCGATGCCTTCGCCCGATTCATCCTCGCGGATCAGCCGAGCGTTCCCGCCTATTGGCGCCGCATGCGCCCGTTGAACCAGGAGGGCGGCACGCCCGCGGCCGAGCTTTCCGATCCGCGCCCCATGACCTCCGACGAGGTGGTCCATGCCGCCGGCCACGGGGCCACCGTCATCGACACGCGGGATCCCGCAGAGTATGCCGCGGGTCATGTGCCGGGCAGCATCTCGATCGGCCTGGCGGACACGTTCGGGACCTGGGCGGGGTCGGTCGTGCCGATCGACCGGGAGATCGTTCTCGTGCTGGCGGCACCGGACGACCTCGAGCCTGCCATCGTCCAGCTGCGCCGCGCCGGCTTCGACCACGTCATCGGCTACCTGGAAGGCGGATTCGACGCGTGGTCCGGCGACCGTGACCGCCTCGAGCAACGGAAGGCTGCTGACCTGTCGGCCGGCGACGCGTCCACCATCCTCGACGTGCGAGAACCCTCGGAGTGGCGAGAAGGCCATGTCGCAGGGGCCGTCCACATCCCGGGAGCGCAGCTCCCGTCGCGAATGGGCGACGTTCCGGCAGGCCCCTTGCTGGTGATGTGCGGCAGCGGCTACCGATCGGCGATCGCCGCCAGCCTGCTCCAACGGGAGGGTCGCGACGACGTCGCCCACGTGGTTGGCGGCATGGGCGCCTACCGGTCCGCCGGGCTGCCCATCCACATCGAAAACGACGAGGAGACGCGATGAGCTTCCTATTCCGGCCGAAGGTCGCCGAGGCCGATCCGGCCGAGGCGAACTCGGCGATGACCGACAGCGACGCGGTGCTGGTCGACGTACGCGAAGCGCACGAGTGGCGCAACGGCCATGCCCGTGGCGCACGTCACATCCCGCTCGCCGACCTTCCGAACCAGATCGACCAGCTCCCACGCAGCGCCCCGGTCTACCTGATCTGCGCCAGCGGCAATCGCAGCGCCAAGGCCGCCGCCTACCTCGAGAAGGCGGGGTTCGACAAGCCGATCAACGTGCGCGGCGGCACGACTGCCTGGTCTCGCGCGGGCCTGCCGATCGACCGATAGGCCGGCCTCGATCCGTGTAGGCTCCCTCGCATGGCCGATGTCGCGCTCCACACCCTGCTCCTGTGCGACTACGCGCTCACTTCGCAGGACGGGAAGATCAGCGCCATCGGCGTGTTCAGCCAGATCAACGTGGGCAAGCTTCCGGCGACGCACGGGCGATGCTTCATCGTCGCCATCCTCGAGGCCTCCCCGGGACCGCACGAGCTCACGTTCCAGGTGGTGAGCCCGACCGGCAAGGCGACGCTGCAGCAGGCGCCGCGGCTCCGAATCGAGGTCCCACCGAACGCCACGAGTGCGAATATCGTCGCCGATCTCAAGGGGATGCGGCTTGAGGAGATCGGGCGCTATCGCATCGAGGTTCGCTCCGGCGACCAGGTCCTCGGCAGCAGCCCATTCCTCGTGAACCTCATCCTGCGGCAGGCTCCGGCCAACGCCTGAGTTTGGACCTCACGGCGGGATCGGGGCGGGCGTTTCATCGGACATGAACAACGAGATGGAACGAGCCTTCTACGCCTCCGATCCGGCCTGGGATGGCCGCTTCGTGGTCGCCGTGCGCACGACCGGGATCTTCTGCCGGCCATCGTGCCGAGTCCGGAAGCCACTGCCGAAGAACATCACCTTCCTGTCCGATGCCGCCGAGGCTCGTGCTGCCGGCTATCGCGCCTGCCTCCGCTGCCAGCCGGAGAACGCCACGCCCGTGGCCATCCGCCACATCACGACACCGATCGGACCGATGACCATCGGCGCAACCGAGGACGTCGCGGTCCTCGCCGACTTCAGCAACCGGGCGATGATGCCGGCACAGCTCGCGTCCGTCCGCCGGCGCATCGGTCCTACCGCGGAGGGGTCATCGCCCATGCTCGATCGGCTGGAGGGTCAGCTCCACGAGTACTTCGCCGGCGATCGCACCGACTTCGACCTGCCGACCGAGTTGCCGGGCAGCGAGTTCCAGGGACGGGTCTGGTCCGAGCTGCAGCGGATTCCGTACGGCGAGACGATCTCGTACCGCGAGCTCGCCACGCGCGTGGGGTCGCCGCAGGCGCCTCGGGCGGTCGGCCGCGCCAACGGGTCGAATCGGCTCGCGGTGATCGTGCCGTGCCACCGCGTGATCGCTGCGGGCGGCGGGCTCGGCGGCTACGGGGGAGGCCTGGCTGCCAAGCGCTGGCTCCTCGACCTCGAGTCTCGCCCACAGGATCGGGCTGTCGTGCCGAACCGGCTCATCTGAGCACGATATTTCGGTGGAATCCCGCCTGAGATCCGGTTCGCGCACCGTTCCACCGATAGATCGGCGTGTCCTGAGCGCGGGACGCGCACCGGTCAGTCGCTCAGGCTCCAAAGCCACGGACACATCGGCCAGATCGCGCTCAGCCCGCGGCCAGGTCCACCAATTCACCGATCGAGACGGGGTGGAACCGCAGCCCGCACCCGTTGCACCGGTGCTGGGACTAGCGGCCATTGATTCCCCGATTTGGTTCAGGCCCGGGAGCAACGCCACGCTACGCGTGGGCTTCCTGGCCGTGGGTCCCGCCCGGCGAGCAATTCGGCCACTGTTTGGCCGGTAGTCCCAGGGGTGGCGCAGTGCACAGGTGGCGCACGGCAAATCAGCCGTCGAGGCGCGACCCGCGGATGTCGGTGCCCATGGCGTGATAGCCGCCGTCGACGTGGATCATCTCGCCCGATGTCATGCGCGCCCAGTCGCTCAACAGGAAGCAGACCATCTGCCCGACCGGCGTCGCGTCGGTCATCGACCACTCCAGCGGCGAGCGCTCGAGCCAATGCCCGGCGATCTGGTCGAACCCCGGGATGCTCTTGCCCGCCATGGTGCGGATCGGGCCCGCGGAGACGGTGTTGACGCGGATTCCATCGGCACCGAGGTCGCGGGCAAGGTAGCGCGTGATCGCCTCCAGCCCGGCCTTGGCCACCCCCATCCAGTCGTAGATCGGCCAGGCGAAGCGACCGTCGAAGGTCAACGACACCAGCGATCCCCCGCCGCGCTCCTTCGCCGCCGCCATCGGCTCACGCAGCCCCACGCCGAGCGCCTTGAGGGAGTAGGCGGAGGTCTGGAAGGCGGTCGCGACGCTCTCCCACGGCGTGTTGACGAAGTTGCCGCCGAGCGCATCGGACGGCGCGAAGCCGATGGCATGCACCACCCCATCCACGTGCCCCCAGCGCTTCATGAGGTCGGCGGAGACCGCCTCGATATGCGCCGGGTCGTTCACGTCGAGCTCCAGGATGTCCGGCGCCCCACCGGGCAGCTTCTTCGCCACCTTCTCGGTCAGCCTCGCGGCTCGTCCGAACGAGGTGAGCACGATCTCGGCTCCGGCCTCCTGCGCAACCTTGGCGATCGCGAACGCGATGCTGTCGTCGGTCAGAACGCCGGTCACGAGCAGCTTCTTGCCTTCGAGGAGCATGCGAACGGGAGCCTCCAGCTGCGGATGGGCCGATGCGCGCCACGGCGCGCGGGAGCCACGATTGTACCCGCGGCCATGCCAGGTTCCGGCATGCGCCGGCGTATCGGTCTAGGATCACGAGACCGATGATGGTTCGCCTCTACGACTACGAAGTACCCGCCGCCGATACCGCGGCCGATGTCCCGAGCCTGCGCCCGCTGCTCGAGGCACTATCCGCCGCCGAGCGCCGAGTGATCCTGACCGGCCTCTTCAAGCCGGAGCGCATGCCCGGGACGATGGAGCGCCTCACCACCCTGGTCGAGGACGTGGATATCAGCTTCGCCAACGCCCTGATCACGCTCGATAACGAGAAGCGGTCGCGGCGGTTCGTGGCCATCGACGAGGCGAAGGCCATCCTCGACCGCTGGTTGCCGGAGAGCGCGGTGGCCGGCATTCGCGAATGGGACGTCGCGCGCCTGCTCGAGCCGTACGGGGACGGCACATTTCACGGCAAGCTGCTGAAGCGGACCCGCAAGCAGCTGCGCTCGGTGTCGAGCCGCGAGGCGCTGACCGTCCCGTTCCTGTTCCGGCGCAGCTGGGCATGAGCCGATCGGCACGGCGCCGAAAGGGCCGCCCCTACCAGCCGCTGCCGGCGCGACGCTCGAACGCATGGGTCGTGCGGCTGCTCGTCATCGCGGTGGGGGTGATCCTGGTGGTGGGCTCACTCGCCTTCCTCGGCGGGACGCCCCAGTGACCACTTCCTCCTAGAGCGCCTCCTCCATCAGGGTGCGCACGTGGAGCAGCAGCTTCACGAGCTCCGGCGCCGCCGCGATGAGGTCCAGGTCGTCGGGCTGGACGTGGTCAAAGAGCCGGAACTCGGTGTGGGCCGCCAGGCGTTCCCCGCCATCCAGGGCGGCTGCCAGGGCCCTCGACTCGACGAACGGCACGTGGTGGTCCTGCGTCTCGTGCATGAGATGAACATCGGCCAGCACGTCGCCGAGGTGACGAATCGGCGAGATGCCGTCGATGAACTCAAGCGACGCGCGCGGCAGCTGGCGGATCGACCGCTCGGCGCGATCGAGGGATGCCGCAGTCAGCAGGTCGTGGACGGTTCGAGCCGCGCGGGTGGTGAGGTCGCCGCGCAGAGACGCGTCGCCCACGGGCCGATCCCCTGCCAGGACCGCGGCGCCGAAGGCGTTCTCCAGGCCCCGGCGATCGGCGCGATCGTCGACCTGGTCGAGCATGAAGCGCAGGTAGACCTCGCGCGCCAGCGGGGTCGGCGTCCATGACACCGGGGTGCCATCCTCGTCTCGGTAGGCGTGGGCGGCCACCGAGGCGAGGTAGGTCGAGGCATCGGCGAATGCCCCGAACGCGTTGACCCACCGGACCCGCTCGGCGATCCGCTCGTCGCCGGCGGCGAGCAGGGCGAGCGAACCACCCACGCTGAAGCCCACGATCCCGACGCGGCTGCGATCCACCTCGGGTCGAGCCGCCAGCAGCTGGAAGGCGCGCACGACGCCGTCGATCTCGCCCAGCTCGAGCCGGCCTTCGAGCAGGGTCGCGGAGTCGGGGACCAGCACCACCACGCCGGTTCGTGCCAGGCCGTCCGCCACGCGCTCGATGGCGGGATGGTTGCGGCCGAGGTTGTTGACGCCGAAGACCAGGAGCATCGCGCCGGCCGGCCGCTCGGGCGATGCCGAGGCCGGGAGCCACAGTTCCGCCAGGTCAGCCTCGCCACCGGGCTCGGCGGCCCGATATGGAAGGCTCGATCGGACGGGCGCCTCGCTGAAGACGTTGAGCGGCTTCGGGCCGGCGTCGAGCAGGTTCGGCAGCAGCACGGCGGTCTGGAACGCGACCCGCGTCGGCTCCCACGAGACGAGCAGGACGGCGAGAACCAGGAGCACGAGACCGATCCGTCGCAGGCGCCGCATCGGGCCATGCTACGCGCGGATGCCGTTAGCCCCGGGTCGAGTCCCTGCGTGCCACGTCCTGCTCGAGCTGCAGCCGCAGCCGATACAGCACGTTCCACTCCTCGCTGTTCAGGCTCGCGATGTCGATCTTGTCCTGGATCTCGTCCAGCTGTGACCGCAGGCTTTCGATGTCACCATTCGCCGCGCGGTGGACCTTGCGCAGTGCGTCCTCGAGGTCCTGGGCGTCCTCGTTCCAGCTGAGGTAGGTCGGCTGGAAGGCGAACTCGCGCTCGATCGCGGCCCGAGCGCGGTACGCATCCTCCTTGGGGCCCAGGATCGACACGTTCGTGGCGTAGGCCATGATGTCGAGCCCGTCGGCCCGCAGGCGCATCGGCTCACCCCGCACGACCGCCCCGAGCAGGTGCTCGGCGGCGAAGCCCAGCGTTCGGAGTGGCCAGGATCGGGGTCCGCGCGCCTCGGCCTCCTCGATGTCGCCGATGTCCAGCGTGCCGAGGGCGGCGCGAAGCGCCTCGACCAGGTCGTCGTCGCCACTGCCGTCGGTCATCACCAGCGGCACCTGGACCAGCTTGCGCTTCCGCCGCCAACGCTGGAACAGCAGGATCGGCGTGAAGACCACCATCTGGAGGACCGACGCGCCGAGCATCGCGGTCGCCGGATAGCTGATCGGCAGGATGCCCGCCCACGTCCCGATGCTGCGATCGTCGTGGAACTTGGCGTACACCGTCGCGGCCGCGATGGCCGGCGGGGTCAACAGGATGGCGGCGACGAGCCCGATGTAATGGATCGCCTCCACGTCGAAGTTGTCATCGATGACGCCCATGCCCTCGAGCGCCGCTCCCCCGAGGATCGGAACGGTAAAGCCGATGATGACGATGACCCAGCCCGCGGCCAGGAGGCTGACGACCGACAGGATGCGACCCTGCCGCCCCGGCACCTGCCCGAAGTACAGCGCCGTCGCCCAGCCGAGGGCGAATGACGCCGACTTGCTCAGCGCCTGCCATGCCAGCAGCAGGACAAAAGGGAGGAACGGCATGTTCGCCCTTCAAGCAATCGTCGTGCCGCCCTCGATCGCGGAGCCGCCGGTCAGTCGAGGACCAGCGGGCGGACGGTCATCGTCTCCGCGACGCGACCCTCCCACTCCTCTCGGGGCGCGTCGCAGTACAGCTCGATCTCGTTGCCATCCGGATCGGCGGTGTAGAGGCTTCGCGTCACGCCATGGTCTGCCGTTCCGCGGAGCATTCCGCGCTCAGCGAGGATGCCATGCGCCTCCTTCACCGCATCCCAGTCCGCCAGGCGGAATGCGACATGGTAGAGACCGACCGCGTTCGGAACCGCCGAAGGGGCGGAGTCGCCGACCCGCAGCAGGGCCAGGTCGTGGTGGTTCTCGCCCGTCGCGGTGAGGAAGATCATGACGTTGCTCATCTCGCTGGACACCCGGAACCCGAGCACGTCGCGATAGAACGCGAGTGCTCGATCAAGGTCGCGCACCTTGAGCACGACGTGACCGACGCCGAGGGGCTGGAGCATGGAGCGATGCTACTCCAGTGTCGACCCGGGGCTAGGGCAGGCCGAGCTTCGCGCGGCAGGCGGGCCACGGAGCGTACCCGCGCGCGTCGCGCAGGCGCTCGGCGACGGCGATCTGCTCCTCGCGCGTCGCCTCGTGCGGATATGCGGCATACGCGGCGCCGCCGTAGTCCTGCCACGTCCCAAGGTTGAACTGGAGGCCGCCGTAGTAGCCGTTGCCCGTGTTGATGGCCCAGTTTCCGCCGGACTCGCACTTCGCCAGGTCGTCCCACACGGTGGAGCCGTCGGAGGTCACGACGCGTTGCGGGGCGGGGGTCGGCTTCGGCTTCGGCGTCGCGATCACGTGGAGGGTGGCCTCCATCGGGGCCTCGACCGGAGTCGGAAGGGCGTCGGCGGCAAGATCTTCCGCGGCCGCCTGGTTCGTGACGCTGGCTGCCAGAATGCCCTGGCGGCCCGAGAGGGCACCGCGGTCCGCCACGAGAATGGGAGCCTCGGAGACTGGGAGCAGACCCTCCGCGATGTCGAGCGGAACGGGCGTCGCGGATCGTGCGGCTACGGGGGCCAGCATCGCGACTCCGGCGATGCTGATGGCGGAGAGCGTGAGAATGCGTCGTAGCATCATGCGATCCCTCAGGCGCGCCGCGGGCGCGTCGAGATCGCCACCCGGGTGCTGCGCTTCGGGATATCAGCGGCTACGCGCCGCGGGAAATCGGGCAATAGAATCCATCCAGTATGTGGTCCGGCCGACGCGCACCGTGATATGCAGGTGGCGTGCCGGCGAGGGCTCACCCTAGCATCCGCCATCTGACCTGTCGAGCCACCGGAGGACCCATGCCACGCCGTACGAAGGAGCCTGAGCGCCGTCGAGGAGCCATCGTGGTGCGTGGCGCATCTCCCGGAGACCCACAGACCGAGGACCAAAAGCTACTCCGCGCGCGACCTCCCGCGCTCCGTTTCCAGGAGACCGACACATGGCGAACGCTGCGCATCATGGGCGAGTTCGTGGAGGGGTTCGACGCTCTCGCCGATGTCGGGCCGGCGGTCAGCATCTTCGGATCGGCGCGCATCGGGCGTCGCAACCGGTACTACGGAGCCGCCCGCAGGCTGGCGGCCGCCCTCGTCAAAGAGGGCTACGCCGTCATCACCGGTGGAGGGCCGGGCATCATGGAGGCCGCGAACCGGGGTGCCCAGGAGGCCGGCGGCCTGTCCATCGGCTGCAATATCGAGCTGCCGTTCGAGCAGGGGCTCAATGAATACGTGGATCTCGGGATGGAGTTCCGCTACTTCTTCGTGCGCAAGGTCATGTTCGTGAAGTACGCGGAGGCGTTCGTGATCTTTCCCGGCGGCTTCGGAACGCTCGACGAGCTGTTCGAGTCCCTCACGCTGATCCAGACGGGGAAGGTGCAGCACTTCCCGGTCGTGCTGTACGGGCGTGACTACTGGACCGGCCTGATCGACTGGATCAAGGACAAGCCCCTGTACGAGGAGAAGATCTCGCCCGAGGACCTCGACCTGGTGACCGTCACCGACAACGTCGAGGAAGCCTGCGCGGCGATCCTGCGCCATCGCGGCAAGGGACGCGAGAAGGAAGAGGCGGACAGTCGCTCCGCCACCCAGGATGCCGTGCAGCGGGCCGCTGCCGGCGCCCCGTGACCCGGCGCTTCGTCCAGCTCGTCGTCGCGTGCGCCGTCCTCGGGGTCGGCGTCGCTCTGCTGCTGGATGCGGCCCTCGGCTCGGATGGCTATGCCGCTCTCGTGAACGGATTGACGCTCTTCACCGGGATGCCGTTCTGGATCGTCAACATCGCGGTGAGCGTCGTCTTCATCGCCGCAGCGTGGCTGCGCGGCCGCGTGCCGGGAGTCGGGACGCTCGTACAGCCGGTGGTCGTGGGGGTGACCGTATCGCTCGTGATGCCCCTGCTCCCGACCCCCGCGCACCCGGCATTCCAGGCGGTCGAGCTGGCGCTGGCGTTCGTCCTGCTGTGCGTCGGGGTCGCTGGCTACCTTGCCGCGGACCTCGGGGCCGGGCCGGCAGAGGCGGCAGCGCTGGCGTGGGATCCTCCGATCCCATTCAAGTGGAGCTACACCCTCGTCCAGGCGACCGGGGCATCGATCGGCTGGCTGCTCGGGGCGGCAATCGGACCGGGGACGGTGCTCATCGTCCTGTTCATCGGGCCCACCGTCGACTGGCTGATGCGCACGGTCCTGGCGCGGATCGGCCTGGCTGAGCCACGGCTGCTGGAGCCGACGACCGGCTGAGAGCCGCGATCAGCGCCGGGCGCCGCGCGCCGAGGCGAGCGATCGCTCCGCAAGCTCCCGGAGCCGGTCCGGAGCGTCGAGAAGCTCGTCGGGAACCGACCAGTACGGCATGCGCCCATGGCGCACTGATCCGTCGGATGGGCTGTCGTCATCGGCCCGAAGGAATGCCGTTCCTTCGGAGTCGACCAGGCCGAACATCACGCCGTCGGCGAAGATCCCGTGGCCGCCGAACATCGCGCGCTGGGTCACGTCACCGAGCGGTGACAGGTCATCGACGAGCGTGGCCGCCATGGCCGTCCCCGCATCGCTCCGGCGCGCGCCCTTCTCGCCCATCGGCCTCGCTCCGCTATGGACGCACATCATCGCCTGGACGTCGAGTGCAGCGCGACGGAGCAGCGCTTCGAAGGCGTCCAAAAAGGCAGGAGTGGCGGGCCCGACCGGATTCGAACCGGCGATCTCCAGCGTGACAGGCTGGCATGTTGGGCCACTACACCACGGGCCCGCGGGAGTGACGGTGGCGGAGCATACCATAGCCCGCCGGGCCCTTCAGATACCCGAATCTGATCTCAGGTCGCCGATCAGGCGCACGGTCACCAGGCCGTATCCGACCGCCGCCAGCGATGCTCCCAGCGCGGCCGCGCCGAGGAGCGCCACGAAGTCGGGCGTCCGAACGGCGCTCGCCACCGCCGCAGCACCCGACGCCGTCGACACCGCGGTCATCACTGCACCGAGCAGGGCGCCACCTGCCAGTGCGCCGCGCCAGCGACGTCGGATGCCGGCGAGGATGACGAGATGCAGGATGCCCACGGCGAGAATGCCCAGCGCGACCGTGGTGATCGCGCCGCCGAGAGCCGAGCGGTCGATGGCGAGGGGAGGGAGCGCGGAACGCACGGTGTCCGTCCCCAGCGCGGCGACGGCCAGGCCGGCCAAACCGGCGAGGGTCCAGACCACGGCGGCGATGCTCAGAATCGTGCGCGCCACCGCGACCCTCGGCCCGTCAGCGGCGCGGGCGAAGCAGAAGGATGGCCGAGGCGCCGAAGATGAGGGTGGCTGCCGTCAGGGCCGTGGCCAGCACAGGATCTGCCGGGGGCTTCGCCATCGCGAGCAGTGCACCGCCAACCGCCAGGGCCGCCGCGACCCCCGCCAGGGTGCCCGTCAGGAGGCGAGCGCGGGGCACGGCGGCGAAGACGGCCATTCCACCGGCCGCCAAGCCACCGCCGAGCAGGAGCACGAGCAACCCGAGCAGGAGCGGCCCGGTCCCGATCGAGGTGACGTCGGGTGGCGCATCGCCGCCGTAGCGTCCGCCGATGGTGAGGGCCATGGCAATCATCCCGATCCCTGTGATCAGGAGGGCGATCCCGCCCACCACCACGCCGACGGTGGCCGCGGCCGCGGCTTCGCCGAGGTGCGCTGGCGCCAGGGATTGGTGGGAGCGTCCGCGTGCTCCGGCGGTCGAGGCGGCGCGGACGGGTCGTCGGTTGGTCATCGGCGACGGATTGTACGCGGTGAGCCAGTCCACGCGCTCGCCGGCCGTATACTCCGCCGCGGGATGCCCTATGAGCTGCCGCCGGATCCGAGCACCGAGCGCCGCACCCGCGTCACGCGCTGGGTGAGCTTCGGGCTGGCCGCCGTGATGGTCGTCTTGGTCGCCTATCTCGGGTACGTCGGATACGAGGGATCGCGACAGCTGGCCGACCCACCGTCGCCGTCCACCGACTGCCGCACCCCAGCCGCGCTCGGCTGGACCTACGAGGCCATCGGCTACGACATCGCCACCGACGCCGCACTGCAGGCCGAGCCCGATCCGCGGGACTGCACGCAGCAGGGAGCCCCGGCCGACGACACCGTCACGACGGGCTCGGTCGAGATCGCGGGCTGGTACATCCCGGCCGCGGCCGGCGCCGGCCCCGAGGCCCCGACCGTGGTCATGGCCCACAGCTGGCGGACCAACAAGAGCACCCTGCTGGATCGCGCGGCGCTGCTGCACGACGCGTACAACCTGGTCCTGTTCGACTTCCGGAACCATGGCCAGAGCTCCGACGCGCCCACGACACAGGGCGTCCGGGAACGCGACGACCTGCGAGCCATCATCGACTGGCTCGAGCGCGAGAAGGGCCCCGACCGGATCGCGGTCCTCGGCGTGTCGATGGGCGGTGCGACGGCCCTGGCCGAGGCCGACCGCGACGCGCGCGTCGATGCGCTGGTCGTCGAGTCGACGCACGCCACCCTGGCCCACGCCGCGGAGGCGCGGCTGGGGACGAGCGGATATCCGCTGGCCCTTCCCGGCAGCTGGGCCATCCTGCTCGGCACGCTGGTCAGGACCGGCCTCGACGTGTCGGTGGTGGACCCGGACCAGACGATCCGGCGCCTCGACGACCGCCCGATCCTACTGATCTCGGGCGGAGCCGACGAAAGCATCGGCCCCGACGATGCGGAGACGCTGCGCACGCGGGCCGAGGAGGCCGGCTCGCCGGTCGAGCTCCACGTGTGCGCCGATGCGGCCCACGCGGAGGCCAACGAAACGTGCGCCGGAGAGTACGCCGATTGGGTGCTAGGCTTCCTCCAGCGGGCCCTGTCGTCACCCGGCTGAGGCGCTCGCACCCGCCCGTCAAGAAGGCCCTCCCGATCGGAGGGTCGCGCAGTTCACGAGGTAAACGACCTTCCATGACGATCGCCGAGACCGACGTCGACGCGCGCTTCGATCGCACGATCGATCGGTGGTTCCGCGACCAGCTTGCCCTCAATCCCGAGGCAGCGACCTATCTCGGCATCCACGACCACGACGGTGACCTCTCGTCGGGGTCGCCGGAGGCCATCGACGAGGAGGTCGCCTTTCATCGACGGGCGATCGAGGAGCTGACGGCGCTCGATCCGTCCGAGCTGAGTGCCGATCGGGCGCTCGATCGCGACCTGGCGCTGCACCAGGCACGACTCGCCATTCACTGGGAGACCGAGTACCGACCGTGGTCGGGCGCCTCGCATGGCGCCGAGCACATCGGCGAGGCGCTCTTTCCGCTCTTCACCCGGGACTTCGCACCTCTCGACCAGCGCATTGAGCGAATCATTGAGCGCCTCCATGCAGCACCCGGCTACCTGTCGGACGTCCGGCATCGGGTGACCGCGCCCGTTCGCCTGTGGACCGAGATCGACCTCGAGTCGACCGAGCACCTTCCGGGCTTCCTCGACACGATCATCGCCGCGGCGCGCGCCGAGGCCGTCGACGATCGGCTCACGTCCCGACTCGTTGAAGCCTCGAATGAGGTGAAGGCGGGCCTCGAGGCCCACGCGCACTGGCTGCGCGATGACGTCCTGCCCCGGGCCGATGCCGACTGGAAGGCCGGGCCGGAGCGATTCGAGGAGATGATCCGCCTCAGAGAGCTCGAGGCAGACGGCGACGAGATCCTGGCCGTCGGCGAGGAGCTCCTCGTCAGCGAGAAGCGGGCACGGGACGACCTGGCGTCGCAGATCGACCCCACGGCGTCGCTGGCCGAGGTGGCGGACATCGTCAAGAACGACCACGCCGCGACCTTTGCCGAGGCGCTCGGCGAGTATCGCGAGTCCATGGATCGTGCCCGCGCGTTCGTGGTCGAGCATGGCCTCGCGACGCCGCCGGAGGAGGATCACCTCAACGTCATCGAGACGCCGGACTTCGTGCGGCATCTCGTCCCCTTCGCCGCCTACTACGACCCGGCGAAGTTCGACCGCACCCCGGTCGGGACGTACATCGTCACCCCACCATCCTCCCCGGAGATGATGCGCGAGCACAACCGATCCTCGATCAGCAACACGTCGGTCCATGAGGCGTACCCGGGCCACCACCTCCAGCTCAGTGCCGCGATCACCAATCCGAGCTTGGTCCGGCTCTTCTCGGGCGCACCTGAGTTCAGCGAAGGATGGGCGTTCTACTGCGAGCGGATGATGAAGGAGGCCGGGTTCGACGACACGCCGATGGGCTGGTACATCGTCCACACCGACGCCATCTGGCGCGCGACACGCATCATCCTTGACGTCCAGCTGCATCGCGGCGTCATCGGGGTCGACGAGGCGGTGGAGCGCATGGTGGCCGAGACCGGTTTCGAGCGCCCCGCGGCCATCGCGGAGGTCAAGCGCTACACGAGCACGCCCACGTACCAGCTGTCGTACCTGTACGGCCGCCACATGATCGAGAAGCTGCGCGACGAGGTCAGGGCGCGCGAGGGCGCCGACTTCGACCTTCGCCGCTTCCACGACACCCTGATCTACGGCGGAACCATGCCGGTCAGCTATGCGCGACGGCTGTTCGAGCCTTCCGGCCGATGAAGGCGACGCTCCTCGCGGCGGCCGCGGCGATCGCCCTGGCCGGATGCACCGGGGATCCCACCCCCAGCCCACGACCAGCGTGCCCGACCCAGGCGCCGACGAGCACCTCGGCCCAGGCGACGCTGGCCGATGCCGGCTTCGCCACCATCACGATGGCCGGCGCTGTCGAAGGTGAGTTCGTCATCGAGCTCTACGGCGATGAAGCGCCAATTACGACCGCCAACTTCGTCGAGCTGGCCCGCTGCGGCTTCTACGACGGTATCAACTTCCACCGGGTGCTGGCCGGGTTCGTGATCCAGGCCGGGGACCCGGGCACGCGCGGCCGAACCGGCGATTTTTCTGGCATCGGTCGCGGCGGAGCGGGGTACGAGTACGAGATCGAGCCGCCGGCCGACGGCCTTGGCTACGACCAGTACTCGGTCGCCATGGCCAACGACACGCGGACCAACGACAGCCAGTTCTTCGTGTCGCTGGTCGACCTCAACGACGGTCTGGAGCGCCTGTACACGATCTTCGGCGGGGTGGTGTCCGGCACCGACGTCGTCGACGCCATCGCCACCGTCCCGGTCCTCGATCCACGTCTCGGGATCCCCGCCGTTCCGGTCACTATCGCCTCGATCGTGATATCGGAGACCGGCGGCCCGGAGGAGTCTCCAGGGTCATGAGCGAGCCCGAACGCTTTGCTTTGTAAAGGAATCTCAACCTCGACAAGCCTTGTCTAAAGAGAACAGGCGGTCTATCCTAAACGTGCTGTTCGCACAGCGATTCACTACTGGTTGCAAGGCCATGGGTAGGTTAGGGTTAGGGTAGTGCG
>JAGXHP010000121.1 GCA_024636135.1 Chloroflexota bacterium
AAGAACACGGGAGAGGGCCTACTGCTCGAACCGTGGCTTGACCAGGTAACGCTGCCTCTCAAGTCGGTTCTCACCAACGATGACCTCAGAGCGGCCGCCTATCTCGGCGCGATCGAGCAGATTCGGACAGGCACCACTTGCTCTCTGAACCACGCCGTCAACGAGAACGACGAGCAATCGATGCAGGCCATCGTCGAGCCAGTGCTCGACATCGGCATTCGGCAGCTCGTGACCAAGGAGCTGCGGGACACGCCTGACCCAGTCTTCTCATCCAAGTATCCGCCACACGACTATCCCCGCAGCCGGGCTGAAGAACTGAAACTCGCGGAATCCCTCGTCGATCGCTGGGACGGATCCGCGGGCATCATTCACATGGGACTGGCGATCGAAACCGGAGCGAACTGGATGCTCCACAACTCGACCTCGGACGCTGTCATCGAAGAGGGCGTGGCTCTGGCCCGGCGGCGAAACCTGAAGATCACCAACCACTGTTCGGCAGGCACGCCATGGCTGTCGATCAAGGAGTTCCACGAAGCGACCGGTGGCGGCGACGTGGACTACCTCGTGCGTCTCGGCGCGCTGGTGGACAACTGGGTGCTGATCCATTGCCTGTGGTTGACCGATCGAGAGATCGGCCACATTGCACGTGCGGGCGCGAGCGTGATCTCCAACCCGGTGAGCAACGCCTACAGTTGTGATGGCATCGCGCCACTGAAGCAGATGTTCGCTGCGGGCGTGAACGTCGGGCTTGGCAGCGACGGGGCGTATGTGAACTGCTCGATGGATATGGTGGAACAGATGAAGTTCGCCGCCCTGATCCAAAACGTCACTCATCTGGATCCGACCTTGATGTCGGCCGAACGAGTCATCGAGATGGCCACCATCAACGGCGCCCGCGCTCTTGGGCTTGACCACCTCATCGGCTCACTCGAGGTCGGGAAGCGGGCGGACATCGTGGCCTTCGACCTCGATAAGGCACATGCGACGGTTGGGAACCGCCCAATCTCGGCCCTCGTGTTCTCCGCGCACGGGACCGACGTCGACACGGTGATGGTCAACGGCAAGGTCCTACTGCGGAACTCCAGGCTCACGGCCTTCGACCGCGAGCGGGATGTGCTACTCGAGGCGCGTGCTCGCGCTGCTGACGCTATCCGACGGGCCGGCATCGAGCACCGCGTCGCGGACCACTGGAGGCGCTAGCCATCGCGGCGGCGGCCCAGGCAGACAAGTGAAGGAGGAACGGCTTTGAGACCACGAATGGGTCACCTCGGACTACTGGTTGCCGGCGCCATGGCGCTGAGCGCATGCGGCAATGGAACCGCGACGGATGCCCCCGCCACTGACGGCAGTGCATCCGAAGCACCGGCGTCGGCACCGGCGTCGGCCGGCGATGAGCAGCTGCGAGTTGCGCTGATCCTCCCGGGGGAGACGACTGACCGTGGCTTCAACGCCACGGGGGAGATGGCAGCTGACCTCATTGAAGAGGAGTACGGCGCCGACGTGACCTTCACGGAGAGCGTCAACCCCGCCAACCAGGCAGACGTGTACCGACAGTATGCGAACCAGGGCTACGACCTCATCATCGGGTGGGGCGGACAGTTCACCGACGGTGCCGTGGAGGTCGCCGAGGAGTTTGCCGACACGAACTTCCTCGTTGTCAGCAGTGGCGCCTCTAACGGATCGAACCTAGCGTCCTACGACACCGCGATCGAGGACTGGCAGTTCTTGGCGGGCTATCTAATGGCGCGGCTGTCCGAGACCGGCGTGGTGGGACAAGTCAGCGGGCAGTGCTTCCCGAGCACGGCGGCCAATCAGAACGGCACGCGGGACGGGGCTCTGTATGCGAATCCCGATATCGAGTGGCTGGCGACGTACACCGGCGACTTCGAGGATCCGACGGCTGCACAGCAGGCAGCGCAGGCAATGATCGACGAAGACGCCGATGTCCTGCACACCAACCTCAACCAGGGTGTCTTCGGAGTGGTGCAGGCGGCGCAGGACGCCGATGGGGTTCTGGTCGTCACCGAATGGCTGGACAACAGCGATACGGCGCCGGACGTGATCGTCTCGACCCTCAACAAGTCGTATGCGCGATTTGTCCTCAACAAGGTGGAGGAGCTGGTCAACGGTGAGTGGGAAGGCGTCAATGAGCGTTTCCCGCTGCCTGATGACTGGGGCCCTGGTGTCTTTGACACCGATCTGCTGCCCGACGACATCTACGAGGAAATCCTCGAGGTCCAGGAGCAGGTCGCCAGTGGTGAGATCGAAGTCGAGCGCGATGAGACGTGCCCGGGGCAGTGACCTCGGAAGAGACCCAGACGGCGAGGAGCGGCGATCCGCTCCTCGCCGTCGAGCGGCTCACCAAGACCTACCCCGGCGTCGTCGCTAACTACGAGATTGACCTCGATCTGTTCGCCGGCGAGATTCATGCCGTGCTCGGTGAAAACGGCGCAGGCAAGACGACGCTCATGGGCGCCATCTACGGCCTCAACCGCCCGGACAGTGGTCGCATCCGGTTTGAGGGCGTCGAGGTCGAGCTCGACAGCCCAAGGACGGCACTTGGGCTCGGGATCGGGTATGTCCAGCAGCATTTCTCGCTCATCCCGACGCTCACCGTGGCGGAAAACCTGGTGCTCTCGCTCCGCAGTTCGGGCGAGAAGGTGGCTGTGCGGGAAGGCGAACGCCGAGTCCGCGAGCTGTCCAAACGCTATGGGTTGGACGTTCCGCCTGACGTCAGCGTCGAGAACCTCAGCGTTGGTCAGCAACAACGCGCGGAGGTGTTGAAGGCACTCGCCAAAGATGCGCGAGTCCTCATCCTCGATGAGCCGACGTCAGTGGTCACGCCGCAGGAAGCTGCCGAACTCGCCGCCGTCTTGCAGCGGTTGGCGTCCGAAGGCGTCGGGATATTCCTCATCAGCCACAAGCTCGAGGAAGTCCTGCGCATCGCCCATCGCATCAGCGTCCTGCGGCACGGACGCCTCGTCGGGACCCTCGCGGCATCCGAGGCGAGTCAGACCCGGCTCGCTGAGATGATGGTCGGCTCACTCGCGACCGCAGCGGACGCAGCAGCGTCACCACCATCGGCTGCCGGAGACCCCGTACTGGTGGTTGATCACGTCTCCATCCCGGGCGATTACGGGCGCCTCGGTGTTCGTGACATCACCTTCGTCGCGCGCGCAGGAGAAGTAGTAGGGGTCGCGGGAGTCGAAGGAAGCGGCCAGGTCGAACTGATGGAGGGACTGGCGGGCGTGCGCCCGATCGCATCCGGTACCGCCAGTCTCGCCGGCGAGCTGCTCAATGGCCTTCCTGCACGGGAGCGACAACGGCGGGGGGTTGCCCACGTTCCCGCTGACCGGCTCGGCACCGGCTTCGTTGGGACCCTCTCCATCGCGGAGAACCTCATCTTGCCGCTGGCCGATGACGACCGATTCAGTCGGTACGGAGTGATGCGTCGCCAGGCGGTAACGGAACATGCTCGTTCGCTGATTGCCGAGTACGACATTCGGGTCGCGGGTCCTGATGTCTTGGCCGGCACGCTCTCGGGCGGGAATCAGCAGCGCCTGGTGCTTGCTCGAGAGCTGTCGCGATCGCCCGTGGTGGTGCTGGCATCCTTTGCCACGCGGGGCCTCGACTTCGCATCGACCGAGGCGGTTCATCGTCGCATTCTCGAGATGCGTGATGCAGGGGCTTGCGTCTTGTACGCATCGGTCGAACTCGATGAGCTGCTCACGCTGACTGACCGAATCATCGTGCTCCATCACGGGACACTCGCCGGCGAGCTACCGACGGTTGAAGCGACGAGTGAGCAGCTTGGCTTGCTGATGGGCGGGAGCGCGGCATGAGGATACTTCGCATCGTCCAGGCGCGTAGTTTGGCCGGCGCGGTGCTCGTGCCGGTTGCCGCCGTCGTGCTCGCGCTCGCCTCGGTCGCCGTGCTCCTGATGCTGATCGGGGCCGACCCGGCGGAGGCCTTCGGAAGCATGTTCCAAGCATCCCTCGGTGACCCGCATGCGCTGAGCACGACGGTCACCAAGGCCGTCCCTCGGCTCGTCGCGGCGCTCGGTATCGCCGTCGCGATCCGCGCTGGCCTCTGGAACATCGGCGCTGAGGGCCAGATCTACATGGGCGGAGTCGCGGCCACGGCGGTCGTCCTGTTCGCGCCGGAGTTGCCCTTCCCTCTGATCCCGCTGTTGGCGATTGCGGCGGCCATCATTGCCGGTGCCGCCTGGGGTGCCATTCCTGGTGCGCTGCGGGCCTGGCGGGGGGTCAACGAGGTGATCACCTCGCTGATGCTGGTCTACGTCGCGGTGCAGATCTCCCGCTACATGCTTGAGGTACCGTGGGCCATACCGGGAGCCACCTTCCCCTCAACCGAACCGTTCGGCAGTTACGCGCGGCTCCCGATCCTTGTGCCGGCCACCTTGTTGAATCTCGGCGCCGTCCTGGCCGTCATCGCCGCGATTGCCGCGTGGTACCTCGTCGACCGGACTCGCTTTGGCCTGAACCTCCGTGCAGTGGGTGGCAACCCACGCGCATCCGGATTCCTCGGAATCCGAGTCAAGTGGATGATCTTCGCGGTGATGGCCATCAGCGGAGCGTTCGCCGGGCTGGCAGGCAGCATCGAGGTGCTTGGCGTTCGCGGACGGCTGATCGAAGGCTTTTCACAGGCGTATGGCTTCGAGGCGATCGCCGTGGCCCTTCTTGGCCGGCTGCACCCCGCGGGCATCGTGGGTGCCGCACTGCTGTTCGGAGCGCTTGACGCTGGAGGGGCCGGACTCCAGACCGCTGCCCGCGGGGTCAGCTCCTCGATCGTCCAGATCGCGGCCGGCCTCAGTGTCGGGTATGTCCTCGTTGGCTTGGGCATCCAAGAGAAGTTCCGAGAACGCCGCAGGGCGTCAGAAGCCCTGGCAGATACCGAACGGACCCACGGTGTCGAGGCCGCCGGCGGTAGTTCGGAGGCATCACGCTGATGGATCAGGATTTTCTGGCACTGCTGCTGGTCGCGGCGGTGACCCTGGCTGGGCCGTTGCTCATCGCGGCACTCGGTGAACTGATTTCCGAAACGGCTGGCGTCATCAACATCCAGCTCGAGGGGATGATGCTTGCGGGCGCGTTCAGTGGGGTTGCCGGGGCGCTCTTGACACAGAACATCGCCTTGGCCTTCCTGGCGGCGATCGGCGGCGGATTGGCCGTCGCGGCGTTGCACGGGATCGCGTGCTTCTGGTTCCGAGCGAATCAGATCGTGAGCGGTATCACGCTGAACATCCTCGTGCTGGGAACCACGACGTTCCTACTCGTTTCGGCGATGGGCGCGGATGTGACTCAGAGCGTCGTTAGGGTGGAACGGATCGCCATTCCGGTACTGGCTGATATTCCGGTGATCGGTCAGGCGCTGTTCAACCAGAACATCGTGGTGTACCTGGCCATGCTCGGCGTGCCGTTGACATGGTGGATGCTCGACCGGACACCGTTTGGACTGGCGCTCCGTGCCGCGGGCGAGCGGCCGGAGGCGGCGGAGTCCCTCGGTATCGATGTTCATCGAGTCCGGTGGGCCGCGCTTGCCATCTGCGGCGCACTCGCGGGCATTGGGGGTGGGCTGCTCACGCTGGGAGGACTCGGATTCTTCACCCCGGGTGTAACGGCTGGCCGCGGATTCATCGCCCTGGCAGCAGTCGTCTTCGGTCGTTGGCGGCCATTCGGGGCGCTGGCAGCTGTCCTGTTGTTCAGCGTCGTGGACGCGTTCCAGATCCGCGCCCAGACGCTCGGATTCCCGGTTCCGTACCAGCTCCTGGTGGCCTTGCCATACCTCGTGACCATCATCGCTCTTGCTGGCCTCGTCACGCGCATGCGGCCGCCATCTGCACTGGGAGTGAACTATGAGCGCTGACAGCCGATCGATCGAAGGCGCCGACAGCTTCGCCAAACTGGCCGGAAAGCCGGCCGTCGTGACGATCGACCTGCACCGGGGGCACCTCGACCCAAGCGTGGCGACCCTTCCGCTTCCCGGAGAGGAGGCACGCGCACTGATGGCGCGCGTTCTTCCGATTCTCGAGCGCGCCAGGAGAATCGGTCTTCCCGTCGTTCACGTCACGACGCTGTACCAGGATCGCGAGGAGATCTTGGCAAATCCGTACTGGCGCTACCAGTCCGGAAAGGGCGGCGTCAGGTCACGCATCGCCGACCATCAAGCACCGGGCTCTCACCTGGAGTTGATGCCGGGCGTCGCCCTAGCGGGTGACGTGGTGGTCAACACCAAGCGCCGCTACGACAGCTTTGTTGCGACCGACCTCGACTTCGTGTTGCGCTCGCGCGGCTGCAACGCGCTCCTGCTGATGGGCGTCAACACCAACTCGTGCGTCCTGGCCACCGCCATCTCCGCCTCTGTTCGCGACTACGCGGTCTACGTGCTGACCGACGGCGTCGACACCATGATGGGGCCGAAATACCACGATGCGGCCCTGGACATCATTGCCGGTTCGTTCGGATGGGTGGTGAACGCCGACACCATGCTTGGTACGCTCGAACGGCAGCAGGACGGCACATGACCCCGCTGGCGGCTGCCGATCTGCGGGATCGGGTCGTGGCCGCAGTCGATTCGAGATCGGCCTTCCTGCAAGAGTTGAGTCGTGCTGTATGGGCTTGCCATGGACTCGGCTGGGAGGAACAGCCGGCGGTCGACGCCATCCTGTCTCGTGTGCGCGCATTGCCCGGTGACGTTGTCGTCGATGAGGGCATCGGCGGCTTCGCGACAGCGTTTCGGGCGACGGTCTCCTCTTCGCGATCGGGACCGCACGTGGCCACCATCGCGGAATACGACGCCGTGGCCGGCATCGGCCAGGCCTGCGGCCACAACCTGATTTCTGCCGCCACCGTCGGTGCCCTGGTCGGCCTGCTCCCGGTCCTCGATCACCTGGGCGGCCGATTCAGCATCTATGGCACGCCTGCGGAGGAGACGGGCGGGGGCAAGATGCTCATGGAGGACGCCGGCGTCTTCGACGACATCGATGCCCTGCTCATGTTCCACCCCAAGGACATCAACACCGTCGGTCAGCGGTCGTTGTCACTCATCCCGATCACGGTCGAGTTCCGGGGACACGCGGTGCATGCGGCCGCCTTCCCCCATCAGGGTCGCAATGCGCTGGATGCCATGGTGAACTTCTACGTGGGAGTCAGCACGCTGCGCCAGCAGCTGCGAATGGACGGCCGGATCCACGGCATCATCACCGATGGCGGGGTGACGCCCGCGAATATTCCTGACTACACGCGGGCAGAGTTCCTGTGTCGAGCAGCGGATCGACCCTATACCGAGCACCTGGTCGATCTGCTGAAACGGATCGCCACCGCGGCGGCGGAGATGACCAACTGCGAGGCGGCCTTCCCGGCTCCGGAACGAATGGCCTACGAGGCCGTCGAGCCGGATGACAACCTGTGCGCCATGATGCGAGCGAATGTCGAGTGGCTGGGTATGCCACTCGTCGAAGATGAGCCCATCCTGTGGGCATCCAACGATTCGGGTCGCATGACGCAGCGCATCCCCACCGCGACACTCTCACTGTCGATCGGCGATCCCCCATTGGGGGAACACAGCTATGAGTTCATGGCAGCCGCGGCCTCGCCAACCGGTGACCGAGCCCTTTCGGACGCGGCCAAGATCATTGCACTCACGGCCGTGGACCTGATGGCGGTCGGAACCGACTAGGCCGTCGGTCGCCCCACGAAGCGAGCGCCACGGCCAATCTCGTGCAGGCGTTCCAACTCGGCACGCAGGTGCGGGCGCAGCGTTCTGACCGCAGCCGCGCGGGCCGGATCGCCCCGCAGCCCCGCCGCCTCCTCGGCGAGCGCATCCTCGAGCCCCTCGTGGTCCGCGAGGCGATAGCGTCCTTCAGCGACCAGGTGCTGCCCGGCGACCACGACGTCGGTCACGCTCGTGCGCGGCGCGCGTTCTGCCACCACCTCGGCGAGGTCAACGTTCGTGTCTGCGCGCGCTGTCAGGCCTTCGTAGTCCAGCAGCACGATGTCGGCGGCGGCGCCGATGCGCAGCACGCCGAGCCCGTCACGATCGCCCGCGGCTGCCGCCCCACCGCGCAGCGCATCGCGCAACGCGACCGCAGGCGAGATGCTGGTTGGCATGATGGCCAGCTGCTCGAGCCAACGAGCCAGTCGGATCTCACCGAATAGCTCCGGGCGGGAGCCCATGCCGGTGGAGTCGGTCCCGATACCGATCGGGATCCCCAACGCTCGGAGGCTGGCGACCGGGGCCTGGCCGCTCTGCAGTCGCAGGTTGGACGCCGGATTGTGCGCCACCACCGCGCCTGACTCAGCGATGGCTTCAACATCGGCGGCGTCGAGCCATACGCAATGCGCCAGCGTGGTGTGCGGTGACAACAGGCCGTGTCGCTGCAGGTGTCGGATGGGCGAGACGCCCTGCTGGGCGTACCACGCGTACTGCGCACGCGTCTCCGAGGCGTGGATCTGGAGGGGAACACCGCCCCGCGCCTGTTCGGCCGCCCATTCGAGCAGCGCCGGGCTGCACCACTGAGGGCCGCGCGGCGCCAGTCCGATGGTGATCGGAGTGCGTTCGGTCTCGCGACGCAGGGTCGCCAGTGCCGATTCAAGCTCATCGAGCGAGACCGGATCGGCCGGCGGGAACTGTTCGCGCAGCTCACGTTGTGCGGCTATCGGGATCCGTGCGAGAAAGACGTCGTCATCGTCATAGGCATATGAGGCGCGGTCCCGCAGGTCGAGCCCGAAGCTCGCGCGGATGCCCACCGAGCGGTAGACCTGGACGACCTCGATCGACTCGGCGAGGGCGTGCGCCGGACTCGGGGAAACGTGTGGATGCATGATCGTGGTCACGCCATCGAGCAAGCTGCGTATCGCGGCAACCTGGGCCGAGAGCAGCGGATCGGGTCGCTCGACTGCTCGCTGCTGGGCCAGCCACAGCTCCAAGGTCTCGTCTCGGCACCCCTGGTCGGCGGGTGACAGCGCCCGACCATGCTGGTGCGCGTCGATGAGGCCGGGCATCACCACCCGGTCGGCGCCACCGATCACCTCGGCCGCCGGGTGTCGGGCCCGCACCTCATCGATCGGCCCAAGGTCGTCGATGATGCCGGCTCCGTCAGCCACGTGCACGGCACCCTGATCCAGGGCGCTGAGGTCATCGTCGAACGAGAGCAGGAAGCGGCCCCAGTAGGTCGTGCCGTTCATCGGGCTCTCCGGAGCGCGCCACCGCCGTAGCGGGCGAACAACTCGATGACCTCGCTTCGCTCCAGGCCGGCGCCCAAGGCCACGATGAGCAGGACCCGCGCCTTCAGCGCACCGAGCCATCCTGAGAAGACGGCCCCTGCCTCCCACCAGGTGCTGCTGCCACCGGGAAAGCCATACCCCGGGCGCACCCCTCCTGACGGGCAGCGCGTCGTCAGGACCACGGTCGCGCCGCGGTCCATTGTCTGCCGCGCTGCCTCCAGCAGCTCGGCCTGCGTGTTACCCCCGCCCATTGCCTCGACGATCAGGCCCTCGGCTTCAACCGGAATGTGAGGGACATTCGCACCGAGGAGCGCTGTGATGAAGGCGACGCTTGGGACGCGGTGCGGGAATG
>JAGXHP010000122.1 GCA_024636135.1 Chloroflexota bacterium
GCCGGCCTTCGGCGAGCAGTTCAGCCCCGAGCAGATCGACGCCATCGTCGCCTACCTGCAGACGCTGCCGTAGTCGGTGGTCGATCCGGCCGCGCGCGGTGAGCGCGGCGTTCCCGTTCTCATCGGCGCCGATGAGATGGCGCGCATCGACGAAGCCGCCCAGCGCATCGGCCTGACCGAGGATGCCCTGATGGAATCGGCCGGTGCAGCCGTGGCCGAGATCGCGCAGGCCGAGCTCGCCCGCCTCGCCGAGCGCGTCCGCGGCCCGGGTGGTCCGCTCATTCGACCGCCGCTCATCGTCGTCTTGTGCGGGCCGGGCAACAACGGTGGTGACGGGTTCGTGGTCGCGCGCCGCCTCGCCGCCACGGGTCGCTCGGTGCTCACCATCCTGTGCGCCGATGCGTCCAAGCTGTCCGGCCAGGCCGCGGGCCACAACTGGAACGTGCTGCAGGCGATGGCATCCGCGGGGTCGCTCGAGCTCTTCGTGGCGCCCACGCCCGAGCTGCTGCTCCGCCTGCGTGAGCGGATCGCCGATGCCACGCTGATCGTGGACGCCTTGCTTGGCTCCGGTTCCGCTGGTCCCCTGCGTGAGCCGATCTCGACCGCCGTCGATCTCGTCAATGCCTCACGGGCGCACGCGCAGGGAGCCGGGCGTCCGTTCGCGGTCCTTGCGGTCGACACGCCGACGCGGGTGGACCTCACCGGCGGTGCCCGCTCAACGCCCGTTGTGACCGCCGACGTGACCGTGACGTTCCATCGGGCCAAGGCGGGCTTCGCGCTCGATCGAGATGCGCGGCAGCTGGCCGGTCGCTACCTGGTCGCTCCGATCGGTATTCCGCTCGAGGCGGAGGACGACATCATCCCGCCCGATGGCGAGTACCCGCCCGGACGGATCACGGAGATCAATTGGCAGGAGCCGGTCGAGCGTGCCGACGCAGCCCATCGGCCCGGCGGCGGCATCGCGGCAGGCCCCGGCCGGACCGACTGACCCTCAGCTGCTCCCGCGCCGATGAGTCGGCACGCCGGCAGCGCACTGGTCGCAGGCATCGGGTGTCGACGAGGGAATCTCGATACGACCCAGCGCGTGCACGGGGATCCCGACGTCGACGGAGCCGTTCGAGCGGTCCGCGATGACGGCCGCAGCCACCGGCTCGATGCCCGAGGCGCGCACGGCCTGAATCGTCTCGTCCAGGGACGCGCCGGTGGTAAGGATGTCGTCGACGATGACCACCCGCTCGTCATCCGCGATCGGCCACCCGCGACGCAGGGCGCGACCACCACCATCGCCGGGCTCGGCAAACGCGGCGCGGACCGACCCCCCCAGCTGTCGCGCCGTCTCGAACGCGAGGAGCACGCCGCCGGTGGTCGGACCGACGACCAGCGTCGGTGCGTGGGGTGCCAGCGCCTCGGCCATGCGACGGCAGAGCTCGACCCCGTAGCGTGGATGCTGGAGGACCAGGAACTTCTCGAGGTAGCGCGTGGCGTGGCGCCCGGACTTCAGGAGGAAGTGGCCCTCGAGCAGGGCGCCGGCATCGGCGAACAACTCCTCGACCGACGCAGCGCGCAGGTCGGGCACGCTCACTCGTAGACGGCCGAGAAGTCCACGGCCGGGTAGCGCTCTGCCAGCGCCTCGGTCACCCAGTGCAGGACGTCGGCCGGGTCGTAGAAGGCCGCGATGGTCTTCGCCTCGGTCACGAACAGTCCGGGCCGCCGCGCTTCGGTGCCGGCGACCACGTCCTGCGGGCGGTCGGACAGGTCGAGGCTCGTCTCGAACCGGCCGTCGGCGCGGAGGATGAGCATGTCCTCCTCCTCGTCGAGGAGCGGCAAGTCCCCGGTGCGCCGCAGGACCTCCTCCGCGTTCGACGTGAACTCGCGCAGCAGCTGCGCCTGGGCGGTCCCGAGCTGGGCCCGATACGCATCGGCCAGCTGCCACAGTCGCTGCGCCGCCAGGGTCTCCTGTTGCGGCGGCGGCAGCTCGGCCTGCCAATCGTCCGGTGCGGTGCTTTCGACAAGCTCCTCTTCCCGGGCAAGCTCATCGGCGGAGACGAGGTGGCTGGGCGCGTCGCGCGCGGCCTCGACCAGCCACGAGAAGATGTCGGCGGGGTTGTACAGCTCGATGAGCTCGCTGATCGTGTCGACGATCTGCTCCTCGTCGTACCACTCGCTATCGGCGGGATCCTGGTAGGTGAGGCGGGTGGTCCAGGTCTCGTCGACGGGGTGATAGAGCAGGTAGTCCTGCTCGTTGTCGACCAGCTTGATCGGGCCGATCTCGCGTAGCCGATCCTTGTTCTGGTCCAGGAATCGGCGGATCTGCTCGGTCGCCTCATACAGGAAGTCGCGACGCTCGAGCTCGGCCTCGGCCGCGACCTCGCGGAGGGCAACCAGGCGCGGAGACGGCGCACTCACGGCTTGTACACGAAGTCCGGGCCCATCCGTTCGCGCAGGAAGATCGTGTGCTTCGAATCGAAGACCGATTCGGCCACGCGGTGTCCGAAGCCGCGCATCGACGGATCCGCGTACAGCTGGTCGAGCACCGCGTAGTTCGGCAGGTCCAGGATCAGGACGTTGTTCCAGGTGGATCCCTCGGTCACGTTGAACCAACCGACGAACCTTACGCCGTACTTCTCCTCGGTCTGCCGGGCGGTCCTCGGGAAGATATGGCGCATCCCGCGCTTGAAGATCGTGTCGCGGCCCTTGCGGACGTTGAAGAAGGTGACCATCAGCGGCATTCAGTCATCTCCTCTTTCATCGGCTGCGTCCTCGTCGGTCGTGATGATGCTCACCGGCGGCTTGGCCACTCCGGTCTGTCGCCCGCGCCCGCCGCGCCGATCGGCGAAAAAGACCCGGAGAAGGAACACGCTCGTCATGCTGACGAAGAAGAGGAGCACGAGGTCCACGAACAACAGTGCGGCGAGCAGCCATACCGGCCAGTTGAATGCAAACAGTCCGACCGGAATGAGCAGCAGGATGAGCGCGAACAGGATCGCCTGCGTGACGAAGCATCCGAAGCCAGGTCCCTCGTTCGGGTCGAGTTCCTCGTTGTACCGGATCGACAAGCCATTCCTCGTCTGTGGTGGCCGGCGAGTGGCGAGCCGCATGGTCCCATATCCGCTGATCCCACGCTCGGTCACCTCCCCGGTAACGGCCTGGTAATCCGGCGGTCGTAGGTTGAAGTGTGCAAGTGACTTGCACACTTGGCGCCGCGTCGTGCCCGCGCCCGCTACGACGTCGCGGCTCGTCAGTCCCGGAAGGTGAGTCGCCCCTGCGCGACCGTCAGCCGCACCGCGCCCGGCAGCTCGACGCCCAAAAGTGGCGTGTTGGACGACGCGGATGCCAGCGAGTCGGCCGCAAGGACGGCGCGCGTGGAGGGATCGAAGACCACCATGTCCGCCGGTTGGCCGATGGCGAGGCTGCGGCGCTCGTTGATGATCTCCGCCGGTCGAATGGAAAGGGCCGCGATCAGCCGTGCGAGGTCAAGATGCCCGGCCTCGACTGCCGCCAGCCCGATGGCCAGCGCGGTCTCGAGGCCGATCATTCCCGGCGCCGCCTCGCCGAACGGGACGAGTTTCCGTTCCGGCGGGTGGGGCGCGTGATCCGTCGCGATCGCGTCGATCGTGCCGTCGGCCAGGCCGCCGAGGAGGGCCAGCGCATCCTCCCGCGATGCAAGCGGGGGGTTCACACGACACAGTCCGTCATAGGAGTGTTCGACGTCGATCGGCGCGTCGTCGGGTTCCTCCCAAGCAAACCGCCGAGACCCGGCGACCCACGCGTCGGTCAGGGCGAGGTGGTGCGGCGTCACGTCGCACGTCACCGGCAGGCCTCGGCCGCGCGCTCGCCGGACCGCATCCAGGGCCGCGGCCGTCGAGATGTGCGTGATGTGCAGCCGCCCACCGGTCTCCTCGGCAAGGGCGATATCTCGCTCGACGATGGTCAGCTCGGCGCTCGGCGTCCATCCTCGCAACCCGAGCCGCGATGCCGTTGGTCCCGCGCGCATCTCGCTGCCAGCCGCCAGCTCCCGATCCTCCGCGTGCTCGATCAGCGGCCGTCCCACGCCGCGCAGGTAGGTGAGAGCCGAGCGAGCGAGGCGAGATGACGGGACGGCCGCTCCGTCGTCCGAGAAGCCCACGGCCCCGGCGTCCGCCATGGCTCCGAGATCCGCCAACGCCTCGCCCTGGCGGCCGAGCGTGACGGCACCGATCACCCGCACGCGACACGAAGCGTTCTCGGCCCGCTCGAGCACCCATGCGAGCCGAGCAGGCTCGTCGAGTGGCGGCTCGGTGTTCGGCATGGCGCAGACCGTGGTGAATCCGCCGCGTGCCGCGGCGCGCGAACCTGATGCGACCGTCTCCACCGCGTCGTCTCCCGGCTCGCGCAGGTGGGTGTGGAGGTCGCAGAATCCCGGCGCCGCCACCAGGCCGCGGCCGTCGATCCGCTCGACCCGATCCGATGCGGTGGACGGGTCCGCCAGGAAGCCATCGATCACGGCGAGGTCGCGGACGACGTCCGAGCCGTCGTTCGGGTCGATGACCCGGACATCGGTCACCAGGAACGACGCCGGCGGGTCGGTGAGCCGGCCAAAACGGCCCGCGGTCACGCCGCCCCCGTCACCGTGGCGAGCACGGCCATGCGCACCGGCACGCCGTTCTCGACCTGCCGCGCGATCAGGCTGCGGGGACCGTTTGCCAGGTCCGAGGTGAGCTCGACGCCTTCGTTCGTCGGGCCTGGATGCAGGACCGGTGCGCCCGGCGCGGCGTGGGCCATCCGGCGTTCGTCGAGCCTCCAGGATCGGGAGTACTCGCGCAGGGACGGAACGCCCGCGCCGGCCGCGCGCTCGAGCTGGACGCGCAGGGTCATGACCGCGTCGGCACCGTCCAGCGCGTCCTCGATGCTCGTGGCGACCTCGACCCCGTCGCGGCCGGAGAAGCCGGCGACCCAGGCCGGTGGGCCACCGACCCGGATGCGTGCGCCGAGGGCCCGCAGGCTGTGGAGATTGGATCGCGCCACGCGCGAATGGGCGACGTCACCGACGATCGCGATGAGCCGGCCCTCGAGCGAACCCAGGGCCTCGCGCATGGTCAGCGCGTCGAGCAGGGCCTGCGTCGGATGCGCATGCATCCCGTCCCCCGCGTTGACGATCGCCATGCCGGTCGATCGGGCCGCCAGGTATGGCGCCCCCGATGATGCGTGGCGCAGGACGAGCGCGGTCACCCCGGTTCGTTCCAGGGTCCGCAGCGTGTCGACCAGCGATTCGCCCTTGCCGACGCTGCTGCCCTCCACGCCGAGATCGACCACGGTCGCGCCGAGTGCGCGCGCCGCGAGCTCAAAGCTCACTCGGGTGCGGGTCGAGCCCTCGTAGAACGCCAGGCCGATGGTCTCCGGTTCCAGCAAGGTCCGATGCGTCCGTTCCGCCCGGGCGCTCCGCATGGTGTCGGCGAGGTCGAGCAGCCGAAGGATCTCGTCCCGTGTCATCCCCTCTACGTCGAGGATGTGTCGCGCACGCTCGGTTCCGCGTGGAGCGTCGAGAATCATGCGTCGCCCTCGGGTCGCTCGATCACGACCTCGTCGGCTTCATCGGTCTCCACCAGCCGGACATGGACGATCTCCTCCTCGGACGTCGGGAGATTCTTGCCCACGAAATCCGGCCGGATCGGCAGCTCGCGGTGCCCGCGGTCGACGAGGGCGGCCAGCCGGACGGCGCGTGGTCGACCGTGATCGGTCAGGGCGTCAAGGGCCGCGCGAACCGTGCGCCCGGTGTACAGGACGTCGTCCACCAGCACCACGGTATGGCCGCTGACCTCGGCCTCGAGGTCGGAGCGCTTGACGATCGGGGCGTGCGCAAGCCGGGTGAGGTCGTCGCGGTAGTAGGTGATGTCGAGCGAGCCCACCGGCACCGATGCGCCCTCGTGCTGCTCGATGAGCCCGGCCAGGCGCCGCGCGATAGGGACGCCGCGGCTCCGAATACCGACAAGGACGAGATCAGCGACGCCGCCGTTGCGCTCAACGATCTCGTGCGCGATCCGCGTCATGGCGCGGCGGACGTCGTCGGCGTCCAGGATGCGGCGTTCGCTCATGCGTCTCCTTGGCGGCCTCGCCGGACCGCGTTAAAGGGCTCGCGCCAGAGTATAGCCGGGTATCAGGGCTCCTCGGTCGCCCCGGAAGCGGAGAAGACAGCCGGCCCGAACCACCCCCGATCCGAAGATCCCAGGACCTCGACCACGTCCGCGACCGACCCCGTGTTGCGGGTGATGAGGAGCAGGTCTGCGGTCGCCGCGTCGAGGACACCGCCGCGCGGCCGGGCGGCGCTGATGACGAGGTGGCGCCCGGTCGGGGCGACCTTGACGTCCACGGCGCGGACCTCATCGCCGAGGTCGGCGTCGTCGATGGCGTGCGATCGGGTCAGGCCTCGCGGATCGGTGGCGTGGCCGAAGTAGACGGCGGCGGCATCGGGGTAGACGAAGCCGCTCGGTCCCTGCGAGATGCCGGTCCATGCGACATCCCATACGGCGAACGCATCCCCGTCCGAGCCCCACGAGATCGCCGCCGATGCGAAGGCGTCGCGGCCGATGGTCAGGTCGCTGAACACGCGTCGCGCGTCAACGAACTCGTAGCCGCCGAGGCCGTCTCCGTTGCTCTCCGCGAGCCACGGAGCTCCGCCCTCAACGAACAGCCACTCCGAGCCCGACTGCTCCATGCGCCCCGCCCAGAAGATCACGAGCTGTCCGTTGGCCGTGACGAGCGGTTGGAAGACGTTCTCGGCCGATGGGTAGCGGCTGTCGGCAGGATCCGTGGGTTCGATCGGGACGCTGTCCTCCCGCAGGCTCATCAGGTAGCTGCGCGGTGTGGACCC
>JAGXHP010000123.1 GCA_024636135.1 Chloroflexota bacterium
ACCGCGAGCCCCTGGGCAGCGCGAGGGAACCGATCCTCGGTCATTCCATCCTCGAGCACGAGCGCGCGGCTCCTGATCGCCGTACCGGCGAGCCCCTCGCCGAGGCGGATCTCGCGTCCCACCACCTCGTCCGGGACGCCGCGCACCGCACGGATCACGTAGCGACCGTCATCGCGGTCGAGCAGGGTGACCGCGATCACGTCTCCGCCGACGATGCGCACGGCGGCGTCGGCCACCAGGGATGCCAGCGGCTCGATGGCGCGGGTCGCACCAAGGTCCCGACCGAACGCCTCGATCTCGCGGAGGAGGCCGACGCGGGCGGCCAGTGCCTGGCGGTCCTGGCCGAGAGCGATAACGGACGCAATGCGGCCGGCGATCGTTGCCACGAGGCTGCGGTCGGTCTCGTCGAGGGTGCGGCGCCCGCTCGACTCCACGTTGAGCAGGCCGAGCATCCGATCATCCGACATCAGCGGCGCACAGATCAGGCTCGTCGCCGGCTGCATGCCGGGGATGTAGTCGGGGTCGTCCGCAATGCGGGGAACGAAGGCCAGCTGGCCGGAACGCATGACCCGACCGGCAACTCCGGTCTGCGAATCGAAGGCGCGAATCGTGTCACGGTAGCCGCTGTGCGCCACGAGCTCGACATGCGTCGCATCGCCGAGATAGACCGAGACGTGGGGATAGCCGAAGCGGGCGACGATGACGTCGGTCACGCGCTCGATGAGGTCCTCTGTCGGCCCACCCAGCGCGAGCGCTGCGCCGACCGTCTCGAGCGCGGTGATCTGGCGCGCGCGACGCCGCTCGGCGGCGACTGCCGTGTGCGCGGCGCGGAGTGCGTCTTCGAGAGCTCGCACGATGCGGCGGGTGCCCAGTCCCAGGACAAGCACGACGCCCGTCAGGGTCACGGTCCGGAGTGCGACCCCGGTGGGCGATCCGAGACTTCCGATCTCCGGTGCGAGAAGGCCGACCGCGGCGATCGTGCCGGCCGCGAGTCCCTGGGTGCGGCCGGCGGCAGCCGCGCCGCCGACGACGGGAACGTACAGCGAGATCAGCGGCAGCGAGGGGCCACCGATGAGCCGCGTCACCACGGAAACGAACACCAGTGGCGGCAGAAGGCGGATGATCTGCCAGCGGACGCTCGTTGTCAGGTTCCGACGTCGCCCGACCGATCCGAGCAGCGCCTGGCTCGCGACGGCCAGCAGGCCGATCCCCAGCGCAAGCGCCACGTCCCCGGGATGCTGGCCGAGCGCAGCGACGAGCACCGCGATCGGCACGAGGCTCGTTGTATAGAACAGGTAGGGGTCATCGCCGAAGCGGACCCGCGAGCGCAGCGCACTCCAGGCACGGCGCACCGGGTCGCGCGACGTCGGCGCCCCCCGGGTCGTGGTCGTCATCGCGCCGATCGTGCCCCACGCGTGCACGGGTGCACATGCCCCGAAAGTCCTGCCGGGGTCCGCTGGCACGCTGGACGCTATGCTTTCCCATCGGCGAGCGGGCGCCCAGTCGGCGAACGGCCACGAACACCGGAGCAAGCCAGCATGACCTTTCGGCGAGACGTCAACCTCGATCCCGGCCGCGTCCAGGATCGCCGCGGGCGGCGCGTGCGCGGCGGCGGCATCGCCATCGGCGGCGGGCTCGGCAGCCTCGTGATCCTGGGCATCATCCTGCTGCTCGGCGGGAATCTCGGTGACCTCGGCGACATCGGCGGCCTCGGTGGGGGCGCGGGGCAGGGCAACGGCCCTCTCTCCAGCGAGCTCGCCTCGTCCTGCCGGACGGGCGAAGACGCCAACGATCGTCGTGACTGCCGCATCCTCGCGACGGTCCAGAGCCTCGACGTGTACTGGGAAGGGGCCATGCGCGGATCGGATCGCGCGTTCGCCCAGCCCGAGGTCGTGCTCTTCAGCGATGGCGTGAGCACCCAGTGCGGCTCGGCGACCAGTGCCGTGGGACCGTTCTACTGCCCGGTCGACCAGACGATCTACCTCGACCTGGGCTTCTTCGACCAGCTCGAGTCGCAGTTCGGGGCCGAGGGCGGCCCGTTCGCGGAGGAGTACGTGGTGGCGCACGAGTACGGCCATCACATGCAGAACCTGCTCGGCTTCCTGGATGCCGGTCGCGATGCCGGTGCCGAGGGCGGCGCGGTGCGCACCGAGCTCCAGGCCGACTGTTTTGCGGGAACGTGGGGTGGCAATGCGGTCGAGACAGGCTATCTCGAGCCCCTGACCCAGGAGCAGATCAACCAGGCGCTCGACGCTGCCAGCGTCATTGGCGACGATCGGATCCAGGAGCAGACCCAGGGCCAGGTCAACCGCGAGACCTGGACCCACGGCTCCTCGGAGCAGCGCCAGGAGTGGTTCAGCACCGGCCTCGAGCGCCGGGACCCGAACGCCTGCAACACCTTCGACGCCGACATCTGATCGCCGCCGGGCCAGGACCATCGGGGGTTGGCCGCGCGCAGCGAACGTGTGAGACTGTCGGACCCACGGCGGAGGTAACCGATGTCGACGAACGGACGGGCGGAGGGGCGTGACCACGTGCCGCCGCGGACCCAGTTCCGGGCGTCGCCCTTCCCGCCCATCGGCGAGTACGGCTTCCTGTCCGACGGCGAGACCACTTCGCTGATCGCCCCGAGCGGGAACGTCGAGTGGCTGTGCCTGCCGCGCATCGACTCGCCCAGCGTCTTCGGCGCCATCCTCGACCGCGACGCCGGCGGGTTCCGGTTCGGGCCCTCCGACTTCCAGGTTCCGGCCGCGCGGCGCTATCTGCCTGGCACCATGGTCCTCGAGACGAGCTGGGGGTCGCCCAGCGGCTGGATCATCGTGCGCGACGTCATGCTCATCGGCCCCTGGCGACACGGCGACGAGCGCTCGAAGGTCCAGCGCCGCCCGCCGACCGATTACGACACCAGCCACGTCCTGCTGCGCATCGTCCGCTGCGTCAATGGCGAGATGCAGCTTACCCTCGACTGCGAGCCGGTCTTCGACTACGGCCGCACGCCGGGAACCTGGCGCTACACGGAGGACGGCTATCGGCAGGGTGCCGTCACCGCCGAGGGCAGCGACGTGGAGCTCGTGCTGACGAGCGACATGAACATCGGCTTTGAGGGACCGCGCGCCATGGCCCGCACCCTGATCAAGGAGGGCGAAACCCGGTTCTGCGCCCTGTCCTGGAATGGCGCTGCCGTGCCGCGCAGCGCCGAGGAAGCGTACGAGCGCCTCGTATGGACCGCGCACCACTGGCAGCACTGGCTGGCCCGTGGGACCTTCCCAGATCACCCGTGGCGCTCGTTCCTCGAACGCTCGGCGCTGACGCTGAAAGGCCTGACCTACGCCCCCACCGGTGCGGTGGTCGCCGCAGCCACCACGTCGCTGCCGGAGACGCCCGGCGGCGAGCGCAACTGGGACTACCGCTACAGCTGGATCCGCGACTCGACGTTCGCGCTGTGGGGCCTCTACACCCTGGGCTTCGACTGGGAGGCGAACGACTACCTTCACTTCATCGCCGATGTCGCTGAACGCGACGACGAGCTCCAGATCATGTACGGGGTCGACGGCGAGAAGGCGCTCGAGGAGCGCGAGCTCCCCCACCTCTCGGGCTACGAGGGCGCACGACCGGTACGGGTCGGCAATGGCGCCTACGGGCAGCGGCAGCACGATATGTGGGGCGCTGTGCTCGACTCGGTCTACCTCCACACGAAGTCGCGCGACCACCTCGACGAGCGGATCTGGCCGATCATGGTGCGCCAGGTCGAGGCAGCCCTCGAACACTGGCGCGAGCCCGATCGGGGCATCTGGGAGGTCCGCGGCGAGCCGAAGCACTTCACGAGCTCAAAGGTCATGTGCTGGGTCGCCGCCGACCGCGGTGCCCGCCTTGCTCGCATCCGCGAGGCGCATGATCTTGCGGAGAAGTGGCAGGCGGCCGCCGACGAGATCCACGCCGACATCTGTGCCAACGGCGTCGACAAGCGCGGCGTCTTCACCCAGCACTATGAGACCGATGCCCTCGACGCCTCGCTGCTGCTCATGCCGCTCGTCCGGTTCCTCTCACCCCACGATCCGCGAATTCGGGCGACGGTCCTCGCCATCGCGGACGAGCTGACCGATGACGGCCTGGTCCTGCGCTACCGCACCGACCTGACCGATGACGGCCTGTCCGGCGACGAGGGCAGCTTCACGATCTGCTCGTTCTGGCTGGTGTCGGCGCTGGTCGAGATCGGCGAGGTCGTCCGGGCCGCCGAGCTCTGCGAGAAGCTGCTGTCGTACGCCAGCAGCCTGGGGCTCTACGGCGAGGAGCTCGATCCCGACACCGGACGCCATCTCGGCAACTTCCCGCAGGCATTCACCCACCTGTCGCTCATCAACGCGGTGATGCACGTGATCCACGCGGAGCGGGGAAGCTCCCCGATGAGTTCCACGCCGCTGGCGCCCCAGACTCCCACGAAGCGTGAATCAACCAACGGCAAGGGTCAGGACCGGGTGGACCAGCCTGCCCGGGCCGATTCGGCGTCAGGGGGCTAGTCGCTCGGGACGAGGGGTATATCCGTATATACCCGGCAATCTGGAGACGACCCGGGCGCGAACTACTCCTCGTAGGGCAGCCCGCGCTCGACGGCCGACCATCCGGCCGCCATGAGGCGGACGGCGATCCGCGCATCACGCACTGGCGGATGGTCCGGGGCAATGAGGGTGCCGGCGAAGGTGGGCAGCAGCGGCGCCGGACCGAACGTGACGGCAATGAGTGAGCCCCCGGTCAGTTGCCCGTCGACGATGTGGAACAGCGTCTCCTGCGGCGTGCGGTCATAGGCGACCCAGGCGGGGTCCGTGCTCGTCACGCGCCGCAGCCTGGTGCCGATGGCCAGCCGCTGCTTGAGAGGCGTCACCGGCAGGGCCGGGGCACCGGCGTACCACACCGCACCCGACTGGTGAAGGTGGTCCAGCGAGTCGTTCCAATCCGCCCACCACGACGGGCGGCGCGGCTCGGCCGGGTCGAGCGCGATGTCGCTCAGGATCACGAAGTCATCGGGGTCGTGATCGAGACCGGCACATCGGATGTCGCAGTCGGGCAGGATCAGGCGCGGAAGCTCGGCAATCGTGAGCCGCGCTCGCAGCCACTGGCTGAATGCGTGGGGGTCGCGTCCCTGGGCACCAGGGTCGATGAGGGTGAGCACCGTCTCTCCGCGGCGGATCAGGTCGACGGCGTTGGACATCGGACCAAGACGATCTTCCCCCTCCGACCGGCGGCTCGGGGCGCCGTCTCGGGCAGGCATGACCCGATTGGACCATTGGAGTCCCCGTCCAACAACCCGCCCCGACCGCACCGGACCGCACCGGACCGCACCATCCGACGCGTCCCGGGCCGTCAAAGGCGCTCGATCGGCCACAATGTCGGGGTGTCCCGACCATTCCGCTTCCTCGCCGAGGCGCGCGATATCGCCTCCGCCCCGGAGCTGACCGAGACGATTCGGAAGGCAGAGGCCACCGGGATCGACACGCTCGTGATCCCCGATCACCTGATCGAGCAGATGGCGCCGATTCCGGTCATGGCCGCCATCGCGGCGCTCTCGGATCGGCTCCGGATCAGCGCATTCGTCCACAACAACGACCCCCGCCATCCGGCCGTGCTGGCCCAGGACCTGGCGAGCCTCGACGTGCTGAGTGGTGGGCGGCTGGATGTGGCGATCGGCGCCGGCTGGAACCAGCCCGAGTACCACGCCATCGGGCTGCCCTTCGATCGCCCGCCGGTCCGCCAGGCGCGACTGCGGGAGGCGATCGCGGTGCTCAAGGGCTGCTTCGCCGATGGTCCCTTCACCTTCCACGGCGACCACTATCGGATCACCGACCACGACGCCTATCCGAATGCGGTACGCAAGACGCACAGCCACGCCTATGCCACCTTCCAGAGCATCAACGCTGGCCACCTGGGCACCGTGTCCGAGGGCGAGCTGGTGCTCGCGCGGCGCCGTCAGCCCACCCACCTCTCCGCATTCCCGCACCGCGTCCCAAGCGTCGCCTTCATCACAGCGCTCCTCGGTGCGAATGTCCCTCACATTCCGGTTGAAGCCGAGGGCCTGATCGTCGAGGCAATGGGCGGGGGTAACACGCAGGCCGAGCTGCTGGAGGCAG
>JAGXHP010000124.1 GCA_024636135.1 Chloroflexota bacterium
CCACGCTCGAGGTCGACCTCGAGGCGGCCCTGCCGTTGCTGCGTCGCGCCGCCGATGCCGGTGCCACCGTCGTGGCCGAGAGCGGCATCGCCGATGCCAGGGACGTGGCGCGCGTCGCCGAGTGCGGTGCGGCGGCCGTCCTGGTCGGCACCAGCCTGCTGCGCAGCGACGACCCCGCCGACGCGGCGACTCGGTTGGTCCGTGCCGCACCCGCGCGCACCGGTTCGCCGACCCTGCCCTTTCCGACGCGGCCGGCGGTCAAGGCGTGCGGCACGCGCAACGCGGCGTCGATCCTCGCCGCCGTCCAGGCCGATGCGGATCTCGTCGGGATCGTCCTGGATCAGCGGTCGGCGCGATCCGTCGACGTCGACCGCGCGGCCGAGCTCCTGCGCGGCGTGGAGCACGTGCGCCCCGTCCTCGTCTTCCGCGCGCCGGATCGGGACGACGTTGCGGACGCCGTCCAGGTGACGGGGTCGACCGGGATCCAGCTTGCCGGCTTTCCCACGCCGCCCCCGTGGACCGCGGAGCTGGCGGAGTCGCTCGAGACCGTCATCGGCGTGATTCATCGGCCCGACTCGGTTCGTGCAGCACTTCTCGCGGCCGAGGCCTGGATCGCGGCCGGCGCGACCCACCTCCTGCTCGAGGGTGCACCGGCCGAGCAGGGCGGTGGAACGGGATCCGGAGCGCCGCTCGATCTCGCACGGCGTCTGAATCGGATCGTCCCGGCCGGCGTCGCCGGCGGTCTGACGCCGGGCAACGTGGCCCGTGCCGTGCGAGCATCGCGGCCGGCCCTCGTGGATGCGGCGAGTGGCCTCGAGCGGGCCGGAACGTCCGACCCGCGACGTATCCGCGCCTTCGTGCGCAACGCTCGGCAGGATCCCACCGGCACCGACCGGGTCGACACATCCGGCCGCTTCGGGCGCTTCGGCGGTCGGTTCGTGCCCGAGACGCTGATCCCCGCGCTCGACGATCTCGAGGCGGCATGGAGCGAGGCGCGTGCCGACCCTCGATACCGTGCTGAGCTCGAGCGCCTGCACCGTGACTTCGTCGGACGTCCGACGCCGCTGTTCCCCATCCCGGCGGCAGCGCTCGCGGACCGAGGCGGGCAGGGCGTGGGCGTGTGGCTCAAGCGCGAGGACCTGGCCCACACCGGCGCCCACAAGATCAACAACGCCATCGGCCAGGCGGTGCTGGCCCGGCGTATCGGCAAGCCTCGGGTGATCGCTGAGACCGGAGCGGGACAGCACGGCGTGGCCACGGCGACGGCCTGCGCGCTGCTCGACCTCGAGTGCATCGTCTACATGGGCAGCACCGACATCGAGCGCCAGGCGCCCAACGTGCGCCGCATGGGCCTGCTCGGCGCCGAGGTCCGCCCGGTCAGCACCGGCAACGGGACGCTGCGCGACGCGCTCAACGAGGCGCTCCGCGACTGGGTTGCCAACGTCGGCGACACCTTCTACGTGCTCGGATCGGCGGCGGGTCCCCATCCCTATCCCGAGATGGTCGCCACCCTCCAGGAGGTCATCGGCCGCGAGTCGCGCGCCCAGATGCTGTCGGTCATCGGGCGCGTGCCGGACGCGGTCGTGGCCTGCGTCGGGGGCGGGAGCAACGCGATCGGCATCATGCGCCCGTTCCTCGACACGGCCGCCCGGCTCATTGGTGTCGAGGCGGGCGGTCGTGGAGACGGCCTCGGCGACAACGCGGCGTCGCTCGGCCTCGGAACTCCGGGCGTCCTCCACGGCGCCTTCACGATGCTGACGCAGGATGGCGCCGGACAGGTCGTCGAGCCGCATTCGGTCAGCGCCGGCCTCGACTACCCCGGCGTCGGGCCCCAGCTCGCTGCGCTGGCCGAAACGGGACGCCTCGAGGTCGAGCGCGCGACCGATGCCGAGGCCCTCGAGGCGACGCAGTGGCTGGCACGCACCTGCGGCATCATCCCGGCGCTCGAGTCGGCGCATGCCCTGGCCGCCGTCCTCCGCATGCTTCCCTCGTTCGCGGCCGACGCCCACGTCCTCGTCAACCTCTCCGGGCGCGGCGACAAGGATCTCGGCATCCTCGAGCACGAGCTGGCGGAGTGATGGACGGGAGCGCGCACATCCGCTCGGCATTCGCGGGGGCGGCCGGAGAGGGACGCAGCGCCCTCATCGCGTACATCCTGTCCGGGTTCCCGACCGAGGCCGATGCGCTTTCGGCCGCCGAGGGTGCGCTGGACGGCGGGGCCGATCTGCTCGAGATCGGGGTGCCCTTCAGCGATCCACTGGCCGACGGCCCGACGATCGCCGATGCGGGCCGCGTCGCCCTGGCCGCCGGCGGCGGGCTGGCATCGGCCCTGCGCCTGGTCGGCGCCCTTCGCGCGCGCGGCCGGCGTCAGCCCGTCCTTGTCATGAGCTATCTCAATCCGCTCCTTGCGGCAGGCGACCACCAGACCCTCGTCGCAATCACCGCAGCCGGCGTGGACGGCCTCATCGTGCCGGACCTGCCGGCGGGGGCATCGAGCCGCCTCGAGCGCCTGACGGCCCAGCTCGGGCTGGCGATGTCGTTCCTGGTCGCGCCGAACACGTCGGAGCAGCGGGTCGAGGCGGCGATCCTCGCGTCCTCGGGCTTCGTGTACGTCGTTCCGCTGTTCGGCGTCACCGGCGCTCGGGACGCCGTCGCGGCCGGTGCCGGCGAGCTCATCGCCTCGGTTCGGCAGCGGGCCGCCGGACGGGCCCCGGTCGCCGCCGGCTTCGGGCTCAGCGCTTCATCCCAGGTCGCGGACCTGGCCGCCGCTGCGGATGGGCTCATCGTTGGCTCGGCGCTGGTTGCCGCCGTCCGAGACCACGGACCGGCGCGGATCGAGCCCTTCGTCCGGGAGCTGCATTCGGGGACAATCCGCGACGCACGACCCGGCTGATCCCCGGATCCCATGCCGGGCCGCGACGCCGCGCTATGCTCCGGAGCATGTGCTTCGACGATGACGCGCGACCGCCGCTGCCGCCGATCCGCGGGGCGGCGCTCGACGCCCGCGACCTGACCCTCACCAGCCGCGACGGCACGGCGATCCGCGCCTATGCAGCCCTCGCAGCGCAGGCGACCGGCAGCGGCATGCTCATCGTGCCGGACGTGCGCGGGCTGCATCCCTACTACGAGGAGCTCGCGCTGCGTTTCGCCGAAGCGGGGATCCACGCCATCGCCGTCGATCTCTTCGGCCGGACCGCAGGCGACGAGCCGCGTGGCGCGGACTTCGACCACGAGCCGCACGTGATGCGGCTCGATCCCGACCAGGTGAATGACGACGTCGCCGCGGCCGCAGCCCGGCTGCGCGACCACGCCGAGAGCCTGTTCAGCATCGGCTTCTGCCTCGGAGGTCGCGTCAGCCTGCTCCAGGCGAGCACGGGGCTCGGCCTCGCGGGCGTCATCGGCCTGTATCCCTGGCCGGTGGGACCCCATCGGTCGGGCATCGCGGCTCCCGCCGACCTGGCCCCGAGCTTCGCGTGTCCGGTGCTCGCCATCTTCGGCGGCGCCGACCGCGGCATTCCCGAGGAGCAGCGCCTTGCCTTCGACCAGTCACTGGCGCGCGCCGGCGTTCCCCACCGATCGGTCACTTACGACGACGCGCCGCACTCGTTCTTCGACCGCACGGCGCAAGAGCATGCCGGAGCGAGCGTCGCAGCCTGGGACGAGATCCTGCGCTTCGTCGCCTCGCCCGGCTAGGCGCCGACCGGCGTCCGCTCCTGGGTCGGTGTGCGGGCGCCCGAGGGTCGAATCGGCCGCAGGTAGAGGGCCAGCACGGCCACGACGTAGGTGAGCCAGCTGAGCAGCGTGACCCACTCCGGCGTGCTCGTGTAGCCGACTAGAGCGCGAAGGATCGAGCCGACGACGCCCATGGCGCCGGCCTCGGGGTCGTGCGGCAGGATGGCGCTGATGTCGAACGCCGTGCTCGTGCCGACGCCGATCCATCCGATCTCCACGAACTCGTGTACCGCGTGCGACAGCAGCCCCGCGGCGATGAAGATCAGCGCGACGCCGGTCCAGGTGAAGAACGTGCGCAGGTTGATGACGCGCGCGCCGCGATACAGGCCGTAGCCGATGGCGACTGCAATGCCCAGGCCGATGACGGCGCCGACGAGCGTGCTGCTCGCCTGGGTGCCCGCGGCCGTGGCCTGACCCATGAGGAAGAGCGCCGTCTCGATGCCCTCGCGGATGACCGCGGTGAATGCCAGGACGCCGAGGCCCAGGACCCCGCCCTCCATGAGCGCGCGATCCACGCCGGCCTGGAGCTCGCCCTTGATGTTCGCCGCGGTGCGGCGCATCCAGAACAGCATCCAGGTCACGACGGCGGCGGCGGTCAGCATCGCGAAGCCTTCGAAGATCTGCTCGGCCGGCTCCTCGAATCCGCCGACCGTGCTGAACAGCACGAGCCCGACGACCACGCTGAGCGCGATCGCCGCCCCGGCGCCCAGCCAGATCTTGCCGGAGTGGCGTTGGTTTCCGGTCTTGGCGAGGTAGGCGAGAATGATGCTGACGATGAGGGCGGCTTCAACGCCCTCGCGGAGTCCGGTCAGCAGCCCGGTCGTCAAGAATCCGAAGTCCAACGCTGTTTCCTCGTGTGCGATGTGGGGGTGGCGGTTCCGCTCGGGAACCTGCGGGAGTAAGGCTAGCCTTACCTCTGACCTTCGTCAATCCGAATCACCGACGCTGGAGTCGGGATTGGCCGCTCCGTTCTCGCGCCCCCGAGGCTGCGTCTAGAATCAGTTTCCCGCGTTGATGCCCCGACCCTCCACGGAGAACCGATGATCGACTTTTCGCTGACCGATGCGCAGCGCGAGGTGCAGCGCACCGCGCGCGCCTTTGCCGAACGGGAGATCCTCCCGCGCATCGGCGAGATGGATGCCACCGCCACCTACGACCGCGGCCTGTACGAGAAGATGGGATCGGAGGGGCTGCTTGGCCTGCCGATTCCCGAGAAGTACGGCGGCGCGGGCATGGACTACATCGCCTTCGCGCTGCTGTGCGAGGAGATGGAGCGCGCCGATACGGCCTTCCGAGTGATCCTCAGCGTGCACACCGGGCTGAACTCGCTGACCCTGCTCCAGTGGGGGAGCGAGGAGCAGAAGCAGCAGTACCTCGTTCCGCAGGCGCGCGGCGAGAAGCTCGCCACCTTCGGGCTGACGGAGCCCGGCGTCGGGTCGGATGCCGGCAATCTCGCCACCACCGCACGCCGCGACGGTGACCGCTACATCCTCAACGGCAGCAAGATCTGGATCAGCCTGGCCGATACCGCCGACCATTTCCTGGTCTTTGCCAACGTGGATCGCAGCAAGGGCCACAAGGGCATCACCGCATTCATCGTCGAGCGCTCGTTCCCGGGCTTCAGCTCCGAGTCGCTCCACGGCAAGCTCGGCGTCCGTGCCGGCAACACCGGGATCCTGACGTTCAGCGACTGCGAGGTTCCGGCAGCCAACCGCGTCGGCGAGGAGGGCGAGGGCTTCACGATCGCCATGAGCGCCATC
>JAGXHP010000125.1 GCA_024636135.1 Chloroflexota bacterium
ACAGGTACGGGATCAGGTGCCGGCGCCAGGCGGCCGGCAAACGGCTGCCCATTCTACGGGCCACCGCCCACGGGGGCAACGGAACCTCATTCGGCGAAGAGCCACTCCACGAACGCTTCGGGATCGAAGGGGGCGAGCGCATCGATCTCCTCGCCGATGCCCGCGAACAGGATCGGCACGCCCAGTCGCTCGGCAACGGCCAGGGCCACGCCGCCTTTGGCGGTCCCGTCCAGCTTCGTGAGCACGATGCCGGTGACCCCGGCCTCGCGGCTGAAGGCCTCGGCCTGCAGCAGCCCGTTCTGGCCGGACGTCGCGTCGAGCACGAGGAGGACGTGACGCGGCTGACCCGGAAGTCGCCGCTCGATCACGCGGCGGATCTTTGCCAGCTCTTCCATGAGCTGCTGCTTGTTCTGGAGTCGGCCGGCGGTGTCGACCAGGACGGCGTCGAGCCCGCGCGAGACCGCTGCCTCGACGGCGTCGAACGCGACGGCCCCCGGGTCGGCCCCTGGTCGCTGCGCGATCACCGCTACACCGAGCTGCTCACCCCAGATGCGTAGCTGCTCGACCGCCGCCGCCCGAAAGGTATCGGCCGCTGCCAGGGCCACGCTGTGGCCATCGGCCAGGAGCCGCGATGCCAGCTTCGCGATCGACGTCGTCTTTCCGGTTCCGTTCACGCCGACGACCAGGATCACCGACGGGGCCGCTCCGAGCTCGAACGCTCCCGACCCGACCGCTGCCAGCCGGTCGCGGATAACGGTCGCCAGAGCGCGTCGGGCGTCCTCACCGGTCCGCCCGCCACTCGCCTCCATCTGCGCCCGGGCCGCGTCGACCAGCTCGAGCGTGGTCGGCGCGCCGACATCGGCTCCGATGAGCGCCTCCGTGACGTCGTCCCAGGTCTCCTCGGTCGCCGGTTCCCCTGCTCCGAGGATGGATCGAAGGCGCGCCCCGAATCCCGATGGTCGAGCGCGCAGGCCCATGCCACGCGGCTCCCGCGCCGGGCGAGCCACCGTCGAGGGGACGGGAGCGGGATCCTCCGGCTCGACCATCTCCGCGCCCTCGGGGGGCGCGTCCCGTCGGCGCCAGAACATCAGACGGTCACTTCGGCGGGGACATCGGCGAGGCGCAGCGACAGCACCCGGCTCACGGCCGCGTCGGTCATCGTCACGCCGTAGATCGTGTCCGCGACCTCGATCGTCGCCCGGTTGTGCGTGATGACGACGAAGTCGATCGATTCCGACAGCTTGCGGAGGGCCTCCGCGAAGCGTCCGATGTTCGCTTCGTCGAGCGCCGCGTCGACCTCGTCGAGGATGCAGAACGGCACCGGGTTCACGGTGAGCATCGCGAACAGGAGCGCCACCCCGGTGAGGGCCCGTTCGCCGCCGGACAGCATGGCGAGCCGCTGGAGTCGCTTTCCGGGTGGTCGCACCACGATCTCGATCCCGCCCGGTGCATCCCCGTCGGCGTCGTCGCCCATCTGGAGCGAGCCCGATCCCCCCGCGAACAGCAGCTGGCAATACTCGTCGAAGCGCGCGGCAATCGAAGTGAAGGCCGTGTCGAACTGCGCGCTGATCTCGCCGTCGAGCGTCGCAATGAGCTCCTCGGTCGAGGCGATGGCGCCACGCAGGTCCACGTCCTGGCTCGTCATCTCCTCGAGTCGACCTGCGAGCTCGCGATGCTCCTCGACGGCGAACGGATTCACCGAGCCGATCTGGGACAGGGTTCGCCTCACGCGCCTCAGCTCGGCCTCGACGGCGGCGTCGTCGAGCTTCGTCACGTCGTCGCCGATCGGCTCCTGGGCCTCGTGCTCGGGAGGAAGGCCCTCCAGCGCAATCTCCCGCTCGCGCAGCAGACCGGCCAGGGCTTCGTCCCTTCGCGAGGCCTCGATCGCGGCGCTCTGCACCGCGCGCTCAAGGCGACCGAGCTCCTCCCCTGAGCTCCCCTGCTCCCCCTCGAGCGCCACCAGTTCGGCGCGCTTCGCCAGCCGCGCCTGCTCGGCGGCTCCGTGGTCGGCATCGGCCGCGGCCTGCCGTGCAGATGCCGCCTCCAGCGGGCCGGAGGCGGCCGCCCGTTCCTCGTCGAGCGCAGCGAGCGCCTCGCGAGCCTCGGGCAGCGCGGTGCGCAGCTGTGCCACGCGTGCTTCGAGGTTCGCGCGCTCGCTCCGCATGCCGGCGGTGCGTGACTCGATCTCTTCGGCGGCGCGCCGCGTCCGCGTCCAGGCATCCCGGGCCTCATCCCGTCGCGCCGCCAGCTCGTCGCGGCGTGCTCGGGCGGCGACGGCGCCCTCCTGGCGTCGGTCCAGGTCCGCTGCGTCCCCCATGGCGAGATCGTCCAGGCCGTCACTCGCCGTCGTGGATGCCGTGACGGCTTCGGAGCGCAGGCGCTCGAGACGCTCCTCCGCCCGCGTCATCTCGGCGTCGCTGGCGGCTCGCGCTTCGCGAGCGACCCGCACCGCGCGCTCGGCCTCGTCGTGCGCCTCGCGGGCCGCGAGGTGTTCGGTCCGCGACGTGCGAAGGGTCTCGGCTGCGTCGTGGGCGGCCGCCTGTGCATCGTGGAAGGCTCGTTCGAGATCGGTGACTGCTTCACTCAGCTCCCGGCGACGAACGTGAGCCCGTGCGGCTGCACCGCCGGGCGGGTCGCCACGGCCGCGCAGGATCACGCCCCGGGCATCACCCAGGTCGCCAGCTTCGGTGACCGCGGCCCACCCGACGGGCAGTCGCCGCCAGCCGTCGAGCAACGACGCCAGATCGGGCGCGATGACCGTCCGTGCAAACGCCCGGGGTCCGTCGGGAAGGCCGATCCACTCCCCGAGCGTGCGCTCGGCACCCACCGCGGCGATGGCCGCGGCCCGACCCTCGCTCGCGTCGTCGCCGGTGGGCGCAAGCAGCCGTGCCGCCCCGCGGGCATCGGCGATCTGCGCTCGCGGGTCGCCGTCCGCCCACAGCAGCGCGCTGTCCAGCTCACCCCCGACCACGGCCTCGATCGCGGGCCACGAGGCCTCGGGAGCGGAGACGGCGTCGAGCAGCGTCGGCCATCCGGCGGCTGCCAGCCGGCGGCCGAGCCGGCTTCCACTGTCGTGCGGGGCGTTCAGTGCGTCCAGCTCGGCTCGCATGGCCTGCAGGCGCTCCGTCAGCTCGATCACGGCCGCGCGCGTCGAATCGGCGGCCTCCTGCGCGGCGTCGCGTGCTGTCCCGTGCTCCTCGAGGACGCGCATCGCATCGGCCGCAGCAGTCTCGGCCCGTTGCGCCGCGGCGGCCGCCTGTTCGGCTGCAGACCGCGTGGCCGATACGGCATCCTCGGCCGCAGCCCGCTCGACCTCGAGATGCTGGCGACGAGCGGCATCACGAGCTGCCTCCTCCGAGGCGCGTGCTCGACGCGCGATCAGGTCGCTGTGCCGGGCGCGCAGCTCGGAGACGGCCTGCTCCGCGGCGAGCAACTCGTCGTCGGCTTCGGCGAGCTCGGCCACGGCCCCGCGCCAGGCAGCCTCCGCGGCGGCGGCGGCGGCGATGGCCGGCTCGACCGAGCCGCCCGGGCCGCGATGGTCGATCGATGCCAGACCCTCATTCGTGGCGACGAGGTCGCGATCATGGCGCTCGATCAACGAGTTCAGCTCCCGCACGCGTGCGACCAGCGTCTCCATGCGCCCCTCGAGCCGAATCGCCTCCTCCCGTGCCTCCTGCCGACGTGCTGCGGCATCTCGCGAGGCCTCCTCCGCGGCCCAGTAGCGTTCCTCGGCGGCGGCAACCTTCGCGCGGCCGGCGTCCTGCGCTTCGCGGTATGCCGCCAGTGCGGCTTCGGCGGCCGCTTCCCTGCGGCGCGCGTCACCCAGCGCGGATCGCGCCGCCCGCTCGCGACGCTGCATGCTCGCAGCGACCAGTGATCGAGCTCGCGATCCGAGCGTGTCGTGTTGCTGCTGATGCTCGGCCTGGAGCGCCAGCCGACGCACCTGGGGCTTCAGCTCCGCGATGAGGTCGCTGACCCGCGTCAGGTTGTCGAGCGCGCGCGTCAGACGCCCGGACGCCTCATTGCGCTTGACCTGCAGGCCCTTGACCCCGGCCGCCTCCTCGAACAGCTGCCGCCGCTCCTCGGGCCTGAGGGAGAGCGCGGCATCGACCGTGCCCTGTCCCACCACGACCAGCTCGTTGGCGCCGAGCCTGCCTTCCCCGAGAAGCGCAACGACGTCGCGCAGCCGCGCTCGAGCGCCGTTGATCAGGTATTCGCTCTCTCCGGACCGGTACGCTCGTCGCCCGATGGAGACCTCGGCGAACTCGATCGGCAGCCAGCCATCGGCGTTGTCGAGCGTCAGGCTGGCCTCGGCCATGCCCTGGGGCTTGCGCTGTTCGGACCCACCGAAGATCACGTCATCGGCGCGCCGCGTCCGCAGCGACCGGTTCGACTGCTCGCCGAGCACCCAGCGAACGGCGTCGGCCATGTTGCTCTTGCCGGATCCATTGGGTCCGATGACGGCGTTCACCCCGGGCTCGAACACGAACCGCGTCTGGTCGGCGAAGGATTTGAATCCGTGCAGGCGGAGCTCCTTGAGACGGCTCACGAGGTCGCCGGACGCAGTGTCGTCTCGGGCAGCTCGACGAGCTCGGCCATCGCGGCCTGGGCCGCGCTCTCCTCCGCCCGCTGGCGGCTCGTCCCACTCCCCGTGCCCAGGACGACGTCGCCGACGACCACCGCCACGCGGAACACCTGGTCGTGCGGTGGCCCGTTGGTCTCGATGAGCTGATAGGACGGCTTCGTCCCCCGGTAGCGCTGGCTCCATTCCTGGAGCAGCGACTTCGCCGACTTCGGGGGGCCCGAGATCGCGGCCAGCGCCTCGACCCGCGGCGTGAACAGCCGGACAAGGGCCGCATCCGTGTGCTGCATGCCCTGCGTGAGGGACAGTGCACCGGCGAGGGCCTCGAAGCACCCCGCGAGAACCGAGGGTCGGGTCGCGCCACCGGCATCGGCCTCGCCACGGCCGAGAAGAAGGTGCCGATCGAGTCCGATGTCGAGCGCCATGTCAGCCAGCGCCTCGCGGTTCACGAGCGCGGCGCGGCGTGCCGTCAGGAACCCCTCGTCCTCGTCGGGATAGTGCTCGAAGAGCAGACGGCTGACCGTCAGGCCGATCACGGCATCGCCGTAGAACTCGAGCCGTTCGTTGTGTCCGGGCGCGCCGTCAGGATTCTCGTTGAAATACGAGCTGTGGACGAAGGCCTGGCGCAGGAGCTCGTGCTCCTCCAGGTCGACGCCGAGATGGGCGCTGAGCTCGTCCAGCGGCGGGGCAACCATGGGCGAACCCGTCTACTGCTGATGCTCCTCGATGAAATCGACGGCGTCCTGGACCTTCTGGATCTTCTCGGCATCCTCGTCCGAGATCTCCGTGCCGAACTCCTCCTCGAGGCTCATGATGAGCTCGACCAAGTCGAGCGAATCGGCATTGAGGTCCTCGACGAACGAGGCCTGGGGCTGGACCTCCTCGTCGTCGACGCCGAGCTGCTCGACGATGATCTTCTTGAGGCGTTCGTATGTGGTGCCGTCTGTCACGAGTTCAGGCTCCTCCACCCGATGATCTGGAAACACTTCCTAACACGCCATTGACCAGGCGTCGCGCTGCATCGCCGGCGTAGATCCGGGCGAGGGATACGGCGTCGCGCATCGTCTCCCCGCTCGGGGTCGCGGCGGAGTATAGCACCTCGTAGATCGCGCTCCGGAGGATCGTCCGCTCGACGCGGCCGAGCTCGGCAACGGGAATGAGCGGCGCCTCGACGCCGATGCGGGCATCGAGCTCATCGAGATGCGCGGCGACGCCCTCCACGATGCGAACCGCATGTGCGCGCACCTCGGCGGGCACCTCGCGTTCTGCCGCCAGCCTCTCCAGCGCGTCGTTCGCGGACCCGGGGCGGAACTCCCCCTCGAACAGGGCAAGCAGGGCCAGCCGTCGCGCCAACATGCCGGCCGCCGATTGTCGTTTCGCCGCGCGCACCGACATCGTCAGGCTCGCTCGCGGTGCAGTCGCGCCGCAATGCGGGAACGTACGCCGCGGTGAACCAGGGCCGGATGCTCCTGCGTCCACTGGGCGATGAGCTCCGGGACGCGCGCCTCGGCCGACTCTGACGCGACACGCATCGCGTGCTCGATCATGCGAGCCTTCGCGCGGCCGTGCGTCACGATGCTCACGCCCTTCACGCCGAGCAGTGGCGCCCCGCCATAGCGCTCGTAGTCGAATCTTCCCTTGAGGCGCTCGAAGCCGGGCCGCAGCGCAAGGAGCGCGAGCGGGGCCACCGGCCCCTGCTGGAGGTCTTCACGCAGGGCACGGAACATGAAGCTGGTGATTCCCTCGAAGAACTTGATCACGACATTGCCGACGAATCCGTCACAGACGACCACGTCGGCGCGGTGCGCGATCATGTCGTGCGCCTCGACGTTGCCGACAAAGTGCAGGTCCAGGGACGCGAGCTTGGCATGGGCCTCCCTCGCGAGCTCGTCACCCTTCTCCACCTCCTCGCCGATGTTCAGGAGACCGATCCGTGGATTGGTGACGTGGAGGACGTGCTCCGCGAAGATCGCGCCCATGGCGGCAAACTGCACGAGGTGCTCGGGATCCGAGTCGACGTTGGCGCCGACGTCGAGAAGCATCACCGGACCGGTCGCGGTCACCATGTGGGCGGGCAGGGCCGGTCGGTCGATGCCGTCGACCCGCCCGAGGCGAAGGATGGCGGCCGCCATGGTGGCACCGGTCGACCCGGCGCTGACCACGGCATCAGCCTCGCCGTCGCGGACCAGGTTGGTGGCCACGAGGATCGACGACCGGCGCTTCGAACGCAGCGCGGTGGCCGGGTGGTCGTCCATCTCGATGACCTCCGGCGCGTCCACGTAGTGGACGTTGGCCACGTCACCCTTGCCGTACGCAGCGACCTCACGCTCGAGGCGCGGCACGTCACCGACGAGACTGACCTCGTCGGAAGGCTGGGTGAGTGCGTAGTCGATGGCACCGCGCACGATCTCGCGAGGGGCGTGGTCGCCTCCCATCGCGTCGACCGCGATGCGCATCGGGGCTAGCGCTGGCCTTCGACCGGGGCGACCGGCTCGATCACGACTGCCTCACGCCCGGCGTACCAGCCGCACGTCGGGCAGACGTGATGGGCGCGCTTCAGCTCATGACAATGGTCGCATTCGACCAGCGGCGGCGCACTGATGGCGAGGTGTGCGCGGCGCTCACCCTGGCGCGCCTTGGATACCTTTCGCTTGGGAACGCCCACGCGGAACTCCTACGACTGTGTGACGGGACGCCGCAGTATAGCGGCAGTGCGTCGCTCGTGGCGAATCGGTCGCCTACTGCTTGGGCTCCTTCAGCAGAGCTGCCAGCCCGGCCAGCCGAGGGTCGATCTCCTGCGCCTCGTGGGCGTGGTCGCCCGTGTCCATGCGCAGACCGCACTCGACGCACAGGCCGGGACAGTCGTCGCGACAGAGCGGATGCATCGGCTCGGTCAGCGCAAGCTCGTCGTGGATCACGGCACCCAGGCTGATCTCATGGTGCTCATCCACCCGCAGCGTGGCGTCGGGCTCGGTCGGGTCGGTCGCAAGCTGCGCGCCGCTCTCCGGATCGATCGTCGGCAGGAACTCCTCGTCGATCGCGACGCGGACCTCCTCGACGTACGCATCGGTGCAGCGAGCGCACGTGCGCCGCAGCGGCGCGCTGACTGATCCGCGTGCCAGGATGCCGCGGTTCGTGCGCTGGAGGCGGAAGTCCGCGTCGAGAGGACCCGCCAGCTCGACGTCCGGGCCCAGCGTGACGTAGTGGTCCCGCAGCCGGACGTCACGGAACGCGCCGGGGGGCTCATGGAGGAGCCCGGCGACGTTGAACGAGGTCATGGCCGGGAGGTGGCGCTCGGCTGCTCCTCGGGATCCACCACGATCTCGTCGCCGGTCAGGCCGCGGCCGTCCGTCGTCGATGGCGGACGATGCCGCTCGTCGAGCATGTCGATCCCGCGCTTGATGCTGGTCAGCGCCTTGATGCACTCGCCCTCGAGTCGGATGAGGACTCCGGCGGCGTACTCGTCCGCCCCGCGCCGAACCTCCGCGGCCTCGGCCTGGGCCTGCGCCAGCAGCTCCCCGGCTCGCTCCTGGGCGGCGCGAACGAGCTCGCGCTCTTCGAGCATCTGGGCAGCGCGCTCCTGGGCGCGGGCGATGATGGCGTCCCCCTCGTCGCGCGCGCGCTCGGTGATGCGCCCGGAGTCTTCCGTGATGCGTCGAGCCTGGCGCACTTCGTCGGGCACGGCGACGCGCAGCTGGTCGACCAGCTCGAGCACGGTGGCCTGATCGAGGACGACGTTGTTCGTCAGCGGCAGCTTCTTTCCGGCTGCCACCATCGACTCGAGCCGTTCGACCAGGAAGATGATGTCCGTGGCGCTACCCCTCCTCGCGGGCGATTATACGCGTGGCCCCGCACGCAGTCGTTCGACCAGCGCTTCGGCGACCGGCGCCGGCACCATCGGGCCGATGTCTCCTCCGAACCGGGCGACCTCCTTCGTCAGCGACGAGCTCACGTACCCATACTCGAGGGCGGTCATCAGGAAGGTGGTGTCGATTTCCGGCGCCAGCTTGCGATTCGTCAGCGCCATCTGCAGCTCGGCCTCGAAGTCGCTCACCGCGCGCAGGCCACGGACGATGAACCCGGCACCATGGCGCTTCGCGAAATTCACGGTCAGCCCGTCGAAGGCATCCACCGTGACATGGGCGCCCAGGTCGGCCACGCTGCGGCCGATGAGCGCGACGCGCTCGTCGATGCCGAACATCGGTTCCTTCTTCGGGTTGTTCAGCACGCCGATGACGAGCCGATCGAACAGGCCGGAGGCCCGTCGCGCGACGTCGAGATGAGCGTTCGTCATCGGGTCGAACGAACCGGGAAAGACCGCAACCCGCGTCATCGCTGATCCGCCTCCATGAAGGTGAGCATGGTCTCGCCGAACCGACGTTGCCGGGCCAATTTCAGTCCGGGGACATCAGGCAGATCGGTTCTCCAGAAGTGCTTGACCACCACCATGCCACCTGGGGCCAGCATCGGCTCGATCAACCCGAGCGGCGCCACGATATCACGCACCTCGTACGGCGGATCGAGGAAGACGAGGTCGCGCGCCACGTCCGACGGGCGAGCCAGGTAGCGAGCGACGTCCGAGCCCACGACCTCGGCTCGCTCGGCGACGTCCGTCCGTTCGAGGTTGGTGCGCAGCGCCTTCAGCGCTGGCACGGACTGTTCGACGAACGTCGCATGGTCGGCGCCGCGGGACAGCGCTTCGATGCCGATGGCGCCGCTGCCCGCGTAGAGGTCGAGCACGCGGGCGCCCGGCACGCGATCGCCGAGGATGGCGAAGAGCGTCTCCTTCACGCGGTCGGTGATCGGCCGCGTCGCCGTCCCGCGCGGAGCGACGAGCGGGTGTCCGCGGGCGACGCCCGCGATGACGCGCATCAGGCCGCGTCTCCCTCGTCCTCGAGCGGCGCGAAGTCGCGCTGCAGGCGGGCCAGCAGCGGCCGGCGTGACAGGGAGGGGTCGCCGTGCACGATGCCGTCCGCAAGGTCACGGGCGCGCTGTGCCAGCTCGACATGGCGAGGGTCGAAAAGCGACGCCACGCGGAGCGGCGGCAGCCCCGACTGTCGCGTCCCGAGCAGGTTGCCAGCCCCACGCAGCGCGAGATCGGCCTCGGCGATGACGAATCCGTCACTCGATCCACGCACCACCTCGAGGCGGCGCACGGCAACCTCGTCGGTGGCGTCGGAGAGCAGGATGCAGAACGAGCGGTGCCGGCCACGGCCGACACGGCCGCGCAGCTGATGGAGCTGGGCAAGGCCAAAGCGCTCGGCGTCCTCGATCAGCATCACGCTCGCATTCGGCACGTCGATGCCGACCTCCACCACGGTCGTCGCCACGAGCACGTCCATGTCACCGGCCGCAAACGCGGCCATCGTCGCGTCACGCAGCTCAGACTTCTGCTGCCCGTGGACAATCCCGATCCGAAGCGCGGGCAGCCTGGCCCGCAGCCGGTCCGCCTCGGCCTCGGCGCTGGCCGCCTCGAGCGTCTGGGACTCGACCACGAGCGGTACGACGACGAACGCCTGCCGGCCGGCCGCAGCCTCCGACGCGATGAACGCCTCGATCTTCGGCAGGGCTCGGCGATCCCGGATCTCGGTGCGGATGGGCTCGCGTCCGGGAGGCAGGTGCCGGATCGTGCTGATGGCGAGGTCGCCGTAGACGGTCAGACCCAGCGTGCGCGGAATCGGGGTGGCGGTCAGCGCGAGAACGTGCGGCTCGCCGCGGGCGCCCTTGGCCTGGAGCGCAGCCCGCTGTCCGACGCCGAAACGATGCTGCTCGTCCACCACCACCAGCCCCAGCCGGGGAAACTCGACGGCCTCGCTGATCACGGCGTGCGTCCCGATCACGACGTCCGCCGTCCCGCCCGCAATGGCATCGTGGATCGCCCGCTTGGGTGCCGCGGCCAGCGACCCGGAGAGAAACTCGGCGCGCACGCCGAGCTGCTCGAGGAGCGGCGCGAGACCGGCGTGGTGCTGGCGCGCCAGGATCTCAGTGGGTGCCATCAACGCCCCCTGCCAGCCGGCACGCACCGCGGACGCCAGCGCGATCGCGGCAACCGCCGTCTTGCCACTACCGACGTCGCCCTGCAGCAGCCGGCGCATCGGCCGCTCACTCGCGATGTCCTCGCGAATCTCCGCGACCGCGCCCGCCTGGTCGTCGGTCAGCTGGAACGGAAGGGCGGCGACGATTGCCTCGAAGTCCGCATCGGCGATGCCGATGCGAGGGGCCACGAGCTCGCTGCGCGCCGCGCGTGCCTGCGCCAGGGTGAGCTGCAGCGCCAGCAGCTCATCGAACGCCAAGCGGTCCAATGCACCTTCGACGTCGGCTGCCTCCTCGGGAAAGTGCGCGGTGCGCAGCGCGTGGTCGAGTGCCGGAAGCGTTCCCCGCTCGTCGGCGGTCAACGGGTCGTCGATCGCCGCCAGTCCGCGATCGAGCACCCGCGCCAGCAGCTCCCGCAGGCGCTTCTGCGTGACGCCGGAGGTGAGGCGGTACACCGGGACGACGCGAGCCGTGTGCACCGAATCGTGGCCCGCCGGGCTGAACTCCGGCGAGGTGAACTGTGGCCGCCAGCCGCGCTGGGTGACCTTGCCCGAGACGATGACCTCGTCGCCGATCTGCAGCCGGCGCTCGACGTAGCGACGTCCGAACCAGATGGCCTCGGCGCTGCCGGTGTCGTCGGTGAGCTGAGCGATGACGCGTTGGGGACGGCGCCCGAACCCGGGCTCGACCCGGATGGCGGCGACCGTGACCCGGGCCGACTGCTTCTCGTCGGGAACGAGCTCACCGAGCGATCGGACGTCGCTGAAGTCGTCATACCGGAACGGGAGGTACCACAGCGCATCGCGGACGGTGTCGATGCCGAGGCGGGCCAGCGTCGCGACGCCTCGTGCGAGCTCCGGCATGGCGCGCCGGATCGGCTGTTCGAGGTCGGCAGGATCGAGAACGGTCACCACCCGGCAGTCCGGCTCGATTGCATGCCTCGATCGTAGCGTGCTACGATCCCGATCGCCCGGCGCGACGCGCCGGTCCCGTTGTGAATGGAGTCCTTTGACCATGGCCCGCGTCTGTGACATCTGCGGCAAGCGTCCGATCACCGGCTGGAACCCCCAGTCCGTAGGGATGAACCGCAAGCGCGCGCTGCGCCGATGGCTGCCGAACCTTCAGCCGATGACCCTGGTCACCGACGGCAAGGTCTCGAAGGTCAAGGCCTGCAGTCGCTGCCGCCGGACCGCCCAGAAGGTCTGACCGGCTCTCGCCGCATCCCCGCCCGCGTCGGTCGACGCGGGCTTCTTCATGCCCCGCCGGTCGTTCCGCCGAGGTCACGTTCCGAATCGAGCACGAGCGTGAACGGGCCGTCATTGACCAGCGCGACCTGCATCTCGGCGCCGAACCGGCCCGTTCCGACCCGGAGCCCGAGTGAGCGCAGGCGCGTGACGAAGCGATCCACCAGCGGCTCCGCCACGTCGGGCGCCGCCGCGGGCGTGAATCCCGGACGCCGGCCGCGCCGGACATCCGCCTGCAGGGTGAACTGGCTCACCACGATCATCTCGCCGCCGGCATCCGCGATGCTGTGATTGGTGCGACCCTCGTCGTCCTCGAAGTAGCGCAGGCCGGTCACCTTGTCCGCCATCCGATCGATGACGTCGGCCGTGTCGCCGGTCGCGATGCCCGCCAGGACGAGTGCACCCCGGCCGATCTCGGCCAGCAACTCGTCGCCGCAGCTGACCCGGGCCTGTGTGACGCGCTGGACCACGAGGCGCATCGGCTACGGCGAGCTGGACGGCTGAGGGCTGGATGAGCTCGATGGGCCGGCGGCTTCGTCGTCGCGTGGTGCTCCGAGGGCTGCCTCGGTGAATGTTGCCCGCGCGTTCCAGATCATCCATCCCTTCGCGCCGTTGTCGGCGGCGGCCTGGAACTCGGCACGCACCTGGTCCGCGCTGTACGGCGGGAACGGGCCGTAGCCGAAGTCCTGGATCCATGGCCGGATGACGACGGGCAGGCCCTCCGCCTGCCGGCTCATGATCTGCAGCGTCTCGTCGATGACCTCGTACGGATGGTTGTTCGGGACCTCGAAGCCGAAGACCCCCGGGCCGTAGTGCGACGGGTAGACCATCGGGTTGAAGTAGTCGACGTACGGCATGATCACCTCGGGCCGCTGGCCGATTCCCTGGTCATCCGGAACGATGAAGCTGATCGGGAAGACGTCGGCCCCCAGGAAGGTGCGGGTCATGTCGAGCTCGTTGCTCACGACCCGCAGGACGCGCTGGATGGCCGGCAGCCTGAAGGATTGGGTGTTCGGCAGGTTCGTCTCCGCCACCGCGTACGGACCATCGCTGAAGAAGCGGATGTAGTCGAGCTGGACCTCGTCGAACCCCTTCTGCGCCAGGTCACCCGCGATCGCTGCGACGTACTCCGCGACACCGGGCGCCGAAGGATCGAGCCATGCGCCGCCGATGTTGTCGCGCCATGGCTCACCGGTTTCGCTGTTGCGGACCGCCAGCTCGGGACGGGCCAGCGCGGTCGTGTTGTCCTTCATCACCACCATGCGGGCGATCGTGTAGATGCCGCGTTCCCTGAGCATCGGTAGCAGCTCTTCGAGGTCGAAGATGGGAGC
>JAGXHP010000126.1 GCA_024636135.1 Chloroflexota bacterium
GGTGGGGACCGCACGGGACGTCGACGACCGTCGCCGAGATGGACGTTCGCCCCGGTGGCACGTGGCGCTTCGTGAGCAGCGGCCCCGACCGCGAGGACGCCGTGTTCTATGGCGAGTACCTCGAGGTCGAGCCGCCGGAGCGCATCAAGTGGACGTTCATGTTCGACGTCGAGGGCGTCGGGCCGCAGGGCGGGCCGGAGACCCTCACGCTGGAAGACCTGGGTGATGGCCGGACGCTGATGCGGGCGGTGTCGCACATGGGATCCGAGGAGATCATCGAGCAGGCGCTGGCGACCGGCATGACGCAGGGCGCGATCGAGACCTGGGATCGGCTCGAGGCGCTACTGGCGAAGAGCTGAGCACCCGCCCGTGTCGAGCGCGCAACCCACCAGTAAGCCGCTGGTAATCGCCGCCGCCGATGATCGACGCAGCGGTGTGGGACGCGTGCCCTGCGTCGCCGACCCGGCGATTCCGGTCCGGGTCGGCGACCCACACCGCCAATCTACGGGGAGCGTGGGCGTGCGACACGAGGTCATCGGGCGCGGGTTGCGCGCCCTACGACATCGGCTCGGCCTTCGCCAGTCAGACGTCGCGCGGCGCTCCGGCGTAAGCCGTGCCGTCGTCTCGGATCTCGAGCATGGGCGAATCGAGCGGCACTCGGTGGCGGCGCTGGCCTCTGCGGCGAGTGCGCTTGGTGCAACGCTGCGGATCGAGCTCGGTCTGCCGGGCGGCGATCTGCGCCGGCTGCTGGACGCTGACCACGCCTCGCTCCAGGCGAGGTGGGCAGCGCTGCTGGAGCGGGACGGATGGACGGTCGAGGCCGAGCGGACGTTCAACCACTACGGTGAGCGTGGGAGCGTCGATCTGCTCGGGTGGCACCCGGTCGCTCGCGCGGTGCTCGTGATCGAGATCAAGACGGTGATCGTCGATGTCCAGGATCTGCTCGCCGGCCTCGATCGCAAAGTCCGGATCGGCGAGACTCTCGCACGGCAGCGTGGGTGGGTGGTCTCGAGCGTGGTGCCGGTGCTGATCGTCGCCGAAGGTTCCACGGCTCGGCGTCGGATCCAGACGCATGCGGTTCTATTCCGCCGATTCGGACTGCGGGGACGCTTGGCGCTTGCCTGGCTCCGCTCACCGGAGGGCGAGGTGGCGCCGAGCGGGATCCTGTGCATGACGAAGTTGTCAGGTGCGCATTCTGGCGACCGTAGACGTGCCGGACGTCAACGATTGCGGCTTCACACGCGCAATTCACGCTCAGAGGCGGATGCTCGGACTGTCTGAGCTGCCCGATTGCGCGCCTAGCGTCGCCAGGAAGAGCACGTGACGACAGACCGGCCGCCCAAGGCCGATACGGTCGCCAGGACGAGCGGCTGACGACGCCGGGGCACCGAGTCGCAGCTCAGACGAGGAGCGGTTCGCGGTACTCCCCGTAGACGCCGCGCAGGACGCCGCACATCTCGCCGATGGTGGCGTAGGCCTCAACCGCGGCCACGATCGCCGGCATGAGATTCACGTCACCGGCCCGCGCCTCATCCTCGAGGCGGCGCAGCGCGGCCGCGTGCGCATCGGCGTCGCGTTCGGCACGCACGCGCGCCAGGCGATCGAGGTGTCGCCGCTCCTGCACCTTGCTGATCTCGAGCAGCGGGATCTTCAGCTCCTCGTCGGGATCGGCGTACTTCGTGACACCCACGATCTCGCGCTCCTTGGCCTCGAGCTCGCGCTGCTGCTCGTAGGCGGCATCGGCGATCTCGGCCTGTGGGAACCCGGCTTCGAGGGCGCGAACCATCCCGCCCATGTCGTCGATCTGCTTGATGTAGGCCCAGGCGCGCTGCTCGGTCTGGTTCGTGAGGGTTTCGACGAAGTACGATCCACCGAGCGGATCCACCGTGTTCGCCACGCCCGACTCCTCGGCCAGGATCTGCTGCTGGCGCAACGCCAGCATGGCGGCGTCCTCGGAAGGCACCGCCCACGCCTCGTCATACGCGTCGGTGTGGAGCGACTGGGTGCCGCCAAGCACCCCGGCCAGCGCCTGGATCGCGACCCGCGTCAGGTTGTTCAAAGGCTGCTGCGCGGTGAGGGAGACACCGGCCGTCTGCGTGTGGAAGCGCATCCAGGTCGAGCGCTCGTTCTCCGCGCCGAAGCGCTCGCGGCACAGCTTGTACCAGATGCGCCGCGCGGCGCGGAACTTCGCGATCTCCTCGAAGAAGTCGTTGTGGCTGTTGAAGAAGAAGGAGAGCCGGGGAGCGAAATCGTCGAAACGCAGGCCTCGCGCAATCGCGTCCTCAGCGTAGGCGATGCCATCGGCGATGGTGAAGGCAAGCTCCTGGACCGCCGTCGATCCGGCCTCGCGGATGTGATAGCCGGAGATCGAGATCGTATTCCAGCGCGGCATCTCTCGCGTGCCCCATTCGACGGTGTCGGTCACGAGCTTGAGAGATGGCGCCGGCGGGAAGATGTACTCCTTCTGGGCGATGAACTCCTTGAGGATGTCGTTCTGGAGCGTTCCGGCCAGCTGGGCGCGAGGGACGCCCATCTTCTCGGCCGCAACCACGTACATCGCCCAGATCATCGGCGCCGGGGAGTTGATGGTCATCGACGTCGAGATCTCGCCGACCGGCAGGCCCTCGAGCAGCAGCTCCATGTCGGCCAGGGACGAAACTGCCACGCCGCAGGTGCCGAACTCGCCCTCGGCCATCGGGTCGTCGTGGTCGTAGCCGTACAGCGTCGGCATGTCGTAGGCGATGCTCAGCCCGGTGCCGCCCGCGGCGATGAGCTTCTTGAAGCGGTCGTTGGTGTCCTCGGCGGTGCCGAAGCCGGCGAACATGCGCATCGTCCACAGCCGGCCGCGGTGCCCGGTCGGATGGATCCCACGGGTGAACGGCGGGTCGCCGGGAAGGCCGACGTCGTCGATCTCGTCCCAGCCCGCCACTTCGCCGCCGTCCGGGCTGAACTGGTATCGCGGCCGGCCCGCATCGGGGTCGTTGGCCGGATCGGCAAGGTCGGCTGGCGAATAGAGCCGATCGATCTCGACCCCGGACTGCGTGATGAAGCGCTCATGGCGCTCCGGCCCCTTCTCGAGAGCCGGCTCGAGGCGCTCGCGCACCCATCGGTCCTGGTGCTCGGACCAGCGCTTCTCATCTGTCATGGGTTCCATCTTGGGGGCATGGCCGATGTCGCCGCAACCGGAGTGCGGCAACGTGGCAGGATTCGCCCATGACCGATGCCTTCGATTTCGACGCCTACCTGCGTCTGCCCCGCCTGTCCGGGCTCCGCGTCTCACCCGATGGCCACCGTCTGGTCGTCAGCGTCGGGCGACCGGCACCCGACGGCAAGAAGATGCACTCGTCGCTCTGGGAGCTGGATGCCAGCGAGGATGAGCGGCCGCGCCGCCTGACCCGATCGGCTCCGGGTGAGAGTGCAGCGACGTTCGCCCGGGACGGTTCGATCCTCTTCACCTCGACCCGGCCGGATCCGGACCGCGCGCCCGATGACGGAGCGGATGACGACGACATCTCCGGACTGTGGCTGCTGCCGCCGAACGGGGGCGAGGCACGCCCGCTCGCGGCGCCGTCGGGCGGCGTCGATGCGGTGGTGGCTGCGCGCGACGCCGATGTCGTGATCTATGCCGCGTCGGTCTTTCCCGGAGCGCGGGACGCGGCGAGCGACCTCGAGCGCCACAAGGCGCGCAAGAAGGCCGGCGTTGACGCGCTCCTCTTCGAGAGCTTCCCCATCCGACACTGGGACGCGTACCAGGGCCCACGCGAGCGGCACCTGTTCGCTGCGCCGATGCCAATGGGGGAGGATCGCATCGGCGACCCGAAGGACCTGACGCCGGACGCGGGCATCAGCCTGACCGAGCAGGGCTTTGACGTCACCCCGGACGGCGCCACGATCGTCACCGGCTGGGTGACGAGCGACGACATTGGCCGAACCGACTTCGGGTTGGTGGCGATCGATCGCGCCACGGGTGAGCATCGGCGACTCACGCCCGAGGACGGCTGGTTCGACAGCCCGGCCTGCTCGCCGGATGGCCGGTGGGTCGCCTGCGTGCGTTCGGACAAGGACGTGCCCGAGCGGATCGGCGACATGACGCTGTGGCTGATCGACCTGGCGACGGGCGAGGGCCGCGATCTCACCCCGGGCCTGGACCTCTGGCCGCAGCACCCGGTCTGGTCGGGGGACGGGACGGCTATATGGTTCACGGCCGACCGCCAGGGCGCGGGCGCGGTCTTCCGCCACGACCTTGGCTCATCGGCCACGACGATGATGGCCGATGACGGCACGTTCACGGACCTCGCGGTCCATGCCGCGGGTGGGCCGGTGGCACTCAGCAACTCGTACGCGGAGCCGCCGCACCCGGTCCGCCTGGGCGACGGTGGCACGAGCCGGCGCATGCGCAGCTTCCCCGAGCTCGACGCCGATGCCGTCGCGCAGCTCCCGGGCCGCGTCGAGCGCGTCAGTGCCGTGGCGTCGGATGGACAGGAGATCGGCTCGTGGCTGGTCCTGCCGCGCGATGCCACCGCCGAGGCGCCGGTCCCGCTCGTGGTGTTTGTTCACGGCGGCCCGGTCGGCAGCTGGAACGCATGGACCTGGCGCTGGAACGCGCACCTGCTGGCGGCGAAGGGATACGCCGTCCTCATGCCCGATCCGGCGATCTCGACCGGCTACGGGCACGCCTTCGTCCAGCGCGGCTGGGGCCGATGGGGAGCCGAGCCGTACACCGACGTCATCGCCGCCGTTGACGGCGCGCTCGAGCGCCCGGAGCTCGATGGCGAGCGCACCGCGCTGATGGGCGGCTCGTTCGGCGGCTACATGGCCAACTGGGTGGCGGGCAGCACCGACCGCTTCCGGGCGATCGTGACCCACGCCAGCCTGTGGGAGTTGCGCGGGTTCCACGGCACCACCGACTACGGGCCGGACTGGGAGCGCGAGTTCGGCGACCCCTATGCCGATCCGTCACGCTACGAGGAGTGGTCGCCCAGCCGGCTGATCGCCAACATCCGCACGCCGATGCTCGTCATCCACGGCGAGCAGGACCTGCGCGTGCCGATCAGCGAAGGTTTGCGGCTGTGGACCGACCTTCGGCGGCACAACGTTCCCGCCAGGTTCCTCTACTTCCCCGACGAGAATCACTGGATCCTCAAGCCGCAGAACGCGCGCGTCTGGTACGAGACGGTCTGGGCGTTCCTGGACGAGCATGTCCGTGGCGAGGATTGGCGCAGGCCGGCACTGCTATGACGATCGCGGCACGCCGAGTGCATGGGGACCACGCATGTTTGGATTGATTCGCCGCTTCCTGGTCGGCTGGCTCCTCGTCAGGCTGCTTCGCCGCTTCACCCAGGGCTCGTCGCGGACGCAGCCCCGCCGCTAAGCTAGCCGGTCGGGCCGGTCGGCCGTCGGCGCCGATTTGTCGGTCCGTGATTGGCCCGGAGATGGGCCCAGGCCACGTTGAGGCCACACGAGGACCGATAGATCGCCAGATCGGCGCCCGAACGACAACTCAGGCGCCATTTCGACGATAGATCGGCGAGCAAACGGTTGGCGGGGTCGGCGCGCCAGCCGAGGTGTCACCCGCCGCGGGCGGCCTCGCGCTCGAGGATCTGTGCGCGCTTGGCCTCGAAGCGTGAAGCCTGGGCGTCGAGGTTGGTGAGGAACGCGCGAAGCTCGGTGCGTCGCAGCTCGGCGGACGCGTCAATGCCCTGGAGCTCGAAGACGCCCCAATGGGTCAGCAGCGGCCAGACGACGTCGTCGTGGTGGACGCGCAGGTCGTAGATGCCGGCCTTCGCCATCTGCGCGGCCTTGCGGGTGAAGTTCACCATCCCCGAGCCGGGCATCTGGAAGTCCATGATCTCGTCCGCGATGGCGTGGACAGCAGCGGAGGGATCGATCTTCATCGCCTCAGACAGCATGTCGCGGTAGAAGACCATGTGGAGGTTCTCGTCGGATGCGATGCGGGTCATGATCTTGTCCGCCACGGGGTCGGACGAGTAGCGCCCGGTGTTGCGATGGCTGATGCGCGTCGCCAGCTCCTGGAACGCCACGTAGGCCAGGCCGCGCAGGACGTTGCCGCCGTCGTCGTGGTCGTAGGCGGTCTGCAGCTGGTTCATTCGCCCGCGCTCGAGCGCGATCGGGTCGATATTGCGGGTCACCACGAGGTAGTCGCGCAGCACGATGGCGTGGCGCCCTTCCTCGGCAGTCCAGCGGTTCACCCAGTTGATCCACGGACCGTCGCCGCGACCGAACATGCGATGGATCTCGCGGTGGTAGCTCGGCAGGTTGTCCTCGGTCAGGAGGTTCACCTCGAACGCGATCTGCGCCACGCCGCTGATGCGGGGCTGGTCGGGCGTCCACGGGTCCTTGTCGAAGTCGCGGCCCATCGAATACGGGATGTAGTCGTGGGGGAACCACTCCTTGGCCATGCCGAGGTGGCGGTTCAGCAGCATCTCAGCCGCGGGCTCGAGCTCGGTCAGGAGGTCACGAGGGGGCGTGAAGGCTGGGGTCGCGATCTGGGTCGTCATCGACTGCTCCGGTAGCGGGTGGCGCACCGAGAACGACGCGCAACGAGGGTACGTATGAAGACCATCGTCGCATGAATCGGGCCAAAATGCCCGCCGGTCCTCAGGTTGCGCGCCGATCCTCGCCGCGGATACCGTGTCGTTCGAGCAGGCCGACAAGGCCGTCGATGTCGTCGACCGTGACCGTGAGTGACTCCATTCGTCCGCCACGAACGTAGCGAGCCGGGACCCAATCCTCGAAGCACAGGCACACGCCGCCGTTCGTGCTCGTGCCGAATGTGAATCCGCGATCGGCGCCGGAGCCGCGTGGGCCGATCGCCCTCCAGAACCGGTACGGCCCGGTGATCAGGTACCCACTCACGTTGGCCAGCGGCGTCTCGATACGGAATGGGCCGAATTCGGCCACCAGGCGCTCGTCCACGGTGATGGCGACCTGCGCCGCGCCCGGCCGGACGCCGATGAGCCGGAGCGCCCAGCGCCACGGCGTGACGAGTCGCAGGGGAAAGGTCGCGTCCCCGCTCACGACGGTCAGGGGTAGAGGCCGCGCAGGGTCGTGGCCTCGGCCACGCGACCCACCGCGACCATCATCGCGGCGGCGCGCAGGTCCACCTTCTCGGCTTCGGCCATCGCGCGGACTCCGGCCATCGCCTCGTCCATGATCCGGTCGAGCTGAGCCGTGATCTCGTCCTGCGACCAGAAGAACGCCTGCATGTCCTGCACCCACTCGAAGTAGCCGAGCACCGTACCGCCCGACGTGCAGATGATGTCCGGGATGACTGTCACGCCACGGTCCGCGAGGATCGCGTCGGCCGCCGGGGTGACTCCACCATTCGCCACCTCCGCAACAAGCCGAGCGCGGACCGTCGGTGCCGATGCGTCGGTGATCTCGCCCTGGAGCCCGGCCAGCGCGATGACCTCGCAGTCGGTCGCGAAAAGATCGGCCTTCGTGATTGGCTCGGTGTCGACCAGGCCGTGGATCGCGTCGTGCTCGCGCATCCATTTCACGGCCGCGGCCACGTCGATCCCCGAGGCGTTCATCACGCCCTCCCGGTCATCGCCGATGGCCACGATCACCGCACCGGCCGCGTGCAGCTCCTCGGCCAGTGTCATGCCGACGCGGCCGAAGCCCTGGACGGCAACGCGCGTCCCGTCCAGCGCTCCCTTGGCGGACGCGATGCAGCGCAGGGCTCCGCGCGCCGTGGCCCGGCGGCGTCCCCGGGTGCCGCCCACCGCCATCGGCTTGCCGATGACCGAGGCGGCGACGGTGTGGCCCCGGTGCATCGAGAGGGTGTCCATTATCCAGGCCATGGTCTGCGAGCCGGTGTTCACGTCCGGCGCCGGGATGTCGCTGGCCGGCCCCAGCAGCGGACCGATCTCGGTGGCGTAGCGGCGCGTGAGGCCCTGCCGCTCGAGCTCGCTCAGCCGACGGGGGTTGACGCGCACGCCCCCGGCGGAGCCGCCGAATGGAATCCGCACGAGTGCGGCCTTCCAGGTGTTGAGCATGGCGAGGGCGCGCACCTCGTCGAGGTCCAGATTCGGGACGTATCGCACGCCTCCGGAGACGGGTCCGCGGTTCACGTTGTGGTGCACGCGGTAGCCGGTGTACACGTGGACCGTGCCGTCCTCGTGGGTGACGGGGAAGTTCACCGTGAGCTCGCGCTTCGGGACGCGCAGGACGCGGTGCATTCCCTCATCGAGGTGGAGGCGCTCGGCCGCCTCGTCAAGCTCCGCCTGGGTGGTGGTCCAGATGTTGGTTGCTCCGGTCGCGCCGGGCTTGGGGGTGGCCATGGGTGCCAGCCTAGCGTCCCGGTCGCATCGGCGGACCGTCGGTGCGCCAGGCGGAGTGGCAAGATGGGGGCGTCCAATAAGGCCGATGCGCCGGCGGTCCACGGGTATCCGATCGGCGTGTCACCGCATCCGAGAGGAGGAATCTCGATGGCGCCTCGCGTCATGACCGTCTCCGGACCGATCCCACCCGACAAGGTCGGATTCACCCTTCCGCACGAGCACACCGGCATCAGCCTGTGGCACATCGCCAACCGCTGGGACTACTGGGAGCTCACGCCCGATGAGGATCTGCTCGTCGAGGAGCTGCGCGACTTCCGTCGGCGGGGCGGTTCCACGCTCGTCGATCTGACTCTCCCCGGGGTGGGGCGTGACCCCGGGCGGCTGCGCCGCCTGGCGAGCGCATCGGGTCTGAACATCGTGATGGGCACTGGCTGGTATCGCGAGGCGTATTACCCGGCCGAGCTGCTCATCGATCGGCGCAGCGTGGACGACCTGGCGGCCGAGATGGTGGCCGAGTTCGCGGACGGCGTCGCGGGAAGCGGGATCCGGCCGGGGATCATCGGCGAGATCGGAACCGACAAGCCCTGGGTCAGCGCGCGGGAGGAGCGCGTGCATCGGGCGGCCGCCCGCGCCGCGAAGCAGACCGGGATGGCGATCACCACCCACGGCGTCCAGTCGGCGGTGGGGCTCGCGCAGCTGCGGATCTTCCTCGAGGAGGGAATGGAGCCGGACCGCGTCGTCATCGGGCACGCGGATTCCCACCACGACCTCGACTTCTATCTCGAGGTCCTCGATCAGGGCGCGAATCTCCAGTTCGACTTCCTGGGCCATCGGTTTGCAACCGAGGAGGCCCTCGAGCCGCGGCTGGTCGAGACGATGGTCGAGCTGCTGGAGCGCGGCTACGCGTCCCAGATCCTGCTGAGCCAGGACGTGTGCCACAACCGGCAGCTCAAGGCGAACGGCGGATTCGGGTACGTCTATCTCCAGCAGCACTTCCTGCCGACGCTGCGCACGGCCGCCGTGGGGGAGGGGGAGATCCACCAGATGACGTTCGAGAACCCGGCACGCATCCTCACCATCCCGGACGCGCCGTAGTGTTCCGAGGGGCGCCGAGTATATCCCGTATATACGGCCAGTCCGGATGCGGCGCGTCGCACTAGGAGACCATGGCTGACGCTCGCGATCCGGTCGCGGATCTCAAGAGGATCGCGTTTCTGCTCGAGGCTGCCCAGGAGCCGAGCTATCGGGTCCGCGCCTTCCGTGGCGCCGCGGCCACGGTCGAGGGACTCGGTGCGAGTGACCTGGCTTCGCGTGCCGCTGCCTGCACCCTGCGCGAGCTCGAGGGGATCGGCGAGGTCACCGAGCGCACCGTTCTCGAGAGCCTGCGCGGCGAGGAGCCCGTCTACCTTCGCCGGCTCGAGGCGACGGGCGGTCGTCCGCTGGCCGAGGGTGCTGCCGAGCTGCGCGCGGGTCTTCGCGGGGACCTCCACGTGCATACCGAGGCCTCGGACGGGGGAGCGAGCACGCGCGAGATGTCGGAGGTGTCCCGCGACCTCGGCCATGCCTACATCGTGATCACCGACCACTCACCGCGCCTCACCGTCGCCAATGGGCTCTCGCGCGAGCGCCTCGAGGCCCAGCTGGCGGAGATCGAGGCCCTGAACGCCGAGCTCAGCCCGTTCCGCATCCTGACCGGCATCGAGGTCGACATCAACGAGGACGGCAGCCTGGACCAGGATCCGGACCTGCTGGCCCGGCTGGACGTCGTCGTGGGCAGCGTCCACTCCGCGCTCCGCTCGGACGCGCGGCCGATGACCGTGCGCATGGTCACGGCGCTCGCCAACCCGAACCTGGACGTGCTCGGCCACTGCACCGGGCGCATGGTGACGGGCAAGCGGAAGCGGCCGCCGTCCGAATTCGATGCCGAGATCGTGTTCGCGGCGGCGGCGCGCTTCGACAAGGCGATCGAGATCAACTCGCGCCCCGAGCGTCTCGATCCGCCGAAGCGGTTGCTGCGCCTGGCGGTCGAGGCGGGATGCCGGGTCGCTATCGACTCGGACGCCCACGCGCCGGGCCAGCTCGCATGGCTCGACAATGGCTGCGAGCGGGCGTTCCTGTGCGGCGTCGAATTGCCGATGATCGTCAACGCGCTGGGTGTCGACGCGCTGCGGGAGTGGACAGCGTCACACGACTGAGTGCAATCGCCCCGGTTGGCCCGCGACCTGCATCGGTTAGGGGTGGGCGCATACTGGACGCCCACCCGCACTGGAGAATGTTTCGCTATGTCCGTCGCCAAGGTGACCGAGCTGTCCTGCACCTCGAACGAGAGCTTCGAGGATGCCGTCCGCCAGGGTATCGATCGCGCCAGCAAGACGCTGCGCGGCGTGAAGAGCGCCTGGGTCAAGGAGCAGCGGGTGAATGTCGGCCGCGATGGGGCCGTCGAATTCCAGGCCAACATCCTGGTGACCTTCATCCTCGAGGACTGAGGCAGCACCACCGGGTCCGATGCGGCCGGCGCGTTCTCGCGCCGGCCGTTTGCATGTCCTAGCCGTCGGCTAGGCCGATCATCCCTTCGTCGCGGGTGAACCGCGCGCGGTAGGTCGGATTGCTGACCCGCTGGCTCACGGTCTTGCCGTCGAGCGGCTTGCCGCTGCGCGGCACCTGGTACCGGCCGCGGGCCACGATGGCCTCGGCGAGGTCGGCGGCCCGCATCGGCCCGCGCTCACGAATGATCTCGATCATCTCGTCATGGAGCGCGACGCGCTCGGATGGCGCTGCGGACACTCGCTTCTCGCGCTTCTTCGGAGGTTCCGCCGGGGCTGCGGCCTCCTCGGGGACGTCCTGGCTCTGCTCGGCGCCGCCCTGCTCAAGCACCGCGATGCGAGCGTCAAGCGCTGTGATGCGCTCGAGCAGGGTGGGTTGGCCCGGCGCGGCGGGAGCGGACTCGGCTCCGGGCCGCGACGCGTCGATGCGCTCCTCGACCCATTGGCGCACGAGGTCGCCGGGCCGCACTCCGGCCTCGCCGGCGAGGTGCTTCAGGGCGTTGACGCGTCGCGGGTCGAGCCGGATCGACATCCCACCCTCGTCCGGCGGTCGGTCGAACTGGGGACGCTGCTGATACGGGCGATCCCCGCCAGGGCGCTGCTGATACGGGCGATCCCCGCCAGGGCGTGGCGTGAAGGGTCGATCCCCACCGGGACGCTGCTGATACGGGCGATCACCACCCGGGCGTGGCGTGAAGGGACGATCACCGCCCGGACGCTGCTGGTTGGGACGGTCCCCACCGGGACGTCCACGGGGCTGCCAGTCGCCGCCGCGCTGCGGAGGGCGATCGGGTCGGTCGTTTCGGTCACGATCTGGGCGATCGGGACGGCGGTCGGGGCCGCGTCGGTTAAAGCTCATCGAGCCCACCTTATACCCTTGCCGCCGGATGGCGCCAGCATCGGGTCAGAACGAGCCTGAGCCACCCCCGCCGCCTGAGCTCCCGCCGCCGGAGAATCCACCGCCACCGCTGCTCGAGGATGACGAGGACGGGGGCGTCGATCCGACCGACCCCAGCGCGCTGAACATCCCACCGATATCGGGGATGGCCGACCCCGAGAAGATGCTGCCGGACCCGCGGCTCACCCCGCCGGAAAGGTCGGCGGCGGATGCGCCGGACCACGCGGATCCCGGGCTCGAACCCATCCAGTGCGGGTAGTAGGCCCCCGCCGGCGAGCCCGTCGCGGCACGCTGCTCCTCCAGGCCCCGGGCCAGCAGCGCCGCCACCTCGTCATGCAGCCCCAGCGCGAGCCCCCACACGACTGCCTTGTCCGGAGTGTCGGCCAGGGCCGCGACCTCGGGCTCCTGGGTGACCTCGCGCATGGAGCGAGCCTGCTCCATCGTCTTCTGGAGCGTTCGCCGGTAGGCCTTGAGCATCGCGTCCACGTAGGCGCCCTGCGAGGTCCGCTTGCTCATCGCCCGTCCGAAGCCGATGGTGCCGAGTCCGCCGAGCACCAGGGCCCCGCCGAGCAGCACGGCACCGCTCATCGGCAGGACGAACCCGAGGCCGAGCACGACGAGCCCGACGACGCCGATGCCGATCCCGGCGCGCGCTCCCCGGTCGATGGCGTTCGACGGCAGCTCCGTGAACCAGCCGAGGCGGAGGGCCTCCTTCTCCAGCACCGTCTCGATCGCGCTCATCTTTCCGTTCACGCGCCATAGCCGCTGGCGGGTCAGAAGATTCGAGCTGCCGCCCAACGCCGTGATGGCGTCCCATGCCTTGCGCTGGGGCACCGGAAGCAGGTCGTCGTCGCCAGGGCGAGACAGGATCTCGATCGCGGGGTCGGTCAGCGGATTCGGATCGGCGTCGCTGCGCGCCTCCGATACCTGGTCGAGATTGTGGAACGCCAGACGCCCGGTCGAGGCCAGCTCGGCGAGGATCGTGTTCGTGGCGTGCCGGGTGGCGCGACCCTCGCGCACCACGGCGGCCAGGGGCGGCGTCATTCCTGCCGGCGGCCCCGCCATCAGGATCGACGGAGAGTCGGTGAGCTGCGGATCGTCGCCCTCGCGGCGCCACCGGTTCCACGCCAGCCCCAGGATCACGACGAGCGCCAGGGGCGCGCCGATGAGCCCCAGCGCCGCGTTGGCGACGCGCGCGACGGTCAGGGGAATGGTGTCCGGGGCCATCCGCTCCTGGATCGCCTCGATCGTGTCGATCGTCGCGCGGTCGAGGTCGCCGTCGCGCGCCCGCGGAACGAAGTCGCTGTCGATGATGCCGGTCAGCGTGTCCTCGTCGATGTGCTGCCTGATGAAGCCCGACCCGCCGAACAGGCTCACCTTGCCGTTGATGAGATTCGGCTGGAGGCCCACCAGCAGCACGAGCCCATCATCGAATCCGGATCGTCCGATGCCCCACTGGTCGATCAGCGCGGCCGCCTTGCCGAGGTTGGAATCCTCGCTGATGCCCGGATCGACCTGGATGTAGACGACGATCTCGGCACCGGTCTCGGCTTCGACGGCATCGATGCGCTGCTCGAGCTCCGCGACCGTCTCCGGCCCCAGGGCGCCCGGCTCGTCGTACACGGCTCGGCCGTCCACCGGATCGGGGAACGGTGGCCCCGCGGCAACTCCCGGCGCGGCGATCGCGAGTGTGAGTAAAACCGCCGCGGCCAGCACTCGGAGCCATCGCTGCATGACGCGCAGGATACTGTGTGGCACTCTTCTTGCGACCTCACGGTCAGCATCGGGCGGTCCATTCCTGTCCCGCGCCGGCTTCACGCCGCGCGCCACCGCCCCTTCGGTGCCCACCGCGCGCCGAAGCCGAACCAATCCCTGGAGCACCATCACGTGAATATCCGACTCGGGGCGTCTGTCGCCCTGTTGATCGCCGCGGCCGTCACGGTCGTGGCCACGGCTGGCGTTGCGGCCATGACGATCGCCGACGAGCCCATTGAGCTCGGGCGGGTGATCGATGGCTGGAGCGTCCGTGCCGAGGCCGGCACCTTGAACGTTCCTGATCCCGAGCGCGGCGCCGTGCTGGGCGCGGTCTTCGCGCCGTCGTCCTCGCCCGGCACAGTCCCGGACGCCACGACGACCCCATCGGCCTCCGCTGTGCCTGGCGTGGCGGGCATCGCGAGCAACTACCCCGGCACCGCGGGCTGGATGGAGGAGCCGACGGTCGCCCTTCCCGGCGATCTCGGCGGCCGCTACACGGGCGAGGTGAACGGCCACGTGACGGTATGCGCCGACCGCTGCGTCCGCCTGCCGGTGGTCGATTGGTGCCAGTGCTACTGGGGCACGGCCGATGAGCGCATCGTCGACCTGTCGCACCCGGCCTGGTCCCTGGTCAGCGATGCGCCGCTGGCCGAAGGTCTCATCGAGGTCCGCGTCATCCTGGAGCGCTGAGGCGATCGCTCAGGAGCAGGTGACGGTGACCGATGCCGGCGCGGCCTCCAATCCGGGAATCGTTGCGGCCAGCTCCGCGCTCTCGCCGCCGGGGATCTGGCTCGTGACCGTTCCCAGGGTCCGGATGCGCCGTCCGTCGTCGTCGAGCGCGACCAGCTGGCACTTGGCGCGCCCGGCGCTCGTTCCCTCGTTGGTCACGACGTAGCTGATCGTGTACCCGGCCCGCTCGGCGGGCACGACCCCCAGCGCGCGTCCTTCGTACGGCCCGACCCCGCGCAGCGATAGGCTCGCGGCGAACGCCAAGCCCGCGACGGCGAGGATGATCGCCACCGCCACCGTCCCGTGGTACTGCGAGGCCGAGGGGGCCACCATGCCCGCGCGGTTGCAGGCCTCGCACATCGAGTCGTCCGGGCCGATCTCGCGCCCGCACTTGATGCAATGGCGGACGTCCGCGCCAGCTTCGCTCATGGTGTCGCCGAAGCGGGGAGTCGCTCGCCGGCCTCGATCGCCACGGTGAGCCAGTTCTCGCGGGGAGCCAACGGGCACGACCAGATCGGGTCGAGCACGCATGACGGGTGGTAGGCGTAGTTGAAGTCGAGGACGAGCTCGTCGCCATCCGACCCGAGGTCGGCGCCCTTCGCGGAGTCCCACAGGTAGCGGCCGCCGCCGTACGTCGCGTGGCCGCTGGTCGCGTCGCGGAATGGGATGAAGATGCCGCCCGAGTACTCGTTGAGCCAGAACACGCTCAACCGGCACGGCTGTCCGGCAACGGTGAAGCTGACCCAGCCGATGCGCACGATGGGTATCTGGGGACCTTCGCCGGAGCGTGGAACGTCAAGTGGCGGCGCGTCCGGATCGGGCTCGAAGGTCGCGCGAAGGTTGAGCGCAGGGTCGTGTCGGAAGTACGCGAGCCCGAGGAAGTCACGCCGGTCGTCGATCGGGACGGCAGATGAGGGGTGGGAGCCGAACAGGCGGTCACGGGCACTGCGAAAGGCGACTGCCCGCATCGGCCCCGGGCGGGTATCGGCCCGCAGGCCGGCGTAGAGCTGGGCAACCTGCCGGCGCCAGTCGGCCAGGGCCAGGTGGGACGAGCTGGAAATGGTCATCGGCTGATCCATGATGCACGAGAACGGGGCGGACCGGCGAACCGGCCCGCCCCGCGGGTGTGCTGGGTGCGCTCCGGCCTAGTTGAGGCCGTTGTCACTCAGCCAGGATTCGGCCACGTCCTCGATCGACTCCTGGTCGACCGCCACGCGAACGCCGAGGCTCGTCAGGGTCTCGGTGTCCATCGCCGCGCTGACGGCATTCAGGATGTCGGCGAAGCCGGCGGGCGCTGACGCCAGCCACTCGCTGCTGACGATCGGCGCGATGTTCTCGGACGGCTGCGACTGCAGGTCATCCTCGAGCACCACGAAGTTGAACCGCTCGATGTCCGGCTGGGTGCTGCACAGCTCGGCGACGTCGACGACGCCGTCGTTCAGTGCCTGCGCCACCGGGGCATCGCACGCGCCATAGGACTCGATCTCGAGCGAGCCGTACTCGAAGCCGTAGTCCTCGAGGGCGCCCGAGCAGAGCGGATTCGTCTCGCACTCCGGGGGCAGGCCCCAGACGAGATCACCAGCACCATCGGCGTCGGCGAGCTCGCTCATCGTGCTGACGCCGAGCCCTTCGGCCGTTTCCTGGCGGACGACGAAGGCGTTCTGGTCCTGCGCCGGCGCGTAGTCGAGCGCCTCGAGCCCGACATCGGCGAGCGCGGTCTGCAGACTGGCGAACGTCTCATCCGGATCGCCGGCGGCCTCGCCGCCGAGGAACGTCAGCAGGCTGCCGATGTACTCCGGCTCGAGGTCGAATTCGCCGTTTTCGAACGCGGGCTGGACGGTGTCGCGCGGCCCGATGTTGAGCTTGCGCTCGACGGTATAGCCGTTGGCCTCGAGGGCCTGGGCGTAGATCTCGGCCATGAGCTGGGCCTCGTAGAAGCCGGCCGAGCCGATCGTGATCGACGCGCCATCGCCTCCCGCGCTGGCCGGTGTGCTCGCCGATGGTGAACTGCCGCCCTCACCCGGCGCGCAGGCGCTGAGAACCAGCGCCAGCGATGCCGCCCCGAGGGCTAGCTTGCGGTGCATCCGCATCTGGGTTTTTCCTCCACTGTCAAAACATGGGAACCGCGCAGGCAGTGCGCGGGACGCGTGAAGTGTAAGTCACCGCGCATGTCATGCCGATGACGGTGCCAGAAGATATACGCGCCGAGGCAACGATTGGGTCAGACGCCGCCGGCAGGAGCGGATGGGACCGTCTCGGCGGCGGTGGTCTCCTGTCCGGCGAGGCCCGGCGAGGTCGCCGCCCGTGCGATGGCCGTGAAGGCCAGCTCGGTGAGGATCGACAGCAGCGCCACGATGAGCGCTCCTGCGAAGACCTCCTCGTTCCGACGCTGCGCGATGCCGTCGATGATGTAGCGCCCGAGACCGCCGGTGGCCACGACCGCGCCGAGCGTTGCGGTGGCCACGACCTGGACGGCGGCGGTCCGGATTCCGACGAGGATGATCGGCAGCGCCACGGGCAGCTCAACCTGCCGCAGGATCTGGCCGCCCCGCATGCCCATGCCGCGGCCGGCCTCCACCATCTCGTCGTCGACCTCGCCGATGCCGATCGACGTGTTCGTCAGGATCGGGGGAATGGCCAGGGCGATGAGGGCAACGATCGTTGCCGCCTCGGATGCCACCGAGCGCAGCCCGATCATCACGAAGAACGGCTGCGACACGATCGCGACGAAGGCAAGGATTGCCAGCGACGGGATTGCCCTGCCGACGTTGGCCACGTTGATGGCGAGGTTGGTGAACCGACCGGTGTGGCCGATCCACGCACCGATGGGCAGAGCGATGAGGATCGCGCCGACGAGGGGGATGATCGACAGGACCAGGTGCTCACCGAGGCGCGCGGGGATCCCGTCCTGCCCCGACCAGTTCGCCGGATCGCCGAACCAGCCGGCGACCTCCCCGAAGAACTCCATCAGCTTCCCGTCCGCCGTCGCGCCCACGGGGTTAGCGCGCCCTGGAGGAGGACGAACCCGCGGTCGGCCGCGATGGCGAGCACGATGGCGCCGACCGAGCCCACCACCGTGGCCGTGAGGAAGAAGCGGCGGTAGCCGACGTCGACGATCAGGTAGCCGAGGCCGCCCAGCCCGATGAGGGCGGTCACCGTCACGAGGCCGATGACCGTCACGGTGGCAATGCGGATGCCCGCCACGATCACCGGCAGGGCGACCGGCAGCTCGACGCGCCACAGCCGCTGCCAGGACGTGTAGCCCATCCCTCGGGCGGCCTCCACCAC
>JAGXHP010000019.1 GCA_024636135.1 Chloroflexota bacterium
GCCGATGAGCGCCGGTCCGGCCGACTTCACAAGTGCGCGCGCCGAGGCCGAAAGCGTCTCCGGGTGTCCGACGATGCCCGCGTCACCGACGAACACGTTGAGCTCGAGATCGTCGAACCGATCCCCGGCCACCTGCCGGACGAGTGTCGCTCGCCGATCCAGCGCCGCCTCGGTGGCGTGGCGGATCATCGGCCGTCCCGCGGCCGAGAACTGCGGAACCAGGCTCACGATCTGTGCTTCCCGGGCAGCGATGCGCACCATGCGCGGACCTCCCGCCCCGAGCATGATCGGCGGATGCGGGCGCTGGATGGGGGTTGGGTGAACGCGAGCGCGGTCGAGACGATAGAAGCGTCCGTGGTGGGTCACCTCGTCCCCGGACAGCAGGCGCCGGATGATGTCGAGTGACTCGAGCATGCGGTCGATCCGCGTGCCGGCCGCGTCGTACGGCATGCCGAGCTGGCGGTAGTCTCGCCGATTCCACCCGGCTCCCAGGCCGAGCTCCAGGCGTCCGCCGCTCAGCCGGTCCAGCGTCGCCGCCTCCCGCGCCACGATCAGCGGATGGCGATAGTCGTTGGCGAGCACATACGGTCCGATGCGCAGCGTGCGCGTCACCGCCGCCGCGGCGGCCAGGGCGACCGGCGGCGCGAGCTGCTGCGACAGGTGATCGGTGACATACAGCGCCGCGTAGCCGAGATCCTCGACGCGTCGCACGAAGGCTGACCAGTCGTCGGCGCGGTCGGAGTTGTTGGTGTAGACCGCGAAGCGAAACGGCCGCATCGGCGGTCAGGCAGCCGGGTGAGTGCGAGCGTAGACCGCGGTCTGCCAGATCACCCCACGGTGATGAAAGCGGCGCTCGAAGCCGGCGGCACGGATCCGGGCATCGACCTGCCGCTCGGGGTGAACGTGAAACTGGAAGCGCTTGCGAAACAGCCGGAGGGCCGTGTTGCCGACGCGGGCAACCGCACGGATCCACCACCGCTCCACGGGGAAGACGACGCCGTACGTGCGCCTGGTCCGCTCGACGGACCGATCGACGAGTGCCTCCCAGTCTCCGTAGCAGCAGATCACGTGGTCGAGCGTCACGATGTCGGCAGGGGCGATTTCGGAGGCCACCTCCACGAAGTCGCCGTACCGGAACGTGGCCTGCTCCCCGAAGCCCCGGCGGTCGACCTCGAGGCGGGCGGCGGCGAGGTAGGCCTCCGACGCGTCGACGCCGCTCAGGCGTGCCGCGCCGGCCAGCAACAGCTCGGTCCCGACGACCCCCACGCCGCCGCCGATGTCGAGGACCTCGGCCGCGTCCACGCCGAGCGCCTTGACCGCATCGATCAGCCGGGCGGTGCTTCCGGCCGCGCCCTTGCGACGGTAGTCATCGAGCTCGCGCCGGGCGGTGCGGTCGTTGAAGATCGAGTCGTACTCGGGGCGGCAGCAGGATTCGGGCATGCCGCCATGATGCGCCCCGCGCTATCGGTCCGCCATCTCCGCGAACTGGCACAGGGCGTTGGCGAGTCTCATCTGCTCGGGCGTGCGGGCGCGGACCCGGAGCAGCGATGGCTCGGCCACCACGACGGTGACGCATCGGGCTCGGGAGGTCGCAACGTTCAGCCGGTTGCGCGAGTAGAGGAAGCTCATGCCGCGTGGGGCGTCCTCGGGCGAGCTGGAGGTCATCGAGTAGATGCTGACCGGTGCCTCCTGGCCCTGGAACTTGTCGACGGTGCCGACGCGGCCCTCGGGCAGCTCGCGCAGGATCGCGCCGACCTGGGCGTTGTACGGCGCCACGACGAGCACGTCCTGGTATGTCAGCGGGCACTCCTCGCCCTCGTGGTTCACCCAGGTGGCGCCGCCCTCGACGAGCGTGCGCACCAGGGTTGCCACGGCGCGGGCCTCCTCGACGGACTCGTTGTCGTTGCCGATGTGCTCGATCGGAAGCAGGCGAACGCCGACCCCGCCGAGCGGTTCAGTCGCGTGCAGGATCTGCTGCCCAAGGTGTTCCTTCGACTCGAGGCGTCCCTCGTAGAACGCCGGGGAGGTGAAGTCGGTGATCCTCGGATGGAGCCGCCAGGTGTGCTCGAGGAACAGCCCGCGATCGGGAGGCATCGTGTCGTCGTCGCCGAGCAGGTGCGCGAGCGCCGACCGGTCCGCGCCTGGCGGATGCGAGCCCTGGATCGGCTGGTCGAGCTGCTGCGGATCGCCCAGCAGCACGAGGCTGCTCGTGGAGCCGGCCATGGCAAGCACGTTGGCGAGCGAGATCTGCCCCGCCTCGTCCACGAAGAGGACATCCACCAGGCCGTCGCTCTTCTCCGGCGCCCAGAACCACGAGGTTCCTGCCGCAACGTTTAGCTCGCCGCTGGCGAGCCCGTCGCGGACCTCCGGGTTGGACTCGGTCACGCGGATCCGTGGGTCGTCGATGCCGGTGATGCCCTCGCTCACCTTCTGCGCCGCCCGGATGTCGACCTCGACTCCCTCGGCCGCCTCGAGCACCGCGGAGAGGAAGTGGCCGATGACCTTGTGGCTCGTGGCGCTGATGCCCACCTTCTTGCCGGCCTGGAGCAGTCGCACGATCATCCGCGCGCCGGTGTACGTCTTGCCGGAGCCGGGAGGCCCCTGGAGGGCGAGCGTCCCCGCGTCGAGGCAGCTGACGAGGCGGACTGCTGCCTCGAGGTCGGACTCGCCGTCGTGGCGCAGGGCTCCACCATCGGATTGGCCACAACGTGGCGCCCGCGCCAGCAGGAGGTCCCGCCCAGCGCGCCACTCGCCCGGCGCGTCCACCCCATGAGCGGCCACCCAGCGCCCGAGCCGCAGCAGCGAGGCCCGGTGATCCCGGTCGCCGATCGTGTCCAGCGGAATCAGCGCCTCGGGGTGGCGAACCTCCGCGTCATTCATCCAGATGAGGTCGACGGTGGCGCGCGCGTTATCGATGGCGGCGATCGACGCGCGGACCTTCCACGCCTTCCAGGACGCGTCGGGCTGCTCCTGCTGCAGACGCGGGTCGTAGAGCTCCTGCCGGGAGCCGATGTCGTACTCCTGTGCGGGAATTTCGTAGCGCCAGATCTGCCGCTCTTTAGCCTTCGGCTTTGGCTTGAATGGCGGCCCAATCGGACCGACGACGGTCAGGCGGCCGAGAGCCGTCCGGTCCTCGACCAGCTCGTCGGGTCCCATCCCCATCCGGTTGAAGAACTCCCAGTAGGCGACCTTCGCCTCGCGCCTATGCCACGACAGCAGCTGCGCCAGCAACCAGGCCGCGTGCTGCTCGTCGGTACGGTCGATCCGGTCGGCGGGGACTCCGTCGCTCAGCAGGTCCGCGACCTCCTGAACCTCGGCGGCAGATTCGGAGAGGCTGGCGGGGGCTTCCGGCGAGACTGCCGCCGGACGCGGGACCACCGCTCCGGCCAGCGCCGCCAGCTCATGGCGCCGGTCCTCGAGCCAGTCGCGGAGGCGGAGCGTGCTGAGCACGTCGTCGCGGTTATACGCGGCGATCGAGTCGAGGATCGGTGAGGCGGGCCGCTCGCCGTCACCCAGCTGCAGCCACTGCTCGAACTCGACGATGCTCGAGCCCGCGTCCCGTAGGCCCTCCGTTCGCTCGAAGTCGTACATCGGTTCGAGACGCTTGATCGAGTAGCTCTCGACCGAGGCGCGCAGCCCCTGGCGCACCGCCCGATACAGGTCGATGAGCACGTTGCCGCGGAGCAGGCGGTCGACCTGCTCCTCTCGTGTTCCGTGTCGGCCCATGAGCCGCTTGAGCGCCGTGGGTTCGTACGGGGCGTAGTGATAGACGTGCATGTCGGGGTACGCGTCGAGCCTCGCCGTGAGGAGATCCATGAGCGATTCGAAGGCGGCCTTCTCGCCAGCCAGCGTGATCTCGGCGGGCGCATCGGGGTCGTACGACCAGATCGGCGTGAAGGCGACCGCGGTGTCGAGGACGCCGAAGAGGTAGTCGATGCCGTCGTCGTAGGCGAACGGGTCCCCCTCGAGATCCAGGAAGAGGTCGCCCTCGTTGGGCTCGGGCAGGGTGGCGAGCCCGCGCTCGGCCTCGATCGGCTCGCCCGGAGCCGGCTGGAGGAGCTCATAGATCGGCTTCGCCAGGCCGCGGCCCTCGACCTGGATGCGGGCCTGCTCACGCACCCGCTCCATCGACGCCGCACCGGCTCCGTCGAGCGGGGGATCGAACGGAATCGGGGCGGCGGCCAGGCGCGCGACCGTGCCGATCTCGCGGGCGACCAGCGACTTCCGCTGCCGCGCGCTGATTCCCGCCACGAGCGAGAGGTGGTCGTCCTCTCGGCGACGCTGGACGCACAGCTCCGCCCAGCGGCAGACGTTGCAGTGCTCGACGGGCTCGGGGTACGTGTTCAGCGGTGGATAGGCCGGGGCGGTCGCGGCTCCGAGCACCGTCTCCTCGAACCGGCGTTTCGCGGCGCGGTAATAGGACAGGTAGTCCGCGACGCGCAGCGCGGCGACCTCGCGGGCGCTCCCGCCGAGCACGACCCGCATCGTCTCGGGTTCGACACCCTGGAGGGCCGTGAGCTGCTCGACGTAGCTGCACATCTGGAGCACCGCGCCCGCCTTGACGTGGCGGGCGAGCTTCGTATCGGCGACCTCGTAGTGGTACGGACCCCACGTGGACGGCCGCTCCGGGGACTCGACGCGGAGCAGAAAGTCGGCGTAGCCGAGCCACTGACCGTCGAAGAAGGTGGCCTGGAAGATGACGTCTGCGCCGGACGCCATGGCGACGATCGTCTCCTGCGCCTGCCTCCGGATTCGGTCGCCGCGATCCTCGTCATCATTGCGGGCGATCTCGACCACGGCACGGCCGTCGGCGGCGAGATCGTCCAGGTAGCGCTTCTCGTGGCGGAAGCCACGCTCGCGGATGACGTCAAGCTCCGGGTCGTCCCGCATCGGGCGCTTGACGAGGCCCGCGAGCGCTGCTCGTTCGAGCGCGGTCAGGTGTTCGCAGGCCAGGTACCCGACGAGGTCGGTGGCCGAGAAGACGGGTTGGCCGTCGATCAGCTGCAGTGGATGGTCCTCCCCATGGGGCAAGCCTAGCGGCTCGACGTGACAGCTCGTGCGTCGCTTGCGGTCCGGCGCACAATCACGCCATGCGGGTGTGGTGGCTCATCC
>JAGXHP010000127.1 GCA_024636135.1 Chloroflexota bacterium
CCTCAAGCGGGGTCTGTCCGCGACGATCGAGGAGTGGCTCCTCGCCGCGGAGTACATCCTGTCGGCCGGCAACCCGAACGTGATCCTGTGCGAGCGCGGAATCCGAACCTTCGAAACCGCGACCCGCAATACGCTCGACCTCTCGGCGGTGCCCGTGCTCCGAAGCCTCACCCACCTGCCGATCATCGTCGACCCGAGCCACGGCACCGGGCACCGCGCGCTGGTGGGGCCGATGGCGCTTGCCGGCGCGGCCGTCGGCGCCGATGGCCTGATCATCGAGGTCCATCCCGACCCGGCGAACGCTCGGTCGGACGGCGACCAGAGCCTGAGCTTCGACGAGTTCGGCGGCCTGATGGATGAGCTCCGACGCCTCCAGTTCGTGCGAGCGCCCGAGAGCCAGGCGGCACCAACGACCTCGACGGCGGCCGATGGGATCGACAACGTGCGCGACCGGATCGACGACCTCGACGCCCGCCTGGCCGAGATGGTCCAGGAGCGGGCCGCCTTGGCGCTCGAGGTCCAGCGCCGGCGCGCGCCCGGCTCCCACGGCCACGACCCTCGACGCGAGCGCGCCCTGCTCGAGCGGGCGGCGAGCGGGACGAGCGGCCCGATGACCCCCGTCGAGCTGACGCTCGTCTTCGACGCCCTCCTCCGCGCGTCGCGCTCGGTGCAACGACGCCATGCGCAGTCGGTCACCGAGGCCGAGGCCGCGACCGCCGGAAACGGCCGGTGACGCCGGCGTCCACCGCCACGACGCTCCGACCCGCGGCTCGCCTCCGGGGGACGCTGACCCTGCCCCCGGACAAGTCGATCGCGCACCGCGCCTTCATCTTCGCGGCCCTCTCCGGCGGCCCGTCGACGGTGACGATGGCCACGCCCGGACGGGACGTGCTCAGCACGATCGCCTGCCTGCGCGAGCTCGGCGTCGAGATCGACGAAGCATCCCCTGGCCGATGGGAGATCCGCAGCCGGCCGATGCGCCATGCCACCCTCGACTGCGGCAACTCCGGCACCACGATGCGGTTGCTCGCGGGCATGCTCGCCGGCCTCCCGCTGCGCGCCACCCTGGACGGCGACGCGTCGCTCCGCGCCCGGCCGATGGAGCGCGTGGCGGAGCTGCTGCGCCGGACCGGAGCAGAGGTCGCCACCACCGACGGCCATGCGCCGATGACGGTCGTGGGCCGCGCATCTCCGGCGCCGACGGTGATCGACCTCAGCGTCTCCAGCGCGCAGCTGCTCGGCGCCTGCGCCCTGGCGGGCCTCGCGGCCACGGGAGAGACCCTGATCACGACCCCGGGGCCGACCCGTGACCACACCGAGCGGATGCTGGCCTGGATGGGCGTGCCGATCCGCCGCGCGGGTGGGACCACCACGCTCACCGGTCCAGCCCGTCCCCGCGCCTTCGAGCTCGCGGTCCCCGGCGACCCATCGGCGGCATCGGCCTGGCTCGTCGCCGCGGCGCTGCATGCCGACGCCGAGATCCGGATGGAGGGCGTCGGCCTCAACCCGACGCGGCTGGGCCTGGTCGGGCTGCTGCAGCGCATGGGCGTCGAGATCGAGACGCGGATCACGGATGTGGCCGGCCCCGAGCCGATCGGGGAGGTCGTGGTCCGCGGCGGCCGTCCGCTGGAGGCCGTGAACATCGGCGGGGCCGAGGTGGCGGAGCTCATCGACGAGCTGCCGCTCGTCGCTGTCGCCATGGCATCGGTGGCCGAGGCGTCCGAGCTGCACGACGCGTCCGAGCTTCGGGTGAAGGAGACCGACCGCATCGGCGCCATGGTGGAGGGACTGCGTGCCATCGGCGCCAACGTCGAGGAGCTCGACGACGGTTGGCGGGTCAGCCGCGGCACGCCGAGCGCCGGCGCCATTCGCACGCACGGCGACCATCGGATCGCGATTGCCTTCGCCGTGGCCGCAACGGCGGGGATCGCCACCGAGGTGGAGCTCGACGACGCCGACTGTGCCGCGGTCTCCTACCCGACCTTCTGGGACGACCTCGCGGCGGTGACGCGCTGATGCGCCGCCTCCGCCTCCTGACGTCCGGCGAGTCCCACGGCCCAGGCCTGTCCGGCATCCTGGAGGGGCTCCCCGCCGGCATGCGGGTCAGCACCCGGCTCGTCGACCGCGACCTGAAGCGGCGCCAGCACGGTTACGGCAGCGGGAAGCGGATGCAGATTGAGCGGGACCGCGTCCGCTGGACGGCGGGGATCCGCTACGGGCGCACGCTCGGGTCCCCCATCGGCTTCAGCATCGATAACCGCGATTGGGCGAACTGGACGGACCGCATGTCGGTCGAACCGATCCCGGCCGATCGACGCCCGAAGCCGATCACGCGGGCCCGGCCCGGGCATATCGACCTCGCCGGCGCGCTCAAGTACGACACCGACGACGTCCGGAACGTGCTCGAGCGGGCATCGGCTCGGTCGACCACGCCCCGGGTCGTGGCGGGCTCGCTGGCCCGCCAGTTGCTCGCGACGTGCGGCGTGCGCATCTGGAGCTTCGTGGACCAGCTCGGGCCGATCAGGGCGTTCCCCGACGCCGACGACGTACTGTCCACCATTCCCGACGGCTGGGCCGATCGCGACCTGGCCGATCCCTCCCCGCTTCGCTGCCCCGACCCGGAGGCCGAGCGCGCCATGCTGGCCGAGGTGGACACGGCCAGGGAGGCCGGCGACTCGATCGGAGGCTCGTTCGTCGTCGTGGTCCAAGGCACCCCGATCGGCCTCGGCTCGTCGTCCGAGTGGGACACGCGTCTCGACGGCCTGCTGGCCGGCGCGACGATGGCGATCCCGGGAGTCAAGGGCGTCGAGATCGGCCTGGGCTTCGGTGCCGTCGAGCGACGGGGCAGCGCGGTCCACGACGTGATCGATGCCGATGTCGGCGGATGGCGGCGCCAGACGAACCGCGCCGGCGGAATCGAGGGCGGCATCAGCAACGGCGAGCCGATCGTGGTGCGGGTCGCCCAGAAGCCGGTCTCGACCCTCCGCAGCCCGCTTCCCTCGCTCGACATGACGACCGGCGAGAGCGGCCGGGCGCACATCGAGCGCAGCGACGTGACCGTGCTGGCGCGCGCGGCGATCGTCGGGGAGGCGATGGTCGCCCTGGTGCTGGCCGATGAGCTCCTCATGTCGTTCGGCGGAGACTCCATGGGCGACCTGCGAGCGGCCGTGACCCGCCGACGGCGCCGGACGCGGGGACCGGGAGGGGCTCCGTGACGGCGCTCGCCGTGCTCCTGGGCCAGGGCATCGGCTATTCGGCATCTCCAGCCATGCACAACGCGGCCTTTGCCGCGCTCGACGTCGACGCACGCTATGAGCTCCGCGACGTGGAGCTGCATGAGCTGGCGGCCGAGGTTGCCGCCCTGCGCGACGGCGATCGCATCGGCGCAAACATCACCAAGCCGTACAAGGTCACCGTCTGCGCCCTGGTGGATGAGCTCGGGCCCGAGGTCAAACGGCTCGGCGCGGCAAACACGATCGTGCGCTACGGCGACCGGCTGGTGGCCCACAACACCGACCTCGCCGCGCTTCGCGGTGAGCTGCCCCCCGGGATCCGGCGCGCCGTCGTGCTCGGAGCCGGCGGCGCGTCGCGGGCAGCGGTCGACGCGCTGGCCGCCACCGGCTGCCAGGCCACCCTCGTGCTCGACCGCTCGCGCTGGGCGAACCTGCCGGGTGCGCTCGCCACGGCGGACCTCCTCGTCAACGCGACGCCGGTCGGCACCGCGTCCGACGAGACACCGGTGCCGGCCTCCCTGCTCCGTCGCGAGATGGCGGTGCTCGACCTCGTGTACCGCCCGAGCCCAACGCGACTCGTCCGCGAGGCGCGGGCGGCGGGTGCGCGAGCGCGTGGCGGGGCCGGCATGCTCCTCCGCCAGGCGGCACTCAGCTTCTCGATCTGGGCCGAACGCGAGGCACCGATCGACGCGATGCGCGAAGCACTGCGTGCCGAGCTCGGACCCGGCGCCGATGTCTGACGGCGTGGGCGCGGGCGTCGTGCTCGTCGGGATGCCGGCCAGCGGCAAGTCCACCGTCGGGTCGGTGCTCGCCCAGCGCCTCGGCGTCCCACACCTCGATACCGATGTGCTCGCTGCGCAGCGCATCGGCATGGCGGTCCCGGAATACATCGAACGCCATGGCGAAGCGGCCTACCGCATCGAGGAGTCCGAGGTGGTGCGCGACGCATGCGCCGCGCCTGGCGCCGTGATCTCGACCGGCGGTGGCGCGGTGCTCGACCCGTACAACCGCTGGGAGCTGTGGCACCACGGCACGGTGGCGTGGCTCGATCCAGATCCGCGCGTGCTCCTCGAGCGACTCAACGCCGATGGGATCCCGCGGCCCACCCTTCAACCCTACGGCCCGGAGCGCCTGGCCGCGGTGCTTGCCGAGCGCGCGCCCGCCTACCGTGCTGCGGATGTGCGGACCGACTCCACGCAGCCGCCGGATGCGGTCGCCGACGAGGTCATCGCCGCGATGGGCGCGCCAGCCGGTCGGCGTCTCCTGGATGCGGAGGTGGCACGCCGGCATCCGATGGGTCCGCCGATGGCGCGGATCGTGATGGGCGTGGACCTGGACGAGTCGCCCGGCGGCGTGGCGGTGGTGGATCGACGGCTGCTCGACGTTGCGCCTGACCTCGTGCGTCGCATCCGAGCGCGAGCACACTTGCCACTGCGCGGCGGCGAGCGGACCAAGCGGCTCGGCTCCCTCGAGCGCGTCCTGGAATGGCTGGCGGCGCATCACGTGGAGCGCTCGACATCGCTCGTCGCGGTCGGCGGGGGCACCATCGGTGACCTGGCGGGCACGGCGGCCGCGCTCTTCGCGCGGGGCATTCCGCTGGTCCAGGTGCCCACGACCTGGCTGGCCCAGGCGGACAGCGCCATCGGCGGCAAGGTGGCGGTCGACCTGGGCTCCGCCAAGAATGCGGTCGGGGCCTTCTGGCCGCCCGTGGCCGTCATCGCGGACGTCGCGGTGCTGCGCAGCCTGCCTCTTGCGCAGCGGCGGGACGGGATGGCCGAGTCGATCAAGTCGGCGATGATCGGGGACCCCGTGCTGTGGGAGCTCATCGAGCGGCGCGGTTCTGGCGCGCTGCGCACTGATGAGCCGGCGCGCTACGCCATCGTCGAGCGCAGTGCGCGCCTGAAGATCGGCGTCTGCGATCGCGATCCGTTCGAGACCGGGGAGCGTCGGACGCTCAACCTCGGCCACACCATCGGCCACGCGGTTGAGATTGAATCGGGGTACGGGTTGTCCCACGGCGCGGCCGTGGCCCTCGGGCTGCGCGCGGTGACCGCCATCGCCGCCGGGCGAGGCGCGGACCCCGAACTCTCCGAACGTCTCGATTCCCTGCTCGACGCCCTGGGATTCAGCCTGCGTCGCTCGTTCGACCCTGGAATCGTCCGCAGCGCCATGCTCGGCGACAAGAAGCGACATGCCGGGCGGCAACGGTGGATCCTGCCGATGGAGATCGGGCGCGTGATCGAGGCCGATGACGTCACCGACGCCGAGGTGGAGGCCGCGCTGTCGGCGATTGCGGCGTGACGACCGTCGCCTACCAGGGAGAGCCCGGTGCGTTCGGGGAGGAGGCCGTCATCGGCTGGTTCGGGAACGGCGTCACCCCGCTGCCGATGGCGACATTTCCGGCGGTGTGCGCCGCCGTCGAGGATGGCCGCGCCGATGCCGGCGTCCTGCCGCTCGAGAACTCTCTGGCCGGCACGGTGGGCGACGCGCTCGACGCGCTTGCCGACGGCGACCTCCAGGTGATCGGGGAGCTCCTGCTGCCGATTCGCCACCAGCTGCTGGTCCTGCAGGGCGTCACGATCGGCGAGATCCGGCGCGTCAGCAGCCACTGGCAGGCGCTGGCGCAATGCGAGCGATTCCTGTCGGGCCAAGCCTGGGACGTCGTCCCCGCGGCCGACACCGCCGGAGCCGCTCGAGAGCTCGCGAGCCGTGGCGAGCGGGACGCGGCCGCGATCGCTTCGGCTGCCGCCGCCGAGCGCTACGGGCTGGAGATCGCGGCCGCCGACATCCAGGATGCGGCCCACAACATGACGCGCTTCGCGGTCCTGCGGCGGGAGGACGGTGGCGACGTCGACCCCGCGGGCTCTCTCGCACCACCGGAGGATGCGGCGCGGGAGACGCTCATCACCTTCGAGACCGGCCACACGCCGGGAGACCTGTACCGCGCGCTGGGATCGCTCGCCGAGGCGGGGATCAACCTCAGCCGCATCGAGTCCCGGCCGTCGGGCAGCGGTCCGTGGCGGTATCGATTCCTGGTACAGGTCGCGGGCGACGCGGCGTTGGATCCGCTTGCATCGGCCCTGCCGGGGCTGCGGCGGCACACCAGCTCGATGCGCGTCCTGGGATCGTTCGGCGTCGCAGGAGGAGAATGAGCCGATGCGCATCCTCCTCCTCAACGGACCGAACCTGGGCACGCTCGGACGGCGCGAGCCGGAGATCTACGGCACCACGACGCTCGACGAGATCGTCGAGTCGGCCCGCGCGCACGCCCTCGAACGCGGTTCGCTGCTCGAGGCGTTCCAATCGAACCACGAGGGCGCGCTGATCGACCGTATCGAGCGGCTCGACTACGACGCGCTGGTCTGCAACTTCGGGGCGCTCTCCCACACTTCGTACGCCCTGCACGACGCGGTGCGCGGTTCGGGTCGCCCCGCGGTGGAGGTCCACATCACCGACATCGACGCGCGCGAGCCATGGCGCAAGGTGTCGGTCACCGCACCGGCGACCCGGCACCAGGTCATCGGGAAGGGCTGGCGCGGCTACCTCGAGGCCATGGACTGGCTGCTTGCCGCGGAATCAGGCGCCTGACGCGCGACATCAGCGAGGGTCGGCACCAGCCGCACTGAAGCGACCCTCGGCACGGGTCACCCGCAGCGGCGTGTCGAACGCCTTCGACAGCTCCTCGTCCACGAGCACCGCGTCGATCGGACCGGCCGCGGTGAGACGGCCCTCCCGAAGCAGCACGGCATGAGTGAAACCCGGCGGAATGTCCTCCAGCCGATGGAGCACGACCACCATCGCGCCGATCGGCCCATTCGCGATTCGAGCCAGGGTGGCGACGAGCGTCTCCCGGCCGCCGATGTCGAGCGACGCCATCGGCTCGTCAAGGAGCAGCGCCCGGGGTTCGGTCACGAGAGCGCGCGCCAGCTGGATTCGCAGCTGCTCGCCCGACGAGAACGTGGCGTAGGAGTCCTCCCGGGCGTCGGCCATGCCGGCGCTGGCGAGCGCCTCGTCCGTTCGATCCTGCCGGACGCGGCCGGGGTCTACGTACCAGGGCAGGACCGCCCCGGCCTGGGCCGCATTGACGATCTGGCGCGGGGTGAGCTCCGGTGGAAACATCGCGGCCAACGACGGGCTCAGGTAGCCGATCCGGGGTCGCAGCTCGGCGACGTCCGTGCGCGCGAGGGGCCGACCGAGGATTTCTACCGATCCCGATGACGGCCGGAGGTACGTGCTGAGAATCCTGACCAGCGTCGTCTTGCCCGCACCGTTCTGCCCGAGGACGACCCAGCGCTCCCCGTCCCCGATGGTCCAGCTGACATGCGAGACGATCTCGCGACGCTGACGGCGAACCGTGACATCGCGAAGCTCGACGACTGGGTTCATCGGACTCCATCACGCGACGGCGGCGCCACGTCAGCGGCTATATCAGTAGTGATATATCGCCTGACAGCGGCGGCACTCCGGCTGATGAGCGTGACGCCCTAGTCAGCGGCAAGCGTGGAGACTGGGGGCGGGTGCGCCCGCTCGTACGCCTCGAGGTCGGGTTCGCGTGCCAGGAGGTAGCCGAGCTCATCGGTGCCGTCGAGGATCATGCGCCGGGCGAAAGCGTCGATCGTGAACGGGATCGCGGATCCGTCGGGCAGGCGCAGCTCGCTGGCCTCGAGATCGACCGTCAGCTCGGCCTCGGGCTCGGCCTCGAGTATCGACGCGATCCGCGACAGCTCCTCCGGCGGCACCGCGACCGGCAGCAGGCCGTTCTTGAGCGCGTTGGTGCGGAAGATGTCGGCAAAGCTGCTGCTGATGACGGCGCGGATGCCCCAGGCGGTGAGGGCCCAGGGCGCGTGCTCGCGGGAGGAGCCGCAGCCGAAGTTGTCACCCGCCACGAGGATCGCGCGACCCGCCATCTCCGGGCGGTTGATCACGAAGTCGGGGTTCGGGCTGCCATCGGGCAGGTAGCGCCAGTCGAAGAAGAGCTGGTCGCCCAGGCCAGCGCGATTCACCGTCTTGAGGAAGCGCGCCGGAATGATCTGGTCAGTGTCGATGTCGTTGCGGGGCATGGGCACCGCGGCCGACGTCACCGACGAGAACGGCTCGAGGCTCACAGCAGCGCCCTCGGGTCGGACAGCCGGCCGGTCACGGCGGAGGCCACCGCGGTGAGCGGCGAGGCCAGGAAGGTTCGGCCGCCTTTGCCCTGCCTGCCCTCGAAGTTGCGATTGCTGGTGCTGACGCTGTACTGACCGGGGCTGAGCTGGTCGCCGTTCATGGCGATGCACATGCTGCAGCCGGCCTCGCGCCACTCGGCGCCCGCCTCGCGGAACACCGCCGCCAGACCCTCCTCTTCGGCCTGGCGCTTCACTTCGGTCGACCCGGGGACGACCATGACCCGAACGCCGTCCGCCACCTTTCGCCCACGCAGCATGCGGGCAGCCTCGCGCAGGTCGCTGATGCGCGAGTTCGTGCACGAGCCGATGAAGACGACGTCGATCGCCTTGCCCAAGAGCGGTTCGCCGGGGTTCAGCCCCATGTAGGCGAGGGCCGCGCGCAGCGAGTCACGCTGGTTCGCGTCCGTCAGCGCCTCGGGGTCGGGAATACGGTCGGTGATCGGGAAGCCCATGCCGGGATTCGTGCCATAGGTGACCATCGGCGTGAGCTCGCCGGCGTCGAAGCTGATGCTCCGGTCGTGGACCGCGCCCTCGTCGGACGGCAGCGCACGCCAACGATCGAGAGCGGCTTCCCAGTCCGACCCGTGCGGCGCGTGCGGCTTCCCCGCCACGTACTCGAAGGTGGTGTCGTCCGGGGCGACCAGGCCGGCCCGTGCCCCGCCCTCGATGCTCATGTTGCAGATCGTCATGCGGCCCTCCATGCCGAGGCCGCGGATCGCCGATCCGCCGTACTCGAACACGTGACCGTTCCCCCCGCCGATGCCGATCCGGGACAGCAGGCTGAGGATGATGTCCTTTGCCGTCACGCCGGGGTGCAGCGTGCCGTCCACGCGCACTTCGAACGTCTTCGGGCGCCGCTGGAGCAGCGTCTGGGTGGCAAGGACGTGCTCGACCTCGGTGGTGCCGATGCCGAACGCAAGGGCCCCGAATGCGCCGTGGGTCGCGGTGTGCGAGTCGCCGCACACGATCGTCATGCCCGGTTGCGTGAGCCCCAGCTCGGGACCGATGACGTGGACGATCCCCTGGTGCGGCGAGCCGATGCCATGCAGCGGAATGCCGAACTCGGCACAGTTCTGCTCGAGGCGGCTCACCTGTGTCGCGGCGATCTCATCGGCGATCGGCAGGCTACGGTCGGTGGTCGGGATGGAGTGATCGACGGTGGCGAGCGTCTGGTCGGGCCGGCGCATGCGCAGGCCGCGGTCGCGGAGGCCATCGAAGGCCTGCGGGCTGGTCACCTCGTGAACGAGGTGGAGGTCGACCGCCAGGATGTCGGGCGCACCATCGGTTCCGGGCGTGACGAGGTGCTCGTCCCAGATCTTGTCGACGATCGTGCGTGGGCGTGCTGAGTTGGGGGTGTGATCATTCATCGGTGATGCGACCGTAGCCGATTCGTCAAGGGCTCGCTCTGGGCGGCTCTGACAGATAGAGTGCGCTGATGAGCGACGAGCAGGAACGGATCGACAATCCCGAGTGGCACGACGTGCTGATGGGAGCGCACCCGAGCCTTGTTCGGCAGCGCCGAATCTTTCGCCACCTTCCTTCGGATCCGCGCTGCAAGGTGTGCCTCTCACCGCATGGGGGTATCGGGGGGCCGATCGGCAAGCTGTTCGGCTTCGGTCCCTATGCGCCGAACCCCCAGCTCTGCAACCGGTGCTACGTGCAGTCGACGAAGCATCCGGGCGGGACGGAGATCGAGATCACGGTCCTGTTCGCAGACATCAGGGGCTCCACGGGAGTGGCCGAGGAGATCGGCGCACGCGCCTACTCGGCGGCGGTGAACGAGTACGTCCGCATCGCCAGCCACGCCATCCGGGAGCCCGGCGGTCTCGTCGACAAGCTCCTCGGCGACGGGATCATGGCGCTGTTCATCCCGGCCTTCACGGGGAACCATGCCGTCCATGCCGTCGGAGGCCGCCCGATCAATCCTGCGCGAGGTGTCCCTCCCCGTGGGAATCGGCGTCCACACCGGGGAGGCCTGGGTCGGCTTCGTCGGTGGCGCCTGGACCTGCGTGGACGCTCCTCGCCGGTTGAGGCGTGGTCAGAGCGGATTGCATCGCCCGTCCCCACGTAACCCGGCGGCTCTCGACAGGTCGCCTATAGTCCGGCCCATGACCGAGCCAAACCACGCCTACGATCCGCGCGAACACTCGCGCGTCCTCCTCGACGGGCCCGATCGCGCCGCCGCGCGCGCCATGCTCAAGGCCATCGGCTTCACCGACGAGGACCTCGCGAAGCCGATCGTCGGCGTCGGGACGACGTGGATCGAGACGATGCCGTGCAACTACAACCAGCGCGAGCTGGCCGAGCACGTCAAGGCCGGGATCCGGGCGGCGGGCGGGACGCCGATGGAGTTCAACACGATCGCCGTCTCCGATGGCGTGTCGATGGGCACTGAGGGCATGAAGGCATCGCTCGTCAGCCGCGAGGTCATTGCCGACTCGATCGAGCTCGTTGCGCGGGGCCACCTGTTCGACGGCGTGGTCTGCGTGGTTGGCTGCGACAAGACGATCCCGGCCGCCGCGATGGCGCTCGCACGCCTCGACCTGCCGGGCCTCGTGCTGTACAGCGGGACGATCAACCCCGGCGTCATCCGGGGCAAGCGCGACGCGACCGTGGTCACGGTGTTCGAGGCAATCGGCGCGTATCGGGCCGGGAAGATCTCCCTGGAGGAGCTGCGCGAGATCGAGGATCTCTCGTGCCCGGGACCGGGCGCCTGTGGTGGCCAGTTCACGGCGAACACGATGAGCACGGCGCTCGAGTTCCTCGGGATCTCGCCGGGCGGCCTGAACGGCATCCCGGCCACCGATCCCACCAAGCTCGACGCGGCCCGTCGCTCCGGCGAGCTGGTGATGGAGCTGGTCAACGACGGCGTCCGGCCGTCATCGATCATGACCCGGGCGGCCATCGACAACGCGATCGCCTCGGTCGCGGCCACCGGCGGCTCAACGAACGGCGTGCTCCATCTGCTCGGGATCGCGCACGAGCTCGGGATTCCACTCGAGCTGGAGGACTTCGACCGGATCGCCGATCAGACGCCGATCGTCGCGTCGCTCATGCCCGGCGGGCGGTTCACCGCGCTCGACATCCACGAGGCCGGCGGGATCGGGCTCGTCGCGCGCGAGCTGCTCAAGGGTAAGCTGCTGGACGGTTCGACCCGCAACGTTGACGGCAGGACGTTGGCCGAGATCGCCGACGCGGCCGTTGAGACCATCGGCCAGGAAGTGGTGGTCGCGTTCGAACACCCGATCAAGCCGACCGGCGGGCTGGCGATCCTGCGCGGCTCGCTCGCTCCCGACGGCTGCGTCGTGAAGCTGGCCGGCCACGAGATGCGGCAGTTCCGCGGTCCGGCGCGTGTCTTCGATTCGGAGGCGGCATGCTACGACGCGGTGCGCGCGCAGCGCATCGGCCCCGGCGATGTCGTCGTCATTCGCTACGAGGGACCGGTCGGCGGGCCGGGCATGCAGGAGATGCTGTCGGTCACCGCCGCGCTGGTCGGCGAGGGCCTCGGTGGCGACGTGGCGCTGCTCACCGACGGCCGGTTTAGTGGCGGAACCCATGGACTGATGATCGGGCACGTGGCGCCGGAGGCAGCCCTGGGCGGGCCGATCGCCATCGTCCAGGAGGGCGACACCGTGTCGATCGACGTCGAGGCTCGAAAGCTCAACCTGGAGGTCGACGCTGACGAGGTTGGGCGACGACTGGCTGCCTGGTCGCCGCCTGAACCTCGGTATCCCGGTGGGGTGCTGGCGAAGTACGCGGCGCTTGTCTCATCGGCGTCCCAGGGCGCGGTGACCACCGGCGCAAGGATGACGGCGAACCTTCGGCGTGTGCAGGACTGACGGCTCGCGGCCTTTGATGAAAGCGGCTACACCCGACCGGAGGCCGTGCGCTCGCCGTCAGCCGATATAGCAGTAGTGATATATCCACTGAGAGCGCGGCGACCTTTTCGGGACGGCGCCCGCGCCAACCTGAGCACGAAGATCGACCGGGGTTGACAGCACTGGTAGGGTCGCCCCATGTCCACTGAGCGCGGCATCGTCGCCGCCGAGTCCACCGTGCGCCCGGTTTCGTCCGGGATTCTCGGGGTGCTCGTACTTATCAGCATTCTTCGGCTCGTCATCCTTCTTGGATGGCGGGATGGAGGACGCTCGACCGAGTAGCCGGACAGGCAACCCGAACAGCGCAACCG
>JAGXHP010000128.1 GCA_024636135.1 Chloroflexota bacterium
GCTGCGCCTGGAGCAAAACCTCGCGATACCAGGCGATCGCGGCCTCCAGGGCCTCGCGCAGGCGACGCTTGAGCCGATCCTCCCGAGCACTGTGCTCGCTGAGCTCGACGCCGGCCCGATCGGCAAGACGGGCGAGCGCCTCACGGAAGTCGAGACCGTCCCGCCGCATCAGGAAGGTGAAGATGTCTCCATGCTCCCCGCACCCGAAGCAATGCCACGTCTCGCGATCCGGGGTCACGATGAACGAGGGCGTCTTCTCGGCGTGGAAGGGGCAGAGACCCTTGTGGACGGTGCCCGCCCGCTTGAGGGCGACGGTCTCGCCGACCACATCGGCGACGGGGAGCTTCGACTTGATCTCGGCAACGATGCCGGACGACGTGCTGATCGAATCGATCCTCGCGCGGACTGTCCCCGCGCTTGTCAAGGGGTTTGTCAAGGGGTTGAGACTGATTCTAGCATAAAGTCAAGTCGGGACGCGTACGGTCGATTCCCGATTGTCGGGTGCAGCGCGCTAGAATCCGGACCTAACTCCACCGCACCTACCCACAGGACACTCTATGACGGCAAGCGCCTCGAGGACGCCCGGAGCCCGCCATCAGACGCCAGACGTGATCTCGGCGGCCTTCCGCGACCTCCACGGGCATCGGCTCCATGGATTCGCGCTTCTGCTGACACTGAATGATGCCGAATTGGCCGGGCGGCTTACCGGAGACGCGCTGCGCGACGGAACCCGGCGAGTCGGGAGGCTGCGGCATCCAGAGCGTGGCGCTGCGTGGCTCCGGTCGCACGTCGTCGTAGGCGCCCGCAAGGCCGGCCGTATGGCGTGGCCGCACGGAGCGACGGAGCTCGTCGACGATCGGCTCGGCGTGGATTCCTCGGTATTGAAGGCCTTGGGCAAGCTGTCGCGCATTGAGCGAGCGGCAGTGATCGCGTGGTACGTCGAGCGGTTCGGCCGCGGTGACGCGGAAACGATCGTTGGGCGCCGCGGCCGCCGATTCGACACGTTGCTCCACACAGCACGCAGCAAGTACGTCGCGTCATACACATCGACTGACGCACCCGCCCAAAAGGATGGGCCTTTCGTGGGGGAGATTCGATCCATCGTGGCGCGCGTCATCGAGTGAGCAACCTGCACGATCGATTTGACGAGTGGCTGGACCAGGGCGGAGCGATGGAGCTGCCTCGGGACGTAGCCATTCACGCATGGAGCTGCGATCGGTGCCTCCTGCATGCGACCGCCATTGACCGCCTCGTGGCGATCGACGTGGGCGCGGCGCCGATCCCTCCGGCCGACCACGCGTGGGCACTCGGGCCCCAGCGAGGAATCACCCCGCAGCGCATGGGAGTTTGGGCGTCCGCGGCTGGCGGCCTCCTCGTCGCCGCTGTGATCGCCGGGAACATCATGCAAGGGAGCTCGCTTCCGGTGTCAGCAGAGCCCACATCAACAGCGATCAGCGAGGGCGTCCTCGGGGATGCCGCAGGCCCACCCAGTGCCTCACATCCGACGGCGTCGGACAGCCCAACCCCGACGGCCAGCCCAACGCTGCCAGGCGTCCCGCCCGCGGAATCAACTCCGAATCTGCCATCCCAAGTACCCGTGCCCGTGCGGGGGCCGCTAGCACCGGTCACTCCGGCGGCCACCGCCACGCCGCAGAGAAGTGCTGTGCCGACACCCACCCTGCCCGGCCGGTCTCCGACGCCGACTCCGTCGCCGATCCCGAGTGCGAGCGTAGCGCCGACACTCAGTCCGACGCCGTCTCCGCAGCCATCGGTGAGCGAGAATCCATCGGAGGCGCCTCCCGACCCAAGTCCATGATGAGCGACCGACGAGTGGGTCAGTCGGTCAAGGAGCGCTGTGGTGCAGTTCGGTCCACAGGGGTATAGTCCGCTGAGCGTCCCTGCCAATCCGAGGCTTTTCCCACCATCGTGCCTTCCACCCCGCCCGCACGCCGCCGCGGTGTGCCCCTCCTGAATCGCCGGATCGTTGGCATCGGCGGCAGTGCCTTGGGCTTCGTGCTCATCGTCCTGACGCTCCCGTCGCTCGTCGGCTACCTGGTGCACGGACCGTCGGACCCCTTTGCCGGCGGCGTCCCATTCGCAGCTGAGCCCGAGCAGCAGTACGAGGGAGTGCTCGGCGCGCTGTTCCGACCATCACGCTCGGACATGGCATCACCGTCGCCCAGCGCGTCAGCCGCACGATCCGCAGCGCCGACAGAATCCCCGAGCGCTGGCCCGGTCATCGTGGGGGGCGTCGCCGAGCCGACCACGTCCGCGTTCACTCCCACGACGCCGCAGATCGTTGACGCACCGCAGCCGACCCGCTCCCCGACTCCTGGGACCTCGTTCTGCACGCCGGTCACGTGTCCGGCGAACCCGGGGTTGACACCCACGCCCGGGGCGTCCGTGCCCGGGGCCTCGGCGTCACCATCGACACCAGTGCCCGTTCGTTCGCTCCCGGGCACGCCATCGCCATCTCCAGCCCCGTCAGTCGAGCCGGCGCCCACCCCGACTCAGCCACCCACGCCCACTCCGGCGCCGACGCTGGATCCCACTCCGGCACCGACGCCTGAGCCCACGCCTGACCCAACCCCAGATCCACCGACGTCGAACTGCGCTGACGGGATCGACAATGACCACGATCTCCTTATCGACGGCCTCGATCCGGGATGCATCCTGGACGGAGACGAACTCTCCGCCTAGAACGGCTGGAACCCGACAAAGGCCGGAACGGCGATGAGGGAGACGACGCTCATCACCTTGATGAGGATGTTCATCGATGGGCCCGCCGTGTCCTTCAGGGGATCACCGACCGTATCGCCGACCACTGCCGCGTGGTGGGCGTCGCTGCCCTTTCCGCCGATGTTGCCGGCCTCCACGAACTTCTTTGCGTTGTCCCACGCGCCGCCCGCATTCGCCATGAAGATGGCGAGCAGGAAGCCGCTCACCAGCGCACCCACGAGGAATCCGCCGAGCGCCTGGAGACTGATGAAGCCGATGACCAGCGGCGTCACGATCGCAAGGGCACCGGGCACGACCATTTCGCGCAGGGCCGCCGCGGTACTGATATCGACGCAGTGCCCGTACTCCGGCCGCGCGCCGGGAGCTCCTTCGCGAAGCCCCGGGATCTCGCGGAACTGGCGACGGACCTCGACGATCATCGCGTTCGCGGCGCGGCCAACGGCCTCGATGGTGAGCGCAGCAAAGAGGAACGGCAGCATGGCGCCGATGAATAGCCCCACGGTGACGGCGACATCCGTGATGTCAAGCACGATCGTGGCGCGGCCCGCCTCGACGAGCGCCATGTTGGCCGTTTCGGTGAACGATCGGAAAAGGGCGAGCGCAGTGAGCGCCGCCGACCCAACCGCGAAACCCTTGGCCATTGCGGCGGTCGTGTTTCCGAGCGAGTCGAGCGCGTCGGTGTCGCGGCGAACCTCGGGCGGCAGGCCGGCCATCTCGGCAATGCCCCCGGCGTTGTCGGCTATCGGTCCATAGGCATCCACGCTGACCGTGATGGCGGTCGTCGCCAGCATGCCGATGGCCGCCAAAGCGATACCGTAGATGCCTGAGCCGTCGTTGCCGGGGATGGCCAGGTTGCCGAATACGAACGCGGTCATGATGGCGGCGGCGATGACGAAGATGCTCGACGCGGTCGAGCGCATGCCGGTTGCGAAGCCGGCGAGAATCACGGTCGCCGGCCCGGTCTGCGCCTGATCGGCAATGTGCCGCACCGGCGCGTGGTGGTCGGAGGTGTAGTACTCGCTGAGACGGCCGATCGCCAGGCCGGCGACGAGGCCGGCGACGATGGCGGCGGCGAAGAACAGCGGCTGGGAAACCTCGGCCACGGGACCAAAGATGACGACAGCCATCCCCGCCGTTCCGATCGCCGTCAGGGCCGCCGCGACGTTCGTGCCGCGATGCAGCGCCGCGCCGAGGTTGCCGCCCTCCGATGTCCGCACGAAGAAGGCGCCGACAATGCTGCTCAGCATGCCGATCCCCGCCACCGCAAGCGGGAAGACGATGCCGGCGGTCGGCTGGCTGGTGCCGGCGAAGATCACGGCGCCAAGAACGATCGGCGCCACGATGGAGCCGACGTATGACTCGAACAGGTCGGCTCCCATGCCGGCCACGTCACCGACATTGTCCCCAACGTTGTCCGCGATGACTGCCGGGTTGCGCGGATCGTCCTCAGGTATGCCGGCCTCCACCTTGCCGACCAGGTCGGCCCCCACATCGGCGGCCTTGGTGTAGATTCCGCCGCCGACGCGCGCGAAGAGCGCGATACTGCTGGCGCCGAGCCCGAATGCGGCGATCAGGGTGGTTGCATTGGCCACGGCCAACAGCTGAATGAACAGGAAGAAGAGGGCGGTGACGCCCAGCAGTCCGAGTCCGGCGACGCTGAAGCCCATCACCGCTCCGCCGCGGAATGCCAGCGGCAACGCGAGCCCGACGCCGCCGACTCGGGCGGCCTCAGCCGTGCGAGCATTCGCTGCCGTGGCGATCTTCATGCCGACGAACCCGGCGGCGCCCGACGTGATCGCCCCGAACAGGTAGGCGCCGGCGCCCAGGAACCGATAATCGGGGATCGCGAAGATCAGTAGCGCCACGATGACGACGAAGCCGGCCAGCACCGTGTACTCACGCCGAAGGAAGGCCATGGCCCCCTCGGCAATGGCCGCCATGAGCTCACGCATCCGGTCATTGCCCGGATCGGCGGCGTGCACCTGCCGCGCGAAGAATGCGGCAAGCGCGAGGCCCGCGACTGCGGACACCCCTGCGCCCAGCACATACCAAGAATCCAATCTCAACCTCGAGGATCAGCCCACCGGATCGACGCTCACCGGTCAACGCGGTGCGTGACCGGGTCTGCGCCGGAGCTACGCATGATGCGCACGAAGGGCGAGGTGAGACCCGGCGGTCACGGATGGGGGCGCGAACCGTCGGGCCGACCGGTCAGCGGCAAGGATAGCCGACGCGACGGCCTACTTGTCCCGCGTCTCCGTCTTGGCGATCGCCGCCTGCGCGGCGGCAAGCCGTGCGACGGGAACGCGGAAGGGCGAACAGCTCACATAGTCCAGCCCCACCTGATGGCAGAACGCGATGCTCTGCGGGTCGCCGCCATGCTCGCCGCAGATCCCGATCTTCAGGTTCTTCTTCGTTGATCGGCCCTTCTCGACGCCGATGCGCACCAGCTGGCCGATCCCCGCGGCGTCCAGCACCTGGAACGGGTTGTCGGGCAGCACCTTGCGGTCGACGTACTGCATGAGGAACTTGCCTTCCGCGTCGTCACGCGAGTACCCGAAGCCCATCTGGGTCAGGTCGTTCGTGCCGAAGCTGAAGAAGTCGGCATGCTCGGCGATCTCGTCGGCGGTCAACGCGCCGCGCGGCACCTCGATCATCGTGCCGAACTTGTAGTTCACCTGCTGCCCGCTGCTCTCGACGATGCGTCCAACCTCGGCCTCGAGGATCTCCCGCGTCTGGCGGAGCTCGTTCACGTGCCCGACGAGCGGAATCATGATCTCCGGCAGGGGCGTGAGGCCCTCCGCAGCGACACGCGCCGCCCCGGCCAGGATGGCGCGGCCCTGCATCTTCACGATGTCGGGCACCATCAGCCCGAGCCGCACGCCGCGCAGGCCGAGCATCGGATTCTGCTCGCGCATGGCCTCGACGGCATGCAGCAGCTCTTCCTTGTCGGCCAGCTCGCGAGCGACCCCCGACTGACCGGCCTTCGTGAGCCGCAGCTTGCGCATGGCGCGCCCGGCGTCCTGCTTCCCGAACAGCTTGACCAGGCCCTGCTGGACGAGGCCGTCGCTGCCCGTCAGCTCGAGCGTGGTTCGCAGACGCGTGGTGTCGGCCACCAGCTCCTCGTAGGAGGGCAGGAACTCGTGCAGCGGCGGGTCGATGAGCCGGATAACGACCGGCAGGCCATCCATCGCCCGGAAGAGGCCAGCGAAGTCATCAGTCTGCAGCTTCTCGAGCTCGGCCAAAGCGGAGTCGAACGTCGTGATCGCTTCGCGCTCCTCGTCGGATCGATCGTCATCGGCCTTTGCCTTGGCGGCGGTCGCAGCGTGGGCGCTGAGGATCATGCGGCGCACGGTCGGCAGGCGATCCTCCTCGAAGAACATGTGCTCCGTTCGGCATAGGCCGATGCCCTGGGCACCGAACGCGCGAGCGCGCTCGGCGTCGCGCGGATAGTCGGCATTGGCCCAGACCTGCATCGTGCGTACTTCATCGGCCCAGCCCAGCAGTGTGGCCAGGTCGTGCTCGTCCTCGAAGCGGGCCTCGATGGTCGGCAGCTCGCCGGCGTAGATCTCACCGGTCGTGCCATCGATGCTGATGAGGTCGCCCTCCTGCACCGTTGCCGACCCCGCGCGCATCTGGCGCTTCGCGTAGTCGATCTTCAGCGTCTCGGCGCCGGCCACGCACGGCAGGCCCATCGAGCGCGCGACGACCGCCGCGTGGCTGGTCGCGCCACCGCGAGCGGTGAGCACCCCTTTCGCGGCCAGCATTCCGTGGACGTCATCAGGGCTGGTCTCGATGCGCACCAGGATCACCGGGTTGCCGGCTTCCTTGGCTGCCACGGCTCGGTCGGGGTCGAAGATCGCCTGGCCCACCGCGGCCCCCGGCGAGGCATTCAGGCCCTTGCCGAGGAGCCGATCCCCCACCTTCTCCTTTGCCGAGTCGTCGAAGCGCGGCAGGAGGAGCTGGACGATCTGGGCGGGATCGACACGCTGGAGTGCCTCCTCCCTGCTCAGCACGCCCTCGTTCACCATGTCGACGGCGATCTTCACCGCGGCCGGCGCCGTCCGCTTGCCGGAGCGCGTCTGGAGCATGTAGAGCTTGCCGCGCTCGATGGTGAACTCGAGGTCCTGCATGTCGCGGTAGTGCCCCTCGAGCCGATTCGCGATCTCCTGGAACTGCGCGTACACCTCGGGCATCGCGTCGCGCATCTGGCTGATCTTCTCGGGCGTCCGCACGCCGGCCACGACGTCCTCGCCCTGGGCGTTCGTCAGGTACTCGCCGTACAGCGCGCTCTCGCCGGTGTTCGGATCACGTGTGAAGGCAACGCCCGTTCCCGAGTCATCGCCCATGTTGCCGAAGACCATGGTGACGACATTCACGGCCGTTCCAAGATCGTGCGGGATCCTGTTGAACTCCCGGTAGTCGTGGGCGCGCTTGCCGAACCACGAGTCGAACACGGCCCGCACGGCGAGTTCCAGCTGCCGATACGGATCGGTCGGGAACTCCTCCCCCGTCTTGTCCTTCACGATCTCGGCGAACCGGTTGCCGATGTCACGCAGCTGGTCCGCCGTGAGGTCGGTGTCGAGCTTCGCCTTCGCGTTCTCCTTGAGCTCGTCGAACGGCTTGTCGAAGTCCTCCGCCTTGAGCCCCAGCACGATACGGCCGAACATCGCCACGAAGCGTCGCCAGGCATCCCACGCGAAGCGCTCGTTGCCGGTCAGGCCGATCAGACCCTGGACCGTATCGGGATTCAGACCGAGGTTGAGGACGGTGTCCATCATGCCGGGCATGCTGAAGGCCGCTCCGGAGCGGACGCTCACGAGGAGCGGGTTGGCCGGGTCGCCGAAGCCCTTGCCGGTCTGCTTCTCGAGCGCCTGCATGTGGGCGACGGTGTCGTCCCACAGCCCAGCCGGCATCTCCTTGCCCGCTGCGTAATAGGCGTTGCAGGCTTCAGTCGTGATCGTGAAGCCCGGAGGGACCGGAAGCCCCGCGTTCGTCATCTCCGCCAGTCCGGCGCCCTTGCCGCCGAGCGTCGAGCGCATGCTCGCGTTGCCCTCGGCGAAGGTGTAGATCAGCTGTCCGTTCTTCGCGGCCGCGGCCTTCGACTTCGAGGTCGAATGGCGCGGCTTGCGACGGGTCGTGGCGGGCTTTCGGGCGCTCGTGGCCATGCGGCGAGTGGGTCCTCGTAAACTCGGGTGGGGACCAATACTACCGCGGAGTCCGTCTAGCTCGTTGCGGCAGGCGATCGAACCCTACGGCGTCGGGGCGAACCCAAAGTCGTCCACGTACACGGAGCCGTTGAGGTTGCGCAGGGTCATCATCACCCGCACCTCGGTCGCTCCGGCAGGTGCGGTGTCGGTCGCGGTCAGCTCGGTCCAGCCGGAAGTGGGTCCGGTGAGCTCCGTGAGCTTGACCGTCGAGATCTTGCCCGACGCGTTGCGCCATTGGAGCTTGACCTGGAACTTGAAGCCGCCGTTGGCCTGGCTGCCGACGTCGGCCCAGCCGCTGAAGGTGTAGTCGCTGCCGGCCGTGACGGCCACGGTCTGGTAGACGCGGTAGCCCGCGTTGCTGGCGCTCTGGTGCAATCCGGCGTAGCCGCCGCCGTGAACGGAGCCGGTCGAGCGCGTGAAGTCGGGCTCGACCTCCCAGTCGGTGGGATGGTTGGCCGGATCGGCCTGCTCGAAGCCGGAGTTCAGCAGCAGGTTGTCACCCGACGGCGGTGGTGGCGGTGACGCATCGATCGTCCATGTTCGCGAGGCGGGAGTCGGATCAGGGACGCCGGCCGCCACGGCCCGCACCTCGAAGGTGTGGTCACCCAGCGCCAGGCCGCTGTAGGCCTGCGGCGAGGTGCAGAGCGTAAAGCCGGCGAGATCGAGCTGGCACTCGAAGCTGTCGGTGCCGGACGTGCCGGTGAAGGCGAAGCTGGCATCGGTCGAGCTGGTGGTGCCCGAGGGTCCACTGGTGATCGTCGTGTCCGGGGCGCCGGGCGGGGGCGGCGGCGGAGACGAGCCCAGGTTGAATTCGTAGATTCGTCCATCGATCGCGCCGCCGTTGTTGTTGTTATCGACGCGAGCATCCGCGATCCACAGGTTCTGGGCCGATCCGTCGGTTCCCGGAGCCAGGCCGAGCCCACGAGGAGCGTCGAGGACGACGCCGCTGACCTGGATCGTTCGCAGCGGCGATCCCGACGTGCTGACCTCGAGAATCTCAGATCCTTCGTCATTGCTGACGAGGTAGAGCGTCCCGCTCACGTGGTCGAACTCGACGCCCTCCGCATCTGGCTGGCCGAGGGTAGCGGTATCGAAGTGGGCCAGGACCACGTCGTCATTGGGTCCGGAGCTCGCGAAATCGATCCCGAAGACCCCGTTCGGGCCCGGACCGATCTCCCAGATCTCCGCGCCCGTGCCATCCGCGATCCAGAGGCGTCCATTGCCATAGGCGATCCCCTCGGAGTCCGCCACGCCCAGTGGACTCAGTGCGAGGCATCGCAACGGCGAGAAGCCGGCGTCAAGCTCCCACACGAGGTTCCTCCCGTCCCGTGCGATGAAGTAGTGGCCGTCGTCCGGGTTCCGCGCGATGCCCACGGGCTCGCGATTGTTCGGGCTGCCCCCGTCGGCGGAGCATTCGTCGTCGGTCGTGTCGAACACGCTCGTGGTCCCGCTGCCGTCTCGGGGGAAGACCCACCCGTTCGTGCCGGGATAGGGATACGAGTTGTTCTTCTCCTCCTCGATCTCCCCATCAGTCATGACGAGTCGATCCAAGGTGGCGTCGTAGGTGATTCCAGAGGGATCGGGGCTGTTCGGCGTGAGCGCCGAGCCCTCGATCGTGCTGACCAGGGCCGCGGTGTCGAGCGGGGTCGCGAGCACCGAGGCGGCGAGCGGCGTGGCGACAAGCTCGAACTCGTAGACACCGCCACTGGCCCCATCAGAGCCGTCAGCGATGTACAGGCTCGAGCGCTCGGGCGCATCGGTGGGGTCCGCGCTTGGCGCTATCACCATTCCCTGCGGCTGCGAGATGCCCGCGTCCGCGATGTCGCGCGTGGCCAGCAGTGTGCCGGCGTCGCTGAACTCGTAGATCGTGTCGCCGGTGGCTGCTGCGCTGAGGAGCCTCCCGTCGGATGCAGCCGCAAGGCCGCTGAGCGGCTCGTTGGCCGATGAGAGGTCGAGGGATCGCGCCACGCTCCGGTCGACCCCACTGCCGCCCAGCTCCAGGACCCGGCCGTCAGACTCGAGCAGCCGGGTGGAGCCGTCATTCCCGACGGCCAGGCCGGCGGGCGTTCCCACGTCGTGGCCGGTGATGCGGCCACCGGTCACCGCCGGCTCCGCGGGCAGCGTTCCATCCGGCGCGTCGAGAGCCACGAGCTGATCCCCCATCGGCGTGGCCACCAGGGTGTCCGTAGTCGCGTCGTACGCCAGACCAGCCGACTCTGCGACCGTTTGCGGAACAACCGTGGTGCTCGTCACCAAGCCGAGCGCGGTGCTGGCGACGACGACGCTGGCGCCCGCCGAATCCGGGCCGCTGATCAGGAGGACGCCCCGATCGGGCGCGAAGGTCACCGCACTGGTGCGGTCGAGGCCCAACTCGCCCGGCTCGATGTGCTGAACGAGCCGCACGTGCCCATCGGCGCCACGGGCTGCTCCCGCTGGCCCTGGGAACGGAGCGGAAGGATGAGCCGACGCGATGCCGGCGAGGCTGAGAGTGAGAGCGATAACGAGCGCGATCGTCACCGCGAACGGGATGGGTGGGCGCCTGGGCAAAAGGTCCCTCGTGAGGTTTGGGCACCACCATTGTGCGAGGTGAGTCAACCCCATAGGTCTGCGTAGGTCCCGGGCGGCTCTCTCGGCGCCCCTACCAGGAATCGCCGTCGCGCCAGTCAACCGAGATCGGAGCCCCGAGCTCGAGGTCATCCGGAGTGCGCGGCGTGCGGAAGATCATCACATGGCCGTCCTGCGTGGGACTCCGCAATCGCTCACCGTCGGGCATGCGGACCGATGTCGGTCCCGCCCACGTGATCCAGCCGAGCTGCTCGTAGAATTGGCTGCGACCGGTGGCTAGCGCGCCGAGCGTGTACGCCTCGCCGATGATGTCTCCCAGTCTCCGCATCGTCCTCGATCCGTGGCCGAAGCCCTGGACCGTGGGGAGCGTGGCGACGTGCTCGACGTAGGCGACGTCCAGCGCCACGTCCGCCTCGTGCCCGAGGTACAGGCGCCGGTCGACCACCATGGCGTGAGTTACCACTCGTCCCTCCAGCTCACCCATGACGTGCAGTCCAGGACCCACGCGCTCCCAGGCAGATGCGAACGACTCGCCGAACGAAGCCTCGCACAGTGCCGTGAGCTCCACGAGCTGCGACGGTTCGAGCTCCTCCGTCTGCGCCGTGGTCACCCGCAGCCCGCTCAATGTCCGATCCTGAGCCAGCCGCGGCCGAGCGCGAACCTGAAGATCGGACCAACCTCGGCGAGAAGGCGCCCTACCCAGCCGGCATGCTGCCGGTAGAGGGCACGGGCCTTCGCGGTGACACGAGCCGCGTCCGCTCCGTCAAGCTCGCCGGACAGCGTTCGGAACGCGGCGAAGGCGGCAGCGACGTCATCGGCGAGCCAGTGAGCGTCGGCCAGCGCTTCCCGGGCGATTGGGTCATCGGGCAACAGCGCGGCTGCCAGGCGGGCAGCCTGGAACGCGCCGCGCGCGTCCCCCGTGCGAACGAGCACCTGCGACAGCGCGAGCTGGGCCTGGCCATTCGTGGGATCCAGCTTGACCGCTCGTCGGGCCGCCTCCACGCCCATGGCCGGCTGCGCTGCGCCGAGCCGTTCCTTGGCCTCCGCGACGGTCCACTGCACCTGGCGCGGATCGTTGCGCGCCAGCCGAGCGAACTCCGCGGCCGCATCTCGGTGTGCGCCCTCGGTCGAGAGGACCTGAGCGAGCAGCTCCCGATAGCGGATCTCGTCGGGATCGAGCCGGACGGCGTCCTGCGCATGCCGCTCAGCCTCTGCCAGGCGTCCGGACGCCATCAGTGAGCGAGCCCGAAACTCGTGAGCAGCATCGTCGCCCGGTCGCTCCGCCAGCATGCGCTCGGTCAACCGCAGCACGTCCTCGTGGCTGTCGCCATCGAAGGCTGCACGCACCTCGTCCAGAGAGGTGCCGGAGTCGCGACCTGGTCCCGTCATGGGTGCGCGTCAGCCCTCCCGCTGCTCCTTCGCCTGACCCTCCCAGGAACGCCGTCCCGCCACAAGATCGGCGATGCGCTGGGGGATGAGATCAAACGCGACGCGCTCCTGGGTCATGGTGTCGCGCTCGCGGATTGTCGCCGCCCCGTCTTCGAGTGACTCCGGGTCCACCGTGACGCAGAACGGAGTGCCGATTTCGTCCTGGCGCCGGTAGAGTTTGCCGATCGACGCGGTGTCGTCGTACATCGCGGCGACGAGCGGCTTGGTGTCGGCCGTCAGCCGCCGCGCCCGCTCCACGAGTTCGGGGCGGTTGCGCAGCAGCGGCAGCACGGCCGCCTTCACCGGCGCGAGCTCGGGCCGGATGCGGAGCACCACGCGCCTCTCCTTCGCCAACTGCTCCTCGGTGTACGCGTCGACGAGCACGGTCAGGAACGCGCGATCCACACCCATCGCCGGTTCGATCACGTAGGGCACGACGTGCTCTCCCGCCTCTTCGTCGAAGACCTCGAGCTTCTTCCCGCTCCCCGCCGCATGGGCGCGGAGATCGAAGTCGGTCCGGTCGGCGACGCCCTCGAGCTCGGACCAGCCGATCGGGTACTCGTATTCGATGTCGGTGGTCTGCTTGGAGTAGTGGCTCAGCTCATCCGCCTCATGCGGACGCAGCCGCAGACGCTCGGGTGAGATGCCGAGGACCTCGGTCCACCAGGCGTGACGGGTCTCGACCCAGCGGGCAAACCATTCGTCCTCGTCGCGCGGGTGGACAAAGAATTCCATCTCCATCTGCTCGAACTCGCGCAGCCGGAAGATGAAGTTGCCCGGCGTGATCTCGTTGCGAAAGGATCGGCCCATCTGAGCAATGCCGAACGGAAGCTTGCGGCGCATGCTCGTCGCGACGTTCTCGAACTGGACGAACATAGCCTGCGCAGTCTCGGGGCGCAGGTAGGCAACTGACGACGACTCCGCCACCGGGCCGACGTGGGTCGAGAACATCAGGTTGAACTGGCGCGCGTCGGTGAGCGTCCCCTTGTTCCCGCAGTTCGGGCAGGCGATCTCGGCGGGCTTGCCCTTGAGATCGTCCTCGCGGAAGCGGTTCTTGCAGTTGCGGCAGTCGACCATCGGGTCGCTGAAGCCGGCCACATGCCCGCTCGCCTCCCAGACGCGCGGGTTCATGATGATCGAGGCATCCAGGCCGACGACGTCGTCGCGCAGCTGAACCATGTGCCGCCACCAGGCGGCCTTGATGTTGTTCTTCAGCTCCACGCCGAGCGGGCCGTAGTCCCAGAAGCCGGCCATGCCGCCATAGATCTCGCTGGACGGGAAGACGAACCCGCGTCGCTTGGCGAGGCTGACGATCACGTCGAAGTTCGGGGCTGGCACGAGCGGCGGTGACTCCTGAGTGACAACCGGAATGTTGACCGATTGGGTCCCCGAGTCTATCCGATGGGGCCGCACTCCCGAACCATGCGAACCTGGGCGCACGGACTGACGCGCGGTCGCGTCTCCGCAGTCGCGGCCGGGCACCTTGGACTGCACGTCGACGGTTCCGCGACGGCATCCCGGCCCTTGGACGCCGAACGACCTATTGCTCGGTGGATTTGAGAACGACCGATCGGCGGCCAGAAGCGCTCCCGGCATGACCTGGGGGTAATGGTCGCAGCGGGAGTCGATGTCGCCCCGTCATTGGTAAGACTCGGGGGATATACCGCCGAACGAACGGCAGGCGAACCGAACCCGAGCCGGAGCCGATGACCGGACTCAGCCCACCTCCACGACGCCTGCCGATACCTCGCGGGCGGCGACCTCGTCGAGGAAGTCGCGGGAACGAAGCTCGCGCTCGAGGACCACGGAGACGGCGCCATGGAGCAGGCGCTCGATCTCGCGCTGGACGGCGACCTCGAGGTGCAGCCGCAGGACGCCGGCGAGCGGCGAGCGCTGGAGATGTCGCATCACCTTCAGCGCTGCGACCGAGACCGGTCGCGCTCCGTGGCTGGCATGCGCGCACTGCGGGCACAGCACGCCGCCCGCCGCTGGCGAAAACGCGTTGCCGGCCGGCTCGATGGTCGCGCCGCACTCGAGGCAGCGCGTCAGCTCAGGCCGAAAGCCCATGGCGTCAAGGAGTGCCAGCTCGAACCAGCGTGCCACGACCTCACGCGGGACGGCGGCGCCGGCGTCCAGCGCGGAGAGCGATTGCGCCAGGAGGCGGAAGGCCTCGTGCGAATCGGCGGCGCCCTCGCAGAACCGGTCCGCCAGCTCGATCACATACCACGCGGTGGCCGTCGAGTGGAGGTCGTTGCGCAGGCCGAGATGCGGATCCTCGAGCGACGACGAGGTGACGACGTCGAAGGTCCGGCCGACCGCCAGCACGAGCTGCACGTCACTGAACGGCTCGAGCGCGCCACCGATGCGCGATCGTGTGCGTCGGACCCCCTTGGCGATGACGCGCAGCTTGCCGAGGCGCGGCGTGAGCACGGTGAGGACCCGGTCGGCCTCGCCCAGGTTCATCGTGCGCAGCACGATGGCCTCGGTCTTGTAGACGCGCGGTCGCGGGCTCATCGGGACGTGATGTAGAACTTGCTACATACGCGTATCATGATCATGATGCCGATCTTCCCGCTGCCCAGCCTCGCGCCATGACCCGGCTGCTCGAGGAGGTCGGGTACCCTTCCGGCGTGGACATCAGGACCGAGTTTAGCCGCATCCTGGCCGACATCGAGACCGAGATGTCGAGCGTCCTCGACGAGCGCGACGGGCACGCTCGATCGCTGTACGAAATGCTCTCGTACCACCTCGGCCTGGACGGCGATGCGAGCGTTCGGGGCAAGCGCCTGCGCCCCCTGCTCGGCGCCCTGGCCTACCAGTCCCTCACGGGCGACTATCGGCCGGCACTGCCCGGCGCCGCGGCGGTAGAGCTCGGCCACAACTTCAGCCTAGTTCACGATGACATCGAGGATGCCGACCTCGAGCGCCGTCATCGGCCCACGCTCTGGGCCATCTGGGGGATTCCGCTGGCCATCAATGCCGGCGATGCCCTCTTCGCCCTGTCGCGCCTGGCCCTGTATCGGCTGCTCGACGAATTCAGCGAGACGCGCGTCCTGGCGCTCATGCGGATCTACGACGAAACTTGCCTGGCGCTGTGCGAGGGGCAGTACCTGGATATCAGCTTCGAGCGTCGCGCCGATGTCACCGTCGATGCCTACCTCGAGATGATCGGGCGCAAGACGGCGGCGCTGCTCGCCGCATCGGTCCAGGCGGGCGCCATCCTGGCGACGGACGACGCGGACGTGATTGAAGCCTATCGGCGGTTCGGCTACGACCTCGGCATGGCGTTCCAGATGGCCGATGACGTGAAGGGCACCTTCTGGAACTCGACGGAGTCCGGCAAGCCGGAGGCCGGCGACGTGCGCAAGCGGAAGAAGACGCTGCCGATCGTATGGGCGCTCCAGCATGCCTCCGCCGAGAACCGCGAGCGGCTCGCCGTGATCTACCACGCCGGCGTGCGCGCCACCGATGGAGGTGGCCCGGAGCCACAGGCGGCGCGCCAGATGACGGACGACGAGGTGGCCGAGGTGCTCTCGCTTCTCGAGGAGAGCGGAGCCCGTGAGCACGCCCTGGTGGAGGCTCGGCGGTACCGTGACCGAGCTCTCGATCGCCTCGAGACGCTCCCCTGTCTGCCCGAAGGCAAGCGCGAGCTTGCCGCCCTCGTCCGCTCGGTGATCGCCGCCTAGCCGATCGCCGCCCGTCGCCGGCGCGCAGGCAACTCAGGCATGGTTCGGCGGGACGTCCTCATTCGGAGACGCGCCGGCCTCGACGTCCTCGGCGGACGAGACTCGGGCTCGCGACGCCATGACCCGTGCCACGCGGCGAGGCTCCGCGGCCTCGACCTGCAGCTCGACCCCGTCGCGGAAGGCCAGCTGCGCCCCGGGCAGCGGGATGCGACCGACGCGGTGCACCACGAATCCCCCGACGGTGTCGTACGCGTCC
>JAGXHP010000129.1 GCA_024636135.1 Chloroflexota bacterium
GATCGGATACCCGACTCCGCGGCCGATGAAGATGAAGTCGCGGGCTCCGGCGAAGCGGCGGGCCAGCTTCTTGATCTGCGGCCCGAGCTTCAGCGTCTCAGCGGCGAGACGCGGGAGGCTGCGCAGCGATCGGCCGAACGTGCGAATTCGATTCGCGGACAGGGTCTCGCGCAGGCCTGCCAGGTGGAGGGCGATCATCTGGAGGACCAGGACCTGGGTGACGAAGGCCTTCGTGCTGGCGACCGCGATCTCGGGTCCCGCCTGGAGGTAGCAGACGGCATCGGCCTCACGGGTGATTGCGCTGCCGACCACGTTGGTCACCACCACCACGAGGGCGCCGCGCTCCTGGGCCAGGCGCAAGGGGGCGAGCGTGTCCGCAGTCTCTCCCGACTGGCTCACGCCGATGACGAGGGTCTTTGCGTCGATCGGCGGCGGACTGTAGCGCATCTCAGATCCGACCTGCATGGTCGCGGGAATGCCGACCCATTCCTGGATCAGGTACGCAGCGACATGGGCCGCGTAGCTGGCCGTGCCGCAGCCCACGACGTAGACCCGCTCGACCTCGCGCAGCCGATCCTCGATGGGTGCGAGCTCGCCCAGAGTGACGTTGCCGACCCCGTCGACGCGCCCGCGCAGACATTCCTGGATGGCGTGCGGTTGCTCGTAGATCTCCTTGAGCGTGAAGTGGGCGAAGCCGCCCTTCTCGGCCGCGTCGATGTTCCAGTGAATCTCGGTGGTTTCGCGCTCCACCGTCTCGCCGTCGAGGCCCAGGATACGGGTGCCGGCCGCGGTGACGTCCGCGATGTCTCCCTCGTGCAGGATGACGACGTTCTTCGTGTGCTCGAGGATGGCCGGCACGTCGCTGGCGAGAAATCCCTCCCCGTCACCCAGGCCCACGATCAGGGGGACGTTCATCCGCGCGCCGACGATCCGATCGGGGTGATCGGTGTGCATGACGCCGATGGCGTACGCGCCGCGGACCTCGTTGAGCGCCCGTCGCACGGCCTCGACCAGGTCACCGTCGTACTTCGATTCGATCAGATGAGTAAGGACCTCGGTGTCGGTCTCCGAGGAGAAGCGGTGTCCGGCCCCGGCGAGTTGGTCCTTGATCTCCGCGTAGTTCTCGATGATGCCGTTGTGGATGAGCGCCAGCTTGCCGCTGCAGTCGACGTGGGGGTGGGCGTTGGTGTCGTTGGGCCGCCCATGCGTCGCCCAGCGGGTGTGGCCGATGCCGGGGTGCCCAGCGGGCGCGTCGCCGTTGAGATGGTCCGTCAGGTTGGTGAGCTTGCCGGCCTTCTTCTCGATGAAGACCTTGCCCTCGTCGGTGAGGATGGCGATCCCCGCGGAGTCGTACCCGCGGTATTCGAGGCGTCGCAGGCCCTCGAGCAGGATGGGGGCCGCATCTCGCGGCCCGACGTACCCGACGATGCCGCACATGTGGGTCTCCTCAGTTCAATCGTGCCTCGGCGAGCGTGGCGAGCTCGCGGGCAATGCGTTCGATCTCCTCACCGTCTTCCCCCTCGACCATGATCCTGATCTTGGGCTCGGTGCCCGACGGTCGAACCAGGATCCTGCCGCGCCCGCCGATCCGCTCGGTGGCACGCTCCACCGCAAGCGCGAACTCCGGGACCGCCTCCCATTCGTTGCGGCGGCTCGCGGCAGAGTTTATCACCACCTGGGGAAGCCTCGGAATCTGACCGGCCAGGTCGGAGAGCGGCCGGCCCGATCCTCCCATGGCGCGCACGAGCTCGATTCCGGTGAGCAGGCCGTCTCCCGTCGTGGCGCGATCGCGGAAGATGATGTGGCCCGACTGCTCGCCACCGAGCGCGGCGTCCTCCCGTTCCATCGCGGCAAAAACGTGGCGGTCCCCCACCGGCGTTCGGATGACCCGGCCGCCAGCCTCGGCCACGACGCGTTCGAGACCGCCGTTGGTCATGACGGTCACGACGAGAGCCCCGTTGCGCAGCGACCCATCCTGGAGTCGTGCCAGGGCGCAGATCCCCATGATCGCGTCGCCGTCGACGAGATTGCCGCGCTCGTCCACGGCGATGAGCCGGTCGGCGTCCCCGTCGAACGCCAGCCCCACATCGAGACCCGCGGCAGCCACGGTCCGCGCCAGGCGCTGGGGATGGGTGGAGCCGCAGTCCTCGTTGATGTTCGTCCCATCGGGTGAGGCGAAGAGCACCGTCACGTCCGCGCCAAGTGATCGGAAGAGTTCAGGGGCAATGACGCTGGCCGACCCGTTCGCGCAGTCGATCCCGAGCTTCATGCCCGCGAACGCGTCGCCCGCGATCCCGACCAGGTGGCGTTCGTAGGCGTGCACCGGATCCTCGCTGGCGCGCACGCGGCCGAGCTCATGGTTCGCGCGCGGGCCAATGGCCGAGGCGTCGTCGATCAGGCGGTCGAGATCGAGCTCGACGTCGTCGTCCACCTTGCGGCCGTCGACGACGACCTTCAGTCCATTGTCCTGGGCCGGGTTGTGCGAGGCCGAGACCATGATGCCGGCCGACTTGGCGGCGCCCGAGGCGTGGACCAGGCATGGGGTCGTCACGATGCCGAGGTCGAGGACATCGGCACCGGCCGACGTCAGGCCGGCCGCCAGCGCCGCCGACAGCATCTCTCCCGAGCGGCGTGGGTCACGCCCGATGACGACGGCCGGACCATCACCGAACCGGTACCCCACCGCTCGCCCGAGGGCGAGTGCGAGATCCGCGGTGATCTCCGCTCCCACCTCGCCGCGGATGCCATCGGTGCCGAAGCGCCCCGCCATCTACGGCGCCGGTGTCGGCGTGGGTGTCGGGGCCGCAGGTGCCCGAACGGTGACAGTGACGGTGCCGGGTGTGATGGCCAGCAGCTGGACACCCTCCGGCAGACCTCCGATCGACGGCTGGAGGTTGTGCGTGCCCGGAGCCAGGCCACCGACGTTCACGATCGGCGTCAACGCCCCGGCGCTCAGGCCACTGAGCGTGTCTCCCGGGCCGCTGAGGGTGATCGTGAGCTGGTCGAGATTCGGGAGGCACGAGTTCTCGCCCGCGCCCTGGCAGACGATCCCCACGACGAATGTGCGGCTGGAGACCGAAGGGACGATGGTGGCCGTGACCGACGCGGTGTCGCCGTCCGCCGCATCCAGCCGAACCGCGTCGCCCAGCACGAGTGCCGCCTCGAACGTCTGGTCGCCCGACACGCCGTCAATGCTCAGCGGCTCCGTGAGGACCTCGTCGACGTCCGCAAGGTCCTCGGGCAAGCCGCGGAGCGTGACGACCGACGGATCAACCGACAGCGACTCCAGCGCGAAGCCGGGCGCAGGCGTCCCGCCGATGTCCGGGCGGACGGGCACGGTCTTGCTCGTCTCCGTGGCCTCGACGTCAATCTGGACCGAGACCGTGCTCGGCTCGATCTCGAGTCGACCCGTGTCGACCGGTTGGCCCTCGACGTCGACCGCCACGAGGTCGACGGGCTCGTTGAAGTCGATGCCCGACGCGCTGATGTTCACGAACGCCGCAGCCCGGCTGACGCGACGGACGATCGACGACGGCCCACGAACATCGACGGTGTCGTGGCTGAGCACGGGTTCGCCGATCTCCAGCCCGTTCGGCACCGCGCTCGTCTCGACCTGCACCGGGACGGTCCGTACCTCGATCCGATCGAGCTCCACGCGCACGGTGGACGGCGTGTGCGACAGGATCTCGATCCCGTCGATGAGCGCCGAAACTTCGACGTCGAGCACCTGCGGCTCCGGAGCGCGCTCCATGTCGTAGTCGGCCAGGTCGACGCGGGCGACGAAGGCCTCGGCCACCACGGTCGGCGCCGCGTCATTCGTGGTGCGATACCGGACGTCGACGAACCCGAGATCGCCACTGAGAACGAACGACTCGGCCGGGGCGTTGGCCTGGATGATCCGGACCTTGATGTCAGCCTCCGCGAACGAGCCGGAGAAGACGAGCCCGGTGTAGAGCACCGTCGCGAGCAGGATCGCCGACAGCTTGAGATGCCAGTTGCGCAGCAGGAAGCCCATATCAGCGTCGCACCGGAGGTCCATCGGGCGCCGTCGGAACGACCCGGGCGTCGGGATCGATCGGCTCGTCGCTGTCGGTCTCGTCCTGACCGATCTGCCATCGCCCCTCGATCGACCGGCGCAGGAACGGCACCGCTCGCCGCGGCGCCTGCGGCCGGATGAGGTTGAAGATCCTCCGTCGCAGGTGTTCCTCGGTCAGGTTGCGCTCGATCCGTCCCCGCACGACGAGCGAGATCGACCCGGTCTCCTCGCTCACCACCACGACCACGGCGTCGGTCTGCTCGCTGATGCCGATGGCGGCGCGGTGCCGCGTCCCGTAGCGTTCGGAGTCGACAACGTTCTGGCTGAGCGGCAGCAGGACGCCGGCCGACGTGATCTGCTCGCCGGAGACGACCACGGCCCCGTCGTGCAGGGCCGTCCCGCGATAGAAGATCGTCACCAGCAGCTCGGCGCGCAGGTCGGCGTGCACCGGCACGCCCGACTCCGTCGCCAGGTCCTGGAGGCCGGTCTCGCGCTCGAGAACGATCAGGGCTCCGTGCCGCGACCCGGCCAGGATCCGCGACGCGCGGCTGATCTCGCGCGCGACCCGTTCGGCGCTGGCGACCTCGGTGCTCACGAAGAATCGATTGACCGATCCGATGCGCCCGATCTGCTCCAGGCCGCGGCGCAGCTCAGGCTGGAACACCACCACCACCGCGAACAGGCCGACGACCGCGGCCGTCTCCATGAGACTTCGCAGCAGGTCGAAGCCGAACAGCAACGCGGCCAGGTAGACGAGATAGAGAATCGAGAGGCCGATCACGATGCGCACCGCCCGGGTGCCGCGGATCAGGATGAACAACCAGTAGATGACGATCGCCACCAGCCCGATGTCGACGATCGACGTCCAGCTGCCACGGAGATACGTCGTGAAGAATTCGCGGAACGCGTCGATCACGAGGGCAGTATGGCCTGAGTTGCTGTGTGACGGAGGCTCGGATGATACCAAAGCGCCCCGGCGATTCCGCCGGGGCGCTCCTGTCGTCGATTAGGACTCTGGGCTAGCGCTTCGTGTACTGGGGCGCCTTGCGCGCTCGCTTGAGACCGTACTTCTTGCGCTCCCTCGCCCGCGGATCGCGGGTCAGCAGCCCGGCCTCGCGCAGCGCCGCGCGAGCGTCCGGGTGTGCGCGCAGCAGGGCCCGCGCGATGCCATGGCGGATCGCGCCGATCTGTCCGGAAACGCCGCCGCCCGCGACCAGGACGCTGGCGGAGTAGCGACCCTCCGTTTCCGTGACACGGAACGGGAGAAGCATGCCGCCCTCGCGGACGACCCCGCCGAAGTAATCATCGGCGGTCTTGCCGTTGACCACGATGCTCCCGTCGCCGGGAAGCAGGCGCACGCGCGCGACCGAGGTCTTCCGTCGGCCGGTGCCGTAGACGTAGTTGGTGCTCACGGGGATCGTCCTCTCTCTTACAGCTCGACAGCGGTCGGCTGCTGAGCCTGGTGCGGGTGATCCGCGCCGCTGTAGACCTTCAGTTTCTTGAACATTGCCCGCCCCAGCCGGTTCTGCGGCAGCATGCCCTTCACCGCGCGTTCGATGACGATCTCCGGCTTGCGCTCGAGCAGATTGCCGAGCGTCTCCTCGCGCAGCCCTCCGGGGTAGTTCGAGTGACGGAAGTAGCTCTTCTGGCGCAGCTTGTCGCCGGTGACCTTGATCTTCTTGGCGTTGAGGACGACGACGTGGTCACCCGTGTCGAGATGCGGCGTATAGATCGGCTTGTGCTTGCCCTCGAGTAGCGTGGCGATCCGGGTCGCCAGCCTGCCGAGTGTCTGGTCGGTCGCATCGACGACCCACCAGCTGGGCTCGATCTCGCTCGCCTTGACGGCGTAGGTTTTCACGTTGTTGAGCTCTCCGACTTGTTCGTTCGCTTCATGACCATCGTCCCACGTTGGGCCGATGAGCGTTCGGTGTTCAATTTCGTGGCTGATCGTAGATGACCCGCTCGAGCGTGAGCCCGTGCGGCGGGGCCGCTCGCCCGTGGAGCGCGCGCGAACCCTTTGCCAGGATGGCATCCACCGAGGAGGGGTCCAGCCGTCCTCGCCCGGCCTCGATGAGGAGGGCGACGATGCTGCGAACCATTCGCCTCAGGAACGCGTTCGCCGTCACGCGGACCTCGACGAGGTCGCCTCGCCGTCGGACGTGGAGGTCGACGATCGTGCGCACGGTCCGTCCCCGAGGGTCGGCACCCAGCGCCGCGAAGTCTCGCTCCCCGACCATCCGCTCCGCCGCCGCCTGCATGGCCGCGACGTCGAGCGTCTCGTCGATTTCGAGGGTCCGATGCCGTTCCAGCGGGTTCTTGGCCGCGTTCGTGCGGATCCGGTAGCGATAGACGCGCCGGCGCGCCTCGCGGCGTGGATCGAAGCCCGCACGGGCCGCCCGCAGCCCACGCACCGCCAGATCACGCGGCAGGGCGGCGTTCAGCCGTCGCTGCAGCTCCGGCAGCCCGACGTCGCGCGGGAGATCCCGCGGACACGAGAATGCCGCGACCTGGCCGGTGGCATGCACCCCGGCATCGGTTCGCCCGGCAAGACGGACGTCGGTCCGCTTGCCGATCAGCCTGTTAAGCGCCTTCTCCAACTCCCCCTGCACGGTCCGAGCGTTCGGCTGGACCTGCGAGCCGGCGAAGGCCGTTCCGTCGTACTCGACGACTGCCCGCAGCACACGTTGCGCGTCGGCGGTCATCGGCCCGACCGGTATTGAATCGCCCGTCCTCAGACGAGCTCGATCTGGACGATCGGGGCAGAGTCACCAAGGCGCTGCCCCAGCTTGACAATGCGCGTGTAGCCGGACGTTCGATCGGCGTACTTCTCGGCCAGCTCCGACATGAGCTTCTCGACGATGAGCGGCTCATGCGGCATCTTGCTGACGAGCTGACGGCGCGCGTGAAGGTCGCCGCGCTTCGCCAGCGTGATCATGCCGTCCACCATGCCCCGAACCTCCTTGGCCTTGGCCTCGGTGGTCTTCACCTTCTCGTATCGGATGATCGCAACGGCAAGGTTGCCGAGCATCGAGACGCGGTGCGCGTGGGTGCGGCTGAGCTTGCGCCCGGCGATCCGGTGCGGCATCGATCTAGGACTCCCGGTCCAGCTCGGCGGCGGCGGCCTCGTCGAGCTCGGCCGAGGCCGGAAGATCCGACTCGTCGCTGCTCATGGC
>JAGXHP010000130.1 GCA_024636135.1 Chloroflexota bacterium
CCACCCCCCGCACGCCCCGGGCGACATACGCGGCATGCTGCTCCTCGCCAAAGGCGGTGCCGCCCAGCGCCGAGCCGATGAAGACGCCGGTCCGCTCACCCGCGTGGGCCTCGAGCCCGGCGCTCTCGTATGCCTGGCGGGCCGCGACGACCGCCAATGCACTGAACCGATCCAGGCGCCGCGCTCGGCGCGCCTCGAGGTGGTCGGCGGGGTCGAAGTCATCGATCTGTGCCGCGATCTGGGAGGGGAATGGACTGGCGTCGAACCGGTCGATGCGCCGCACCGCCGACGCATTGGCCATCACCCCGTCCCACAGGCCGCTCGCGCCGGTCCCGATCGGGGTAACGGCGCCGATCCCGGTGATGACCACGCGCCGCCTCATGTCGGCTGCCCTTCGGCGATCTCGCGGATGCGGCGCAGCGTGCGACCGGCGATCGCCTCGATGAACTGCGGCCCGATGACACGGTGTGCCGCGAACTCCCCGATGACGGGCCACCGCAGGTCGAGCCGGTGCTCGATGCTGACGTCGGTGCCGCCATCGATCGGCTCGAAGCGCCAGGCGACCCACATCCCGCGCGTCACGCCGCCGGTGTGGACGAACTCGATCATGCGCTGCTCGCGCAGGGGCCGGATGATCGCCTCCCACTTGACCGGGATCGGGCCGCGGCGCGCGCCCATGGCGAAGCGTCGCTCGCCGTCGGAATCCGCGACGGGGCGGACGTAGCGGTAGTGGGGCAGGATCTCCGGCCAGCGCTCGATATCGGCGGCCAGGGGAAAGATGCGCTCCCATGGCGCTCGCATCATCTCGTGCAGCGTGCTCTTCACGGGGCCAGCACCTCGAGCACCGCGCGTGGCGAGAGCGCATCGGTCGCCGGGCGAAGGTCGCCGAGCGCAGATCCGAGGCGCAGGGCCGCTCCCGGTCGCGACTCGAGGCGTCCGACCACGTGCTCGAGCGCCGCCGGTGCGGCGAGGAAGCCCTGGACGAGCCAGCTCAGCGCGCTCTTCGCCGCGAAGGCGCGCCGTCGTTCGGCGCGGTAGGCCGATGCCACGTCGCCACCGGCCAGGATGGCGTCGGTGGCTGCCCGTGCGGATCGGAGCGCGCGGTGAATGCCCTCGCCCGTGAACGGATCCACGAATCCCGCCGCGTCCCCGACGAGCAGCCACCCTGCGCCGGCGCTGTCGGCCACGCGATGCCCGATCGGGGCCGCGCCGCGGATCGGGGTCAGTCGCCGGCTGCCGCGCAACCGGTCGGCGACCGCGGGCAGCCGGGCGATCGCCTCCGCGAAGCGGTCGGCTGCCGGTCTGCGGTCGTTCATCGGCAGTGCCATGCCCACGTTCAGCTCGCCGCCGGGCGTCGGGGCCAGCCCGACATAGAACCCGCGGCCGGCGTGCATCTCGCCGTGGTCCGTTAGGTCCGCGACGCCCGAGTAGTGCGCCACAAGCCCGAGGCGTCGGGGGAATCGAACGCCTCGATCCACCCCGAGCAGGTGGCTGACTGTCGAGCGCGCGCCATCGGCACCGACGACCCAGTCGGCCCGCATCACCTCGTCGCGCCCGCTCCGCGCGTCGCGGACCCGTGCGCCGCGAACCCTCGTCCCATCGGCGATGAGGGACACAAGCCGGGTCTGTTCACGGAGCGCGGCCCCGGATCGGGACGCGTGCTCGGCGAGGCCGGCGTCGAATGTCCGCCGGTCGAGGCCCCACGCCGTGCGGCATCCATTGGCGTCCGCGTAGCGGATCGGTGCGAGACGAACGCCGGCGTGGAGGTCCATCCCGTTCAGCGGGACGGCCGAGGAACGCCAATCGCCGGACATGCCGAGGCGATCGAGCTCCTCGACGATGCGCGGGCTGGCGTACTCCGCACACACCTTGGGACGGGGATGCGTCGCGGCTTCCACGATCGTGACGGACGCACCGCCGCGGGCGAGGCCGGCTGCCAGCGTCGACCCGGCGGGTCCGGCGCCGACCACCAGCACGTCGAGCCGCCTCATGCGGCGGACCGCGTGGCGGCGGTGACGACCCTTGGCATCCAGGTCGCCGAGCGCCATGCGACGCGCAGTCCGGCGGCCGCGATCAGCTCATCGAGCTCGCCAAGGGTGTACGCACGCCGCACCGACGTGATGCCGTCGACCCGCGTCACGCGGCTCCGGCCCAGGACTCCGACGCTCAGCGCCGTCGCGACCAGCGGAAGCAACCCGCGCCGCAGGTCGTTGATGATCACCCCGGCCCGCGCGACACGTGCCATCTCGCGCAGGACATCGACGGCATCGGACGGGACGAGGTGATGGATGAGCAGCGAGCAGTGCGCCACGTCGAATGACTGATCGGAAAAGGGGAGGGAGCGGGCGTCGGCTTCCACGAGCGTCACGGCTCCGCCAGCATGACGCCGCGCCTGGGCCAGCACCTGGACATTGGTGTCGACGGCGGTGACGCTCCACGATCGGCGCGCGAATGCCTTTGCGATGTCCGCCAGGCCGGTCCCGACGTCGATGACGCTCGGCCGTTGTGACGCCGTCAGCCGCTCGATCGCCCTCTCGCTTGCCGCGCTCCCGCCGGGCAGCCGGTTGAGCCGCGCGAGGTCGCGAAGATTGGCCGCAACCTCGCTCGTGCTGAGCCGGCCGCTGTCGAGGAGCTCATCCAGGTCGGCCCGTGACGAAAGGGGCAGCGTCCGGCGCACGCGCTCCAGCGCGGTCAGCATGGATCGACCCGGTTCATCGATCGATGATAGGCCCTGCTCTCGCACGTCCCCGGTACGCTGCCGGGCACGCTTGCGCATGACTCGGCGGCGTGAGGCGCCTCACAGTCGGCGGGTCCTCGGCGCGTTACACTTGAGACACCATGACCGCCACCGTTCCCCCTTCGACCGCCAACCCGACCCCCGATCACGACCACACCGACACCCGCCACCACAAGGTCGTCATCATCGGCTCCGGCCCTGCCGGACTGACTGCCGCCATCTACGCGGCGCGCGCCAACCTCGAGCCGCTCGTGATCGCCGGCAATGTGCCGATGGGCCAGCTGATGATCACCTCCGATGTCGAGAACTACCCCGGATTCCCGCACGGCATCCAGGGACCCGAGCTCATGCAGCAGTTCCGTGAGCAGGCCGAGCGATTCGGTTCCACGATCATCGAGAAGGACGCCACGAAGGTCGACTTCAGCCAGCGTCCGCACCGGATCTGGGTCGGCGAGGACGAGTACCGCGCCGACGCCGTGATCATCGCGACCGGCGCATCGGCCCTGTGGCTGGGACTGCCATCCGAGGAGGAGTTCCGCGGGCGCGGCGTCAGCGCTTGCGCGACCTGCGACGGCTTCTTCTTCCGCGGGCGCGACGTCGCCGTGGTCGGTGGTGGTGATACGGCCCTTGAGGAGGCGACCTTCCTCACCCGGTTTGCCGACAAGGTCACGATGCTCGTCCGCCGCGACGAGTTCCGCGGCAGCAAGATCATGCAGGACCGCGCGGCCAAGGATCCGAAGATCGAGATCCAGTTCAACCGCGAGGTCACCGAGGTCAAGGGCGAGATGACCGTCACGTCCCTCACGGTGCGCGACACCGAGAGCGGCGAGACGAGCGAGCTGCCGGTGCAGGGGCTGTTCGTCGCGATCGGGTACAAGCCGAACACCGACCTGTTCGAAGACCAGCTGAAGGTCGGCAAGGGCGGCTATCTCGAGGTCGTCGGCGAGACGGGATCGGGGATCGAAGGGGTCTTCGTGGCCGGAGACGGCCACGACAGTCACTACCGCCAGGCGGTCACGGCCGCCGGAGACGGCTGCAAGGCCGCCATTGACGCCGAGCGCTGGCTCGCGTCGGTCGGTGAGATCGAGGCGTCGACCGCAACGAACTGGTAGCGACCATTCCGGGGAGAGGCGCCATGGCATGGCTCACGGCTCAGCTCGGCAGGCTTCGCGACCGCATCTCGCGACGGGGGGACGAGCGTGACCCGGCGCGACGCGCCAGCCTCTCGGCCGCGCGGGACCGTGACCGTGACCGATGCGATCGTGGCGGCGGATCGGTTCAAGTACGCGGGCCGTATCGGGGGCTCCTCGATCGAGGACGACCTCCGCCGGGACTCCGAGCGCGACACGCACCGGAGCTGAGGCAAGCCGACCGCCCGTCGCGTCGCGCTGCCGCCCGCTCGGGGCCAGGTCCTTGACTACACTAACGATCCTCCTCCCCTCAAGCCCCGCAGTGGAGTACCGCCGCCGATGGCCACTCGCGCGCCGCGTCCCGAGGACCTCTACCAGCTTCGCGTCCCGACCAACGTCGATCTGTCCCCCGACGGCCGCCACGTCGCCTTCAGCGTGAAGTCGGTGGCACCCGACAAGGACGGATATCGCAGCTCACTGTGGGTCGCGCCGGCTGACGGGTCGAGCGAGGCGCGTCAGATCACCGTCGGCTCGACCAGTGACACCACGCCGCGCTGGAGCCCGGACGGCAGGACCCTCGCATTCCTGTCGGACCGCGCGGCGATTCTCCAGGCCGGAGGCGGCGGGGCGAAGCCCGGCAGCAGCGAGCCGCCGAAAGAGGGGCGGACGCAGGTCTGGCTCCTCCCATTCGCCGATGGCGGCGAGGCCCGGCAGCTGACGGACCTGCCGAAGGATGTCGGAGCCATCGACTGGTCGCCGGACGGGCGCCGGCTGTGCGTCGTGAGCGGCGCCACGTCGACCGAGCCCGAGAAGCCCAGGGATCGCCGTCCGGGAGATCCGCCCGCGCCCGACACCCGGCTCATCGACCGGCTGGGATACCAGTTCAACGGCGCCGGCTTCATTCACGACAAGTTTCAGCACCTCTGGCTGGTGGACGCCACCACGGGCGGCAGCGAGCTCCTGACGCGTGGCGACCACCATGACCGAGACCCCCGCTGGTCACCCGATGGGCGGCGCGTCGCGTTCGTATCTGATCGCCACCCCAACGCCGACCTCGGCTGGCGCACCGACATTCACCTCGTGGACATCGGCAGCCGGAACGTCACCCAGCTGTCGCCGGGCCGTGGACGGCAGTCGTGGGGCGCGCCGGCGTGGTCGCCGGACGGGAAGTGGATCGCCGCGATCGGGACGCGTGGCTGGAAGCGCGGCGAGATCCAGCAGGCGTCGGTATGGCGGTTCCGGTTGCGCGATGGCCGCGCCGAGGACCTCATCGCCGATGCGGACCTCGAAGCAGCGGCGGCGATGAACAGCGACCTGCTCGGTGGCGGCGAGGCGTCGCTGCACTGGATCGGCGACGGCCGCTGGATCATGTTCGCCGCGCCCGTCGGGGGCAGCCAGGAGCTGTGGCGGGTCGAGCTCGACGGGGGCCGGCTCGAACGGCTGACGAACGGACCGCACCACCTGAGCCGACTCGCCAGCGCGGCAGCGTCCCGGGGAGGCGCGCGCATCGCGGCGGTTCGCGCCAGCGCGAACGAGCCCCCGGACGTCGTCGTGGGCGATGTCCCGGCGGGCCGCATGACCGGCGACGACAGCGTCGGGCTGCGCCCGCTCAGCCGCCTGATGGGCGATGCGTGGGCCGACATTCGGCTCGTGACACCGGTCGAGCGCTGGCACGAGGTCGATGGGCGCCGCATCCAGGGCTGGTTCATCGAATCGCCCGCGAGCACGAAGCGCGCACCGGCACCGGTCATCCTCGAGATCCACGGCGGTCCGGGCACCCTCTACGGTTCCTCGCTGATGTGGGAGTGGCAGCTGCTGGCTTCCTCGGGGATCAGTGTCTACGCCTGCAATCCGCGGGGCTCGCAGGGGTATGGCAGAGAGTTCCTCACCGCGAACATGGCCGATTGGGGCGACGGCCCGATGCGCGACGTGATGGGCGGACTCGACGCACTCATCGCGGACGGGCTGGTGGATGCGGAGCGGATGGGCGTGACCGGCGGGTCCTATGGCGGCTACCTGACCAGCTGGATCGTGGGACACACCGATCGTTTCAAGGCGGCGGTGACGTGCCGAAGCGTCAACGACATGGTCAGCCAGATGCTGTCCGGCGACATCGGCGGTCCGACCTTTGGGCTGTACGAGTACGGCGTGCAGCCATGGGAGGACTGGGATCTTTATCGGCGGCACTCGCCGCTCACGTACGCCACCGAGATGACGACCCCGCTCCTGATCCAGCACAGCGAGAAGGACCTGCGCTGCACGATCACCCAGGCCGAGGAGCTGTTCGCCGTGCTGAGGTCACTGCGCAGGACGGTGCGGCTCATGCGGGTGCCGGAGGAGTCGCACGAGCTCACGCGATCGGGGACGCCGTTCCGCCGCGTCGACAACCTGCGTCTCATCCACGAGTGGTTCGTCCACTTCCTGGTCGAGGGCAAGACGGCGCTGCCGAGGGTGAACCCGAAGCGCGGTTAGGGCTCGCTGGAGCTCTGCGTATATACCGTATATACCATTCCCCACGCACTACACTGCCGCCATGTCCACTGACTTCGAGAAGGCCGTCGCCGACGGCTACGGCTTCGACGCCCCCGGCATCACGTTCGGCGCCGGCATGCAGGGGGAGGAGGCCATCCCCGGCGTCCAGGTCCGCGTCCCGCTGGCCATGATGAACCGCCACGGCCTGGTCGCGGGCGCCACCGGCACGGGCAAGACGAAGACCCTCCAGGTGCTCGCCGAGCAGCTCTCGGACGCGGGCGTGCCCGTGTTCATCAGCGACATCAAGGGCGACATCAGCGGCCTCGCCGCGCCCGCGGAGCTGAACGACAAGCTCACCGGCCGCGCCGGCGCCATCGGCTTCGGCGACTACGCTGCGAAGTCGTTCCCGGTCGAGTTCTTCACGCTGGACCGCGACGGCAAGGGCGTGCGGCTGCGCGCATCGGTCTCGAGCTTCGGGCCGATCCTGCTGTCCAAGGTGCTCGACCTCAACGAGACGCAGCAGTCGGTGCTGTCGCTGGCATTCAAGTACGCCGATGACAAGCAGCTGCCGCTCCTCAACCTCGACGACCTGCGGGCCCTTCTCAACCACCTGAACTCGGACGAGGGGAAGTCGGAGATGGCCGAGTACGGCGGCGTGGCCACCGCGACCGTCGGCGTCATCATCCGCAAGATCGTGGAGCTCGAGCAACAGGAGGCCGATGCGTTCTTCGGCTCCCCCGAGTTCGAGGTCGACGACTTCCTGCGGCTGGCCGAAGACGGCCGCGGGGTCATCAGCATCCTCGAGCTGGCCGACATGCAGGATCGGCCGGCCCTGTTCAGCACCTTCATGATGTGGCTGCTGGCCAACCTCTACGAGTCGCTGCCCGAGATCGGGGACGCGGACAAGCCGAAGCTCGTCTTCTTCTTCGACGAGGCCCACCTGCTGTTCCGCGACGCCAACAAGACGTTCATGCAGCAGATCGAGCTGGTCGCCCGACTGATCCGTTCCAAGGGCGTTGGCGTCTTCTTCGTGACCCACGCTCCGACGGACGTGCCGTCGGAGGTGCTGGGCCAGCTCGGCAACCGCGTGCAGCACGCCCTTCGAGCATTCACGCCCGATGACCTCGAGACGGTGCGGGCCACGGCGCGGACGTTCCCCACCACCACCTTCTACGACGTCGAGCAGGAGCTCAAGAAGCTCGGGACTGGCGAGGCGCTGATCACCGCCCTCGACCTCAAGGGTCGCCCGATGCCGACGGTGCGCACGATGATGCGTCCGCCAATGTCCCTGATGGCCCAGGTGGACGCCACGGTCTTCGACGCCGTCGCCGCCGCCTCCGCGATCGCCCCGACCTACGCCGCCGACACCGATCCTGAATCGGCCAAGGAGCTGCTGGCCGCGCGGATGAAGGAGGTTGTCGCCAAGGGCGACGAGCCGATGAAGGACGTGGGTGATCCCGAGACGGCGGACGAGCGCAAGATGCGCCCGACGCGGGCTCCCGAAAAGGGAGTCGACTGGAACGACGTGGCCCAGGAAGGCGCGCGATTCGCCCGCTCCGGAACCTTCAACACGATCCTTCGGTCCGTCCTCGGCATCCTCAGCAAGCGTCGCTAGAGACCCTTGGCTGCGCGGGCCACGGTCAGCCAGCCATCGATGGAGTCGTGCGTGGGGAGACCGCGAACGACGGTGGTGTCCGCCACCGCCGCGTAGGCTGCGAGGCCTGCGACGACGTCCCGGGGGCCGGCTCCGGCCACCCCGATGAGACCTGCCGGCTGCGCGTCGAATGCCCGCGCGTAGTGCGCGCCGTACCCGCGGTAGCGGTCCATCTCGGCCTGCAGTCGCGTCTCGGCGTCCGGCCCGACGGCCGTCCTGACGTAGGCCACGAAGCGCGGCTCCGGCCGTCCGGAGTCCGCCGCACCCACCATCACGTGGCTGCGCACCCACGCCAGGCGCTCCGGCACCGCCCAGTTGGCGATCACGACATCGGCGATTTCACCGGCCAGGTGCGCCATCCGCGGTCCGAGCGCGGCCATGCCAATGCCGACCCCGGGAAGGAGGCGACGGAGCTCCGCGACGCCGTCCCGGACGAGTTGAAGGGACGCCGAGGATCCGCTGCCGACGCCCAGCGCGAGGCGGTCGCTCGGAAGGCCTGCCGCCGCAACCCGGCCGGCGATCCGCTCCGGCTGCTGTTCCGAGAGCGCAATCACGCCGACGCCGAAGCCCAAGGCCGTCGTCTCGCGTGCCGCCGCAGCCAGCGTGGTCAGCCCATCTCCGTTCCGCGTGTCGTTGGCCCACAGCTCTCGGTAGCCGAGCCGCTCGAGCTCGGCTCCGAGGCGCGCGTGATCGGCGCGGGCGGCGGCGGTGATCCCGAAGGCCAATCCGGACGGCTGCGTCACCGTCCGAGGGCGTCGCGCGCGACGTCGGGCACGTCGGTCACGAAGCCCCACAGCCCACATGCGTCGAGATGCCGCATCTGCTCGGGGTCGTTGACCACGTAGCAGCCGATCTCGCGGCCGAACGCCGACGCCTCGGCGATGAGCGGTAGGGGATCCATGCCGAGGTCGCCCTCCCAGGGAAAGACACCGACATGGCCGTGCTCCGTTGCCCACACCATGGCCGGATGGATCGGCTGGGTCGGGACGAGGAGGTAGCCCGTCTTGATGTCACGGTTGAGCTCGCGGATGCGTTCGATGGACGACTCGTCGAAGCTGATCACCGCCAACCGGCCGCTCGTCAGCACGTGGTGACCGGCAACGGCCTCGACCACGGCATCGGCTGCGGCGCGCGCCTTGATCTCGATCACCAGCCCCATGCTCTCGGGCAGCCAGTCGAGCACCTCCGGCAGGGTCGGGACGGCCAGGCCCTGGCCGGCGAATGGGAACCCCGAGTCGTCGTCGCGGGCAAACGTCGCGCCGGCATCGGCCTGCCGGATCTCGTCCATGGTCTGCGAGGCGATCGGGCCGGTGCGGTCGGTCGTGCGATCCAGCGATTCGTCATGGATCACGGCCAGCTGTCCGTCCGCGGTGAGGTGGACGTCGAGCTCGATGGCATCCGCGCCGGCCTCGACTGCCAGGCGGAAGGCCTCCATCGTGTTCTCGGGGGCGCGGCGCGGGGCACCGCGATGGGCCACGATCACGGCCATTGCAGACTCGTTCCCTGAGCAGGAGAGATCACGCGCCGGATGATAGCGGTCTCGTCAGCGGCGGAGGGTGCGGCCCGCCAACCCGATGACCGATCGTCGCACGAGGTCGGGGTCGAATCGCTCACCGCTCTCCGCCTGGTGGGCGATCACGCCGTCCATCAGCATGGCGATCGCGAGGCTGAGCTCCTCGACATCGATGTCCGGCTCGACCTCACCACGGGCCACGGCCTCGCGCAGGAACATCGCGGCGAAGGCGCGAATCTGGTCGCATCGGCGGCGCAGCATGTCGCGCAGCGCGGGGCGTACGTCCGCCTCCGCCCAGCCGGTGGTGATGATCGGCCCCCAGCGCTCCGTCTCGAGGCTCTCGACGAAGAACGATACGGCGCTGGCCAGGCGCTCACGCGCATCGGAGATCTGCGACATCTGCACCGCGAGCTCGTCGAGCTGTGCCTGCGTCACCGAATCGCACATCGCCAGGTAGAGCTCCTCCTTGCTGGCGAAGTAGCGATACAGCAGGCCGACGCTGACGTCGGCCTCGGCGGCGATCGCCGGCATCGTGGTGCCTCGGTAGCCGCCGGCCAGCATCGCGCGATGCGCGCCATCGAGGATGCGGTGACGCATCTCGGCGGCGTGGGCGGGGCTGGATCGGGCCATGGGCGAGCGTCCTGTAGTGAACTCAAATTCACTTTACCCTTGACGCCCCTACTGGGCAACAGTAGAGTGCAACGCGTGTCGGTGAATGAGCATTCAGTAGTCGCATGCGTCGCCCGCTGATCGTCGGTGGCATCCTTGCCGCACTCGCGGGCCTGTGGCTGGCCCTGCGGGGCGGCCGCCCGCCCATCGACGTCCCGGAGAGCTATCCCGCCGTCGAGGCGCCAGGATCGCCGCCGGTGGATGACCGGATCGCGCACAACGGGATCTTCGCCGCGCTCGGCCGCGCGTCGTATCGCGGCCGCCGCTGGCTGCCGATCGTGGGGCTGGCCATCGTCATCGGCCTCAACGTGTGGGCCGCCACCGCCGGGGGTCGCCTCAGCCAGGGTGGCTGGCAGGTCCCCGGATCGGAGGCAGCCGAGGCCGAGGCGTTGCTGGCCGACCGCTACGGCGAGCAGGCCACGACGATGCTCGTCCTGTTCACGGACCCCGACGGTGACGCCGCTTCTGATGCCTTCCAGGCCAGGGTCGCCGCGGCGGTTGCGCCGGTCGCCGCCGACCCGATCGTCAACGAGGTCCTCACCTTCGCCGATGTCGGCGACTCGGGCTTCGTCAGCCGGGACGGGTCGAAGACGTTCGCACTGGTCCGGATCGACCGCGACCTCGAGGCGGCCATCGACGATGCGGAGCACCTGGCCTCGCTGGTCGCGGCCCCGGAAGGGGTCGAGACGGTCATCACCGGCATCCCGCTGATCCAGCACGAGTTCAACGAGGCCGTCGAGCGCGACCTCGTGCAGGCGGAGCTCGTCAGCCTGCCGATCGCCATGCTCATCCTGCTCGCCGTCTTCGGGACCGTGGTCGGTGCCGTCCTTCCGATCGTGATCGCGGGCTTGGCGCTCCCGAGCTCGATGGCCGCGATCGGCCTGCTGGCCAACGTGACGGAGATGAGCATCTTCGTGACGAACGTGGCCACGATGATCGGCCTGGCCCTGTCGATCGATTATTCGCTGTTCACGGTCAGCCGATTCCGCGAGGAGCTCCGCCATCGCTCGGTGGCGGATGCCGTCGAACGCACCATGGCAACCGTGGGCAAGGCGGTGGCCATCAGCGGGGTCGCGGTCGCCATCGGCCTGTCGAGCCTCATCGTGTTCGAGTCACCGGCGCTGCGCAGCATGGGCATCGGCGGCGTCGTGACCGTGCTCTCCACGCTCGTCTTCGGTCTCACCGTCCTCCCGGCGCTGCTCGGCATGCTCGGGAATCGGGTGAACCGCCTGCGGGTTCCGCTACCGCGAGCGATGCGCCTGGTCGAGGACGACCCCGCGGCCGCCGACGCGCGACAGGGCCACGGCATCTGGGCTCGGATCGCCGGCGCGGTGATGCGACGCCCGGTGCTCATCGCGACGCCGGCACTGATCGTCCTGATCGTGGCCGGCCTGCCGTTCTTCGGGATCCAGCTGTCGACCGGTGGCAATCTCGACGATCTCCCGCCGTCGGACAGCGTTGCGGGGTTCCGGACGCTGGGTGACGAATTCCCCGGGGGCGGCTCGGATCCGATCGAGGTGGCGGTCCAGGCCGATGGGCCGATCCTGGAAGACGGCGCCCTCAGCGCCGACTGGATCGCCGCGCTCTCGGCCTATGCCGATGATCTGCGCGACATCGGTGCCGTCACGGAAGTCGGAAGCGTGCTCGATCCTCCGTCGGGCATGGATCAGGCTGCGTACCTCCAGCTCATCGCGCTGCCCGAGAGCCAGCGGCCCGCCGAGGCGTCCGGACTGGCGGCCTGGGTCGACCAGTCGGTGGCAGACGATGTCACGCGGCTCGATGTCTTCAGTTCGGCGCTCGCCGATTCGGCCGAGGGGCGGGTGGTGGTGGACTCCATCCGCGACCTGCCGCCGCCTGCGGGCGCATCGGACACGCTGACCGCCGGCCTGTCATCCCGATCCCGTGACTTCATGGCCAGCTTCACCGGGTCGGTGCCGTTCGCCATCGCGATCGTGGTCGTCGTGACGGGCGCCGTGCTGTTCCTGACCTTCGGCTCCGTCTTCCTGCCGATCAAGGCGGTGCTCATGAGCCTGCTGAGCATCACCGCCAGTTTCGGGGCGCTGGTCTGGATCTTCCAGAGTGGGAACCTGTCGGGCATCCTCGACTTCGACCCTTCGGGCACGATCATCGCCAGCACGCCCATCCTGATGTTCGCGATCCTGTTCGGGCTGTCGATGGACTACGAGGTGTTCCTCCTGTCGCGTATCCGTGAGCGGTATCTCGTCACCGGCGACAACACGCGTGCGGTGGCCGAGGGCATTGGGATCACGGGCGGGATCATCACCGGCGCGGCGCTCATCATGGTCGCCGTGTTCGGGGCCTTCGCTCTGTCGTCCGTGGTGCTCATCAAGGCTCTCGGCTTCAGCATGGCGCTGGCGGTGCTGATCGACGCCACCGTCGTGCGCGGGATCCTGGTGCCGGCCTTCATGCGGGTCATGGGGTCCGTGAACTGGTGGGCTCCCCGATGGGTGCAGCGTGGGGTCGCCCGACTGGGCCTGTACGAGGGCGGCCCCGAGGCGTCGCCTCCGCCTGCACCTGTGCTGGCCCGGAGCTGACGGCGGGACTGGGGCGGCGCCGATAGATCGGCGAGAGGGCGCCTTTGCGGCAGTTTCGGCGCTGATCCACCAATATATCGGTCCTGTCGTGGCCGATAACGGGGCGGACGGGGGAGTCGGGCCACGTTCCAGCCGATAGATCGGCCCTGGGGCGCCAGGAACCCCGTTTGGGCGCCATTCTGCCGATTGATCGGTGGTGTGCGAGGTAGGCAACCCCTTGGGCTCCGCGTCAACCGCCACGCGCCGATCGATCGGCGAGAACGCGCCCGAACGGCCGGTTCGGCGCTGATCCACCGAAATATCAGTCCTCGCGTGGCCCGGAAGACCACCAAGCGCCATTCAGGCCACTTTCCAGTTGATAGATCGGCCCTCGGGCGCCGGGAACGCGGTTCGGGCGCCACTTCGACGATCTATCGGCAACGGGGCCGCGCTACGCTGACCGACATGAACCGAACTCGGCTCGAGACGTTGACCGAGCGCTGGCGCCAGCGCCACGACGCCCGCCAGCCGGCGGCCCGCCCTCAGGCCGATCCCGAGCGCGAGGCGCAGGCCAGCACGAACTTCCCCTTCCAAAGCGTTGCGCCTTCCGAGTACGTAGCGCAGCACGGGGCGGACATGATCGGCTTCACCTACGACGACGTCGTCTACGCCGATCCGGAGCTCGACGCCTGGCTGCGCGAGGTCGGACGCCTCCTGCGAGAGGCCCGATGACGCCTCCGACGTGGGCCCGCGACCTTGTCCGCATCGTGTGCGCCGCTGACGCGGTTGACGAGCCGCGCCTTGCGTGGCGCTCCCGGGCCGGGGAGCATTCGACCGGCGTCACGCGCCGCCAGGACGGGAGCATCGCGGTTCGAGCCGGGACCGACATCACTGATCAACGGCTCACCCTGCTCCACGAGTTGGCCCATTGGCTTGCCCCGGCACCGGCCAGGAGCCGTCGCCGTCGCACGCAGCACCACGGCCGCGAGTTCTACGCCGTGGCCTTCGGGCTGTATCGACGCCACGGGATCGCCGACGCCGATGCCCTGCGGCTGGAGTCAGCGCGCTACCGGAGCGCGCTCGGCCACGCGCACGAGCTCGGGATCGCCGGCGCTCGGGACGCCCTCGAGGCGCATCGGGCGGTCCTGCGTGCTCGACCCCGGCGGCGGTGGCGCGTCCTCGTCGACGAGCACCGCATTCGCCTTGAACGCGATGGCCGGTGGACGGTCTGCGCGACCTGCGGTCAGAAGGTGGTCGGCATCACCCTTGCGCGCATTCGCCGGGCGCGCCGACCGGTGAGCCACACGCTCATGACGTCGGCCTCCTGACGGTAGCTCAGGCCGGGGTCACCGCGCCGATTCGGTCACGGGCAACGGTGGCGGCCTCGGCCAGCCGTCGCACGGAGTCCGGTGTCGGAGGGAAGACGTGGGCGATGAGGTGTCCGGCGTTCACGCTCGTGTAGGCCGCAAGCGCATCGGCGACCTGGTCGGTCGTGCCGCGGATGGCGTGCTTCGGAGTATCCGCATCGGCGCCCTCGAACGCGACGAAGATGCCGACGGTGATCTCCAGGCTTGCCGGATCGCGTTCCGCGCGCTCGAGTGCCGCGCGAAGGTTGCGCAGGCGGACATGGAGCTCATCGGCCTGGTCGGGGTGGCCGAACCAGGCAGCGTTCCACTGGTCGGCATACTGCGCCACGAGGTCGAGCATGCGGGGCTTCTTGCCGGCGATGAGGATCGGCGGGCCGTCCGCACGGATGGGTCGTGGCAGCAGCTCGTTGTCGACGGCGCGATGGTAGCGGCCCTCGAACGTGACGCGTCCGTCGCGCAGGAGCGGAACGAGGACCTGGAGCGCCTCGTCGAAGCGCGAGACACGGTGGTCGAACGGGTAGCCAAAGGCGTCGAATTCCGGCTCGTGCCAGCCACAACCGACGCCCAGGATCAGCCGTCCGTCGCTGACCTCGTCGAGCTCGGCCGCCATCTTCGCTGTCAGCGCGGGGTTGCGGAACGGGAGCGCCAGCACGAGCGGGCCAATCTCGACCCGCGACGTGATGGCGGCCAGCGCGGAGAGCACGGTCCAGCACTCGTGGATCCCTTCGGTCTCACCGTCCGTGCGGTAGATGAGGTGATCAGCTCCCCAGATCGAGTCCAGGCCGTTCTCCTCGGCGGCGATCGCCATCTCGCGCAGCCCTGCATATCCGTTGCTCTCGCCGTCCCCGAAGGGCAGCATCAATCCGATCTTCATGCGGTCAATGCTAGCGGCGCGCGTGCCAGGCGCCGGGCTACCCTCACCCCATGAGCCAGCTCCCCCTCGAGGGCATCCGCGTCATCGACGCCAGCCGCGTGCTGGCCGGACCGTTTGCCACGATGCTGTTGGCCGACCTCGGCGCCGACGTCATCAAGATCGAGCCGCCCGGCGGCGACGAGACGCGCACCTGGGGTCCGCCGTGGTGGGGGAATCCCGACGACCGCCGCAGCGCGTACTTCGCCTCGGTCAACCGGAACAAGCGCAGCGTGGTGCTCGACCTGCGGACCGCTCCGGGGCAGGCGGTGCTTCAGCAGCTCGTCGAGGGTGCCGAGCTACTCGTGCACAACTACCGACCCGCCACGGCCGGACGGCTCGGCCTGAATCCCGAGGACCTCGCCCGCCGCCATCCGCGGCTCGTCGTCGCGACCGTCGGCGGCTTTCCGGGCGAGGATGCCGATCGCCCCGCATACGACCTGCTTGCCCAGGCTGTCAGCGGGCTGATGTCGGTGACGGGCGAGCCAGATGGTCGGCCGATGAAGGTCGGTGTCGCCGTACTCGACCTGATGGCGGGTCTCGAGTGCGCGGTCGGTGCGCTCGCTGCGCTTGTCGGGCGCGGGCGTGTCCAGCGCGTCGACGTGAACCTTGTCGAGACCGGCGTGACGTCGCTCATCAACGTGCTTGGCAACCACCTCGCCTCAGGCGCCGATGCCACGCGGCACGGCAACGCGCATCCGAACATCGCCCCGTACGAGACGTTCGACGCACGGGACGGCCACGTGGTCATCGCGGTCGGCAATGACGCGCAGTTCGGCCGCCTGCTCGACGTGCTCGGGCTCGAGGAGAATCCGCGCTTCGCCACGAATCCGGAGCGCCTCGCTCATCGCTCCGAGCTGACGGCCTGGCTTGCAGACTCCGTCATCTCGTGGCGGCGCGACGAGCTCGTGGCGGCGCTGGCGGCCGTGGATGTGCCGGCCGGTCCCGTGAGTCGCGTGAGCGAGGCACTCAGCGCATTGGAGCGCGACGGTCCATGGATCCAGGAAGCGGCGGGGATCAAGATGCCGCCGACTCCGATCCACCTCGATGGTGCGCGTCTTCCGGCTCGTCGCGCTCCTCCGCTTCTCGGCGAGCACACCGCCGAGGTACTCCAGGCGCTCCGTTCAGTCTCCGATCAGTGAATCAGCCGGATCTGGAAACCGCTCAAGGCTCGACGTCGATGGTGGCGACCATGCCCTCCTCCCAGTGCCCGGGGAGATGGCAGCCGATGAGCAGGTCGTTCTCGCTGCTGAACATGTAGCTGAACTCTCCGCCGGAGCGCGCCGGCAGGTAGATGCCATAGCCGAAGTGCGTCACGGCGCTCTCTTCCGATGGTGTCGGGACGCCGGCGATGCGGCGATCGGCCTGCTCTTCGATGGTGCCGAGATAGAGCTCGTGGCCGATCGTGTCAGGGTTCGTGATCCTGAATCGCACGGATTCCCCGACGCGAACGGTGAAGTGATCCGGGACGAAGTGGTAGCCATCGATCGTGATGTCGATCACGCGTGGCTCACCGGCCGATGGGGCGCTCGCGACTGCGGAGCATCCGGCAAGCGCGGCGACGATGCTGAAGCGCACGGCCCATGTCGCGACGGTGCGGATTGGGTGTCGCATGTCCCAGTGCCTCCAATGCTGAGAACACCGGTGTGCGCCCGGGATCCGCGGACCAGACAGTGCCGAAGCGCCCGACATGGGGGCCGTTGGCCCCCCGATCACCACCCGTCCCACG
>JAGXHP010000131.1 GCA_024636135.1 Chloroflexota bacterium
CCTCGCGGTGAACATCGGCCTGATCGTCAACAACGCCGGGACGGCCGGAGCGATCGCCTCGGCCTTGACCTGAGACCGGAGGGCGGTATCCTCGGGCGGCCAGCCGGCAAGCCGAACGGAAGGACGCGCGCAGCCATGCGGATCTACGACGGGAGCCCGCGCCAGGACTGGGAAGAGGTGCTGCGTAGCATCGGGGTGTTCATCGACAGCCAGCGTCTCAAGGAAGTGTTGCTGCTCGAGCTCGAGGGCGGCTTCCTGCTCCAGGGCCTGGGCGTGGCAGCCGGATCCGCCGATTCGGATAGCTACGGGTCGATGGTCAAGCGCACGCATGAGCTGACCGACGAGCAGGTGGCGGAGATGATGGACGCCTCGATGGCCAGGCGCGGCTCGGCCGATGCCGATCGAGCGCATCCCGACCTCGTCAACTACTACGAGCTCGCCATGCGCATCGTCGGAGCGTATGTCGATTCGGAGAAGGCCCACGACGTCTTCCTGTTCGAGCAGGAGGGGACCTTCGTCGTCCGGTTGTTCAAGGTCGGCGGGCCGCGCAGCAGCGCCCACGAGCTGGCCGAATTCACGCGCGACGAGATCTTGGCTATGATCGAGTCCGCGCCACAACACCGTCAGAAGAGCGCCCCGGGCACGACCGGAGCGCCGTAGGCAGGGGAGTCACCCATGAAGGCGATCAAGGTTCTTCTCATCGGCATCAGCGCCCTCGTCGCGGCGATGATTGTCATCCCGCTCACGATTCTCGCCGGCCTCTTCGTGTGGCTGAAGCTCACCGAAGAGACCGATGACGAGATGATGGAGCTCGACGACGCGATCTGATCCCTCGCGAGCCCGGTAGGCCGTTCAGCCCGTCGCGAGAGCCCAGGCCGCGGTCCACAGGACGGCAGCCACGAGCATCCCCGCCCAGAGCCGGCGGGGACCGGCGAGGCCCTGCACCACGGCCAGCAGGCCTCCGATACCGAGCAATGCGGGGATGATCGCGATCTCCTCGCCGATCGCGAGTGCGAGGCCGGCGCCGACCCCGACGGCTAGCGCCAGGCCCCAGGCCAGGCGGAACCCCGTGAGCGGGCCCAAGACCTGCGCGAGGTTGCGGGAGCCGACGACGGCGTCGATCTCGAAGTCGCGCAGCGTGTTGGCGAGATGCGCCGCCACGGCAAACGGGCCGACCAGCCAGGGAGCCGCGGCAACGCGCTCGATCGGTGCTCCGACGCCGGTCGCGACCCACAGCGGCAGGAGCCCGAAGCTCACGAGATAGGGCACGAAGCTGGCGGGCGTCCGTGACAGCCACAGGTTGTACGCCACGGCCGATGCGCTGGCCGCTGCCCCCAGCGCCAGCGGCGCCGGTCCGAGCGGGAGGGATGCCCCGAGCTGAATGGCCAGCCCGCCCAGGGCAAGCGACAGCGCGCGTGACGGCGAGATCTCGCCGGCAGGAATGGGCTTGGTCCGCTGGCCGACCGCGTCGCGCCGCCGGTCCGCCCAATCGTTGAGCGCCCCGGTGAGAACCTGAGAGCCGAGCACGGCAAGAACGGTTAATCCGAGGCGAGGCGACAGCGGCGACTGTCCCGACTGCCCCAGCAGGATTGCGCCGAGCGCCGCGCTCAACGCCACGACGGCCACGGTGGGTCCCGGATGGACCAGCCGAATTGCGGCGCTCATGGGACGAGCATAGGCGGCGCGGGCCGCCGACAGCCAGCCGGGCGCCGTACGATGGGCCACGTGACGGGTGAGGTGACGCTGAACGCGGTCGAGCTGTTCGTTGCGCTCGTCGCGGTGGCCGCGGTCGTCGGCCTGTTCGCGCGACGCATTGCCGTGCCGTACACCGTGGCCCTGGTCGTCTTCGGCCTTGCAGCCGCGCTCGTCGCGCCACCGCTGGAGTTCGAGATCACCGAGGAGCTGGTGCTGGCCGTGCTCCTTCCCGGCCTGATCTTCGAGGCCAGCTACCAGCTCGACTTCGGGGACTTGCGGCGCGCGTTCGGGGGCGTGGCGATCCTGGCCGTTCCCGGCGTGCTGGTCGTGGCGATTGCCGTCGCCGCAATCCTGGCCATCACCACGGGCCTGCCCTTCGAGCTCGGCTTCGTGGTCGGCGCCATGGTGTCCGCGACGGACCCGGCGGCCGTGATCTCGACCTTCCGCCGTCTGGGCTCGCCGAAGCGCCTCGCCACGCTGGTCGAGGGGGAGAGCCTGTTCAACGACGGGACCGCGGTCGTGGTGTTCGCCATCGCGATCGCCGCGGTCGGCAGCGAGGTGGACCTGGTCGCGGCGTTCGGCACATTCCTGATCACGGTGGTCGTGAGCACCATCATCGGCTCGATCCTCGGCTTCGTCGCCTCGCGAGTGATTGCCACCGTCGACGATCACCTCCTCGAGCTGACGGTCTCGCTGGCCACCGCGTATGGCGCCTATCTCATCGCGGATTCACTGCACGAGTCGGGGATCATCGCGACGGTCGTGGCGGGCATCGTCCTCGGCAACTACGGCCGTCGCATCGGCATGAGCGCCCGCACCCAGGAGGCGCTCGACACGGTCTGGGAGTTCCTCGCCTTCCTGCTCACTGCGCTGGTCTTCCTGCTCGTCGGACTCGCCATCTCGCTGGACCAGCTTGCCGAGGCCGTGCTCCCGATCGGGTGGGCCGTTCTCGCCATCCTCGTCGGGCGTGCGTTGGTGGTCTACGTCCTCGTGGGCGGGACGAGCGCACTCATCAGTTACCGGTACCACCGCGCCATCCCGATCGAGTGGCTGCACGTCATGTTCTGGTCAGGCCTGCGTGGCGCGGTCTCGGTCGCGCTGGCGCTCTCCCTGCCGGCCGACTTTCCACAGCGAGCCCTCCTCCAGGAGATCACCTTCGGTGTCGTGCTGTTCACGCTCATCATCCAGGGCACCACCACGGAGCTGCTCATCCGGCGACTCGGCGTCGGCTCCGAGGGCCCGGGCGAAACCTCCCCGAGTCGGGTACCATCACCTCCCGAGTAGACCCCCGGCGCCGCTGCTCGCGTGTCGTGCCCATCCCGACACGCCAAGCCGATCGCGGAGGACCCGAACGGATGCCCAAGTACGTCTTTGTGACGGGCGGCGTCACCAGCTCGCTCGGCAAGGGCATCACGGCGGCGAGCATCGGGCGCATCCTCAAGGCGCGCGGGGTCCCGGTCAGCATCCTCAAGCTCGACCCGTACATCAACATCGACCCCGGGACGATGTCTCCGTACCAGCACGGCGAGGTCTTCGTGACCGATGACGGCGCTGAGACGGACCTCGATCTCGGCCATTACGAGCGCTTCATCGACGAGAACCTGTCCCAGGCGTCGAACGTCACGACCGGTCGCATCTACCAGAGCGTCATCGCCAAGGAGCGGCGGGGCGACTACCTGGGTGGCACGGTCCAGGTTATCCCGCACATCACGAACGAGATCAAGGAGCGGATCGCGCGCGTCGCGCGCGAGGGCACCGGGTCGGTGGCATCGAGTGGCCTTGCGGCCCATGGCGTGGTGATCGTCGAGGTCGGTGGCACGGTCGGCGACATCGAGTCGCTGCCGTTCCTCGAGGCGATTCGCCAGATGCGCAAGGACGTCGGTCGTCGCAACGTGCTGTACGTGCATGTCACCTGGCTGCCGGAGATCGGCGCCACCGGCGAGCTGAAGACCAAGCCGACCCAACACTCGGTCAAGGAGCTGCGGGGCATCGGCATTCAGCCCGATGTCATCATCCTGCGCAGCGACGAGCCGATCGACGACGAGATCCTCGACAAGGTGAGCCTGTTCACCGACGTGGACGTCCATGCCGTGATCCCGCTGAAGACGGCGAAGAGCATCTACGAGGTGCCGATCCAGCTGGAGCGAGCCGGGCTGGGAAAGCTCGTGGCGCGCGAGCTCGAGCTGCCGAGCGGCGAGCCCGATCTCGCGGACTGGCAGGAGCTGGTCGGGCGCATCCGCACCCCGCGCCCCGAGGTCGAGATCGCCATCGTCGGCAAGTACACCGAGCTGCCCGACGCCTACATCAGCGTCACCGAGGCCCTCAAGCACGCGGCGCTGCACCACAACGTCGAGGTCCGGGTGCGCTGGATCCGGTCGGAGCATCTCGAGCGCATCGAGCCGCAACAGGTGGCGGACGAGCTCGACGGCGTCGCCGGTGTCCTCGTGCCGGGTGGGTTCGGCTACCGCGGCGTGGAGGGCAAGGTGCGGGCCATCCGCTGGGCGCGACGCAACAGGATTCCCTACCTTGGGCTCTGCCTCGGCCTGCAGTGCGCGGTCATCGAGTTCGCGCGCGAGGCCCTGGGCACCGACGATGCGAATTCGAGCGAGTTCAACGTCTTCACCGAGCACCCGGTGATCGACCTCATGCCCGACCAGGCCGATGTCACTGACAAGGGCGGCACCATGCGTCTCGGCCTGTATCCCGCACGCCTCGAGGCGGGCTCGAAGGTCCGCATGGCCTACGACACCGAGATCGCGTACGAGCGGCACCGACACCGGTTCGAGGTGAATAACGCGTATCGAGACCGGCTGTCGGCGGCGGGCATGGACTTCAGCGGCGTCTCGCCCGACGGGCGCCTCGTCGAGTACATTGAGCTGCGCGACCACCCGTGGTTCGTGGCGACGCAGGCTCATCCGGAGCTCAAGAGCCGCCCGAATCGCCCGCATCCGCTGTTCCGCGACTTCGTCGGGGCGGCCGCGGAGCGACTGGTGCCGGCAACTCGCCCAAAGAGAGCCGGCGGGCGCGCGACCACCCCTGCCGAGGCCCGAGGATGATCACCCAGCACACCGATCACGACGCTCCCCTTGACGCCGCCGAGCGCGATGCCGTGGTCGTCTGGCGCGGCGAGCGAATCTCCTTCGGGGACCTGCACCGGCGCATCGCCGAGACGGACAGCCGGTCGGAGCGCGAGGGCCTGTATGCGGGGTGGGTCGAGGTCCTCGAGGCCATGAATCCGCTCCAGCAAGCGCGCCACGAGGCGCGACCCGCCGCCACGAGGTCCGTCCTCGACGCCGAGGAGCTCGAGCGGTTCACGATCGCCTCGGAGACCGAGTACTACGCTGCGCTCCGTCGCTATCTCGCGCAGCTCGGGATCGAGCAGGGCGACGCGACGCTGGCCGACGCGTGGCGCATCGAGCGAGGGTCGGCGTGGTCGAGCTGGTTCGGTCCGCGCGAAGTCGCCCGTGCCATGGTCGCGACGGGGCGCGACGCCGAGGCGACGTCGGCGGACGGTGGATGGCAGGCTGCTCGATCGGCCCTGGCTTCCGCGCCCGGGACATCCAGCGGTGCATCGGCGGTGAACGAGCTCCATGCGTGGCTGGTGGGAGATCCCACCTGGCTGGCGGAGGCGCTCGGCATGGCCCCGGACGAGATCTTGGCCTTCGCCGATTTCGCCGCCTTCGTGCGGCTGTGGGAGGTACGCCGATCGATCGGGATCTTCCAGTATCAGGAGCGCCTCGGAGCCACCGACGATCCGGCGCTGCAGCGCGCGTACTTCAGCGGCGTCGTGGGCCACGTCACCGGTGTCTCCATGCCCGAGGCGGCATACCTGTGGATCCTTGACGCCGTCGATGCGCCGGCCGCGCATCTCGAGCGGTCCATGCTGGCCGGCGCCATCGCCGAGCAGCTCGAATCTCGGTTCGGGCGGGCATGGTGGTCGGACGGCGAGGCACGCGCCGTCGTGCATCGGCTCGGCGCGGCGCGCGATGCGCAGGACGTGCTTGCGCAACTCGGGTATGATGCCGTGGACTGGAGACCCCTCCTGCGTCAGATCCGGACGCGGCTCGTCGGCGAGATGAGCGGGTACGGGGGACCCAACATCACCACCCGTGCCGGGACCCGCAAGGTCTGACCCGTTTGACCGCACGCGATCCCGAGCACCATCCCACGACCTCCGGCCGTTCCGGCGACCCCAAGGTCGACCTCTTCAACTGTCGCTCCTGCCAACGATTCACCCCGACCCTCATCCCGGATCGAGGGTGGTGCAGCAGAAACGGCTCCCCGAAGCTCATCGAGGTCAGGTCCTACATGAAATATTGCTGGCAGCGGAGGCGATCATGAACGACGAAGCGCGACCCCAGCAGCGACGGCGCTCGCGACGCCGCCAGGACTCGTCGCCCCGACGCCCGCCGCAGGGCCAGCAGCGCGGCGGTTATTCGCCGCGGCGCCGGAACGACTACGCGTCGGGGCAGTACTCGTCGATCTTCACCGGCCCGTTTCCGACCGATGCCGATGATCCGGGGATGAACCTCGCCGACCTCCAGGCCAAGCCGATCGACGAGCTTCGAGAGCTCGCGGCCGAGCACCAGATCGACGGCCACGATGAGCTCGAGCAGTCCGATCTGATCCTCAAGCTGCTCGATGTCGTTGCGCTGGCCCCCGCTCCCTCCCAGGAGCGCAACGGGCAGTCTGGCGAGGCCGAGGGCATCCTCGAGATCGTCGACGAGGGGTTCGGCTTCATGCGCGTCAACGGCGTGATGCCGTCGCAGCAGGACATCTATGTCAGCACCTCGCAGGTCCGCCGTTTCGGACTGCGCACCGGCGACCGCGTCACCGGCCAGACTCGTCAGCCGAAGGACCAGGAGAAGTACTGGGGCCTGCTGCGCGTCGACAGCGTCAACGGGGTCGAGCCCGAGGTGGCCAAGCGCCGCCCGTACTTCGATTCGCTGGTGCCGGTCTTCCCCGACGAGATGTTCGACATCGAGACCGACCAGAAGAACCTCACGCAGCGACTGATCAATCTCATCAGCCCCATCGGCATGGGGCAGCGCGGTCTCATTCTGTCGCCGGCCAAGGCCGGCAAGACGACGGTCCTCAAGCAGATCGCGGCGGGCATCACCGAGAACTCGCCCGAGGCGCTCCTCATGGTCGCGCTCATCGGCGAGCGGCCCGAGGAAGTGACCGACATGCAGCGCAGCGTGGACGGCGAGATCTACTCCTCGACCTTCGACGAGCCGACCGAGAACCACACCCGCGTGGCGGAGATGTGCCTCGAGATCGCGAAGCGGCAGGTCGAGACCGGCCGCGATGTGGTGATCCTGCTCGACTCGATCACCCGCCTGGCACGCGCCTACAACCTTGCTCTGCCCGCGTCGGGCAAAACCCTGTCCGGCGGCGTCGACCCGGTTGCGCTCTACCCGCCGAAGCGGTTCTTCGGCGCGGCGCGCAACATCGAGCACGGCGGCTCGCTCACGATCATTGCCACCTGCCTGGTCGACACCGGCAGCCGCATGGACGATGTGATCTACGAGGAGTTCAAGGGCACCGGCAACATGGAGCTGGCGCTCGATCGCAAGCTCAGCGAGAAGCGCATCTTCCCCGCCATCGACGTCCTGCGATCCGGCACCCGACGCGAGGAGCTGCTCCTTGACGAGAACGAGCTGCGCATGGTGTGGACGATGCGCCGCATGCTCTCGGCGGTGGGTCCCAACGAGGGCATCGAGCTGCTCATGCAGCGGCTCGGCAAGACGGCGAACAACGCCGAGTTCCTCGTGTCCCTGAGCAAGAGCGTCGAGGCGTCCGAGCGCTCCTGACCGCTCGCGGAACCCGACGATGACCCTTCGCGCCGGCCTGCTCGCCCTCGCCGTGGCGGTGGCCCTGGCCGGCTGCGGCCTGGCGGACACCGAGGCAACGCCGCGCACCACCTCGGATGCCGCCCCCGTCCCTTCGAGCGCCAGCGCGGCGCCCGACGGGCCGGCGGTCGTGCCCCCTCCGGGCTCGGAGAGCCGGGTCTATGGGTCGAATCCCGGCGCCATCGTGGTGGCGATCGACGCTGGACACGGCGGCTGTCTGGACTGGGGCGTTCCCGATCCGTCGGAGCGCGGCGTCGAGCTTGCGGAGAAGACAATGACGCTCGAGATCGCCCAGCGGCTGCGTGACTTGCTCGTCGACGGGGGCGTCGGAGTGGTCATGACCCGTGACGGGGACGACGCGCTGGCCGGCGACGACTACCCGCCACTGGGCTGCGAGGGCGCCGCGTGGCGCGACGTGAACGGCGACGGCGTGGCGGGCTTCGGTCCGGACGTGCCCGAGGCCACGCGCACCCGGGACGAGCTCCAGGCGCGGCTCGACCTCGCCAACCTGTCGGCGGCCGACGTGCTGATCAGCATCCACATCAACTCGCCGAGCGAGGGCGGCCAGCGGATCGAAGTCGCGTTCAGCGAGACGTTCTACACCGACGAGACGCCGTGGGGCCCGACCTCGACGGCCGCCCTGGCGGACGCGGTCCAGCAGGGCGTCATGGGAGCACTCGATCCGCTGGCTTCGTACGAGCGGGGGGACCGCGGAACCACGGCCCACAATCTCTACATCGTCGCGCCGCCGCTGTTCGCACCGACCGCGGAACGGCCCGATCCGGCGAAGCAGCCGTCGCGCGGCGGCCTCATGCCGGTGGTGCTGGCCGAGGTCGGCTCGATCACGCTCCGAGAGGAACATGACCTCCTCGCATCGGCGGACGGGCAGGAGGCCGTGGCCCGCGGGCTGCTGGAGGGCGTCGCCGCGTACCTGGCAGGACGCGATCTCGCGGCGCGCATCAGCCTGGCCGACGTGCCGGACGTCGATCCGCCCAGTGCCACGACGGGTGACGGTCCGCTGTTCTGGGCACGGGCCGTCCCGGACGGCCGGGTGGCCCTGCGCCTCACGAACAGCGGGATGGCGGCGTGGCCGGATGACCTCCGGCTGGTCGTCGGATGGGCGCCCTCGAACCAGCCGTACCTGGCGCAGGCGCCGGCCGAGCTCGTCCCGGCCCCGATCGGCGTTCCGGCGCTCGAGCCTGGCGCCTCCGCCACGGTCGAGGTCGACCTGGCGACGGCCGGCGGAGGACGGATGCTGGCATGGATCTCGCTGATGAGTGGCGAAAACACACTTGCGGATCTCGGGTCACCAGCCCTCCAACTGTCCACCGGTGCGCCCTGAACCGCCGCGGAGCTCACCGCTCCGCCTGACCCGAAGGTCCGGTGCGGTGCTTCCGCATGTTTTGGTTTGACCGGCAGCCCGCGGCGCTGCTACGATCGTCAGCGCATGGGACCGGCCCTTCGGCGACGGGGGAGCGATCTGAACGTCGGACGGTCGTGGCGGTCGCATGTGACAGCGTTGACGTGACCATCCGCAAGCGGAGCTGACTTTCTATTGCCTTATCTGCGACGGCTGACCCGCCGCTTTACTGAGAGCCCATTGCCGACGAGGGTCATCGCTCACCTCTCTGTCGCTGGCCTCGTCGCCTTCGCCGCTGTCGCCGGCGTGGCGCAGTCCCAGGGCACCGGATCGGTGGATCCGACGCGCGCCGAGACTGGATTCCCGACGATCGTCTCGTCCGTTCGCGGCGCGGCCGATGCCACGGCCACCGCAGCCCCCTCCTCCTTCAGCGTCAGCGCACACCCCGCCGACGACCTCGCGCAGATCAATCGCGCGGCACCAGCTGAGATTCCGTCGGCGCTGCCGACGCCGGTCGCCATCGATCCCGACGCGACCCCCCTTGCCGCCCCCAACAGCGTTGGCGCGGTGAGCACCGGTCCGACGTCACGTGGCAGCGGCCAGGCGTTCGCCGTCGGTGGCCTCGTGTGGCCCGTGCCGGTCGGATCGATCAGCCAGTACTACCACGCGGGTCACCTCGCCCTCGACATCGCCGCGCCGTACGGATCGCAGGTCGTCGCCGCACAGGGCGGCGTCGTCACCTCGGCCGGCTGGCGCAACAACGGTGGCGGGTACGTGATCAGCATCGATCACGGGAACGGCATGGCGACCGTGTACAACCACCTCGGGTCGATCTGGGTCAGCCCCGGCCAGGCCGTCGGCGCGGGCCAGGGCATCGCGGGAGTCGGATGCACCGGAATGTGCACCGGTCCGCACGTTCACTTCGAAGTCATCGTGAACGGCGTGATCGACAACCCACAGCGATACTTCTAGCCACACCGACCCTCCAACGTCACGCAGTCGGCGCTCGTCGCCGGCTTCGCCATGTCCAACCCGACCTTCGCTGATCGCGCGCGCGTCCTCGTCGCCGGTGGAAGCGGGGGGGACGGCGCCTCCACATTCCGACGCGAGGCTCACGTGCCGCGCGGTGGCCCCGATGGTGGTGACGGTGGCAAGGGAGGGAGCGTGATCCTCGTCGTCGAGCCGGGAATGACGACGCTCGGCGACTTCAAGCGCCGGCGTCACGTTCGCGCGGCACCCGGTGGCCGAGGTGCCGGGCGGCGTGCCCACGGCAAGAACGCCAAGGACGTGACGGTCAGCGTCCCGCCGGGGACCCTGGTGCGCACCTATCCCGATGGGGAGTTCATCGGCGAGCTGATGGAGGCCGACGCGCGGCTTGTCGTTGCGCGCGGGGGCCGCGGTGGTCGCGGCAACGTGCACTTCGCGAGCGCCACCCATCGGGCGCCGAAGCACGCGGAGAAGGGGACGCCAGGCGAGGAGCTGCGGATCGAGCTGGAGCTGAAGCTCATCGCCGACATCGGCCTGGTGGGTGCCCCGAATGCCGGCAAGTCAACGCTGCTGGCCGCGCTGACCGAGGCCCGCCCGGAGGTTGGCGCGTACCCGTTCACCACGCTCACCCCCAACCTGGGGGTCATGGCGCTCGACGACGAGCGCACCGCGGTCATCGCCGACGTCCCGGGGCTGATCGAGGGTGCGAACGAGGGACGTGGGCTCGGCCATCACTTCCTGCGCCATGTCGAGCGGACGCGTGTCATCGTCGGCGTCGTCGACGGGGCGGGACGAGATCCCGTCGCCGAATGGGAAGCCGTGGCCGAGGAGCTGCGCCTGCACGATGCCGCCCTCCTCGATCGCCCGATGCCGCTGGTGGTCACCAAGCTCGACTTGCCGGAGGCCCGCGAGCGCTGGCCGGAGATCCAGCACGCCCTGGGTGCCTCGTCCGGCCGGCCGATCGCGGTCAGCGCCCACGATGGGTCCGGGCTCGAAGAACTGCGCGCGGCCCTGTCCGCCGCCCTGGCCGATGCGGAGCTCGCCGAGGCGGAGCGGCCCGCCGAGGCCCGCCTCCGCGTCCACACCTTCGATCCACTGGCGGAGGGCTGGGAGGTGGTGGCTGAAGGCGGCTCGCTCCGCGTTCGAGGTCGCCGCATCGAGATGCAGGCGGCGCGCACCGACTTCGACAATTCCGAATCGCGGGACCGTTTCTGGCGCCAGCTCGAGCGCCTCGGGATCGATGCGGAGCTGCGGCGTGCGGGGGCGGGGGCCGGCACCACGGTCCACATCGGGCCGATCGAGCTCGAATGGGGGGACGAGGATTGAGCTCGGCCCTGTTGATGGCGCCGCGATCCGCCCCGGAGAGCCGCGCGGTTCGTCAGTCGCCCGACGAGCCCGGGGTACGCATCGGCATCCTCGGGGGGACGTTCGACCCGCCCCACCTCGGCCACCTGTGGCTGGCGACGGCCGCCGCCGACGCCATGGGGCTCGACCGGGTCCTGTTCATGCCGGCGGCCCAGCCGCCGCACAAGGGCGGACGGCTGGTCACGCGAGCCGCGGATCGCATGCTGCTGACGCGTCTGGCCATTCAGGGCGACTCCCTCTTCGCGCTGAGCGGCCTCGAGATGGAGCGGCCCGGCCCCTCGTACACCCTGGACAGCGTTCTCGAGCTGAAGCGGCTCCATCCCGACGACGAGCTGATGCTGGTCATGGCCGCCGACTCGTTGGCCCAGATCGACACGTGGCACGAACCGGATCGGTTGCTCGACGAGATCGAATGGATCGTCGGCCCGCGGCCAGGGACCGACGCGCCCGATCCGGAGCGGCTCCGCGATCGTTTCGGGGACCGGTCCACGCGCATCCACCTGCTCGAGGGACCGGCGCTGGCGATCAGCAGTTCCGACATCCGGCGTCGGGTGGCGGCCGGACATGCCGTCCGCTACCTTGTGCCCCGCGACGTGGAGGAGCTGATCATCGAACGAGGACTGTATCGCCGTGGTTGACGAGGCGGCCGAGGAGAAGGTCGTGAACGAGCGCGTCGACATCCCGGAGGATGCGGCGGCGCTCGCGCATCGGATCGTCGAGATCGCCTCGGACAAGAAGGGCAACGACATCGTCATGCTGCGCACGGCGGAGCTGACGACGATGGCCGACTTCTTCGTGATCTGCTCGGGCCGCAGCGATCGCCAGGTCGCTGCGCTGTCCGGTGCCATCGTGGACGAGCTGCGCGACGAGGGCATTCGCCCGTTGGGTGTGGAAGGTCGCCAGTCGTCGCGCTGGGTCCTGCTCGACTTCGGCACGGTCATCGTGCACGTCTTCGCCCCGGAAGAGCGGGAGTTCTACGGCCTCGAGCGGCTGTGGAGCCAGGCCACGCAGGTCGTCCGCATCGTCTGACCGCTTTTAGGCGTGGGATGCGGCCGCTGCCGCCATTGGTACTGGTAGGTCGTGCCGGCATGGGCCATCGGTCCCATTGAGAGGCGGCGCCGGGCTTCGCATGCTCAGGCCATGAACGACCAGACGCGACGTTCGCGACCGATCGAGACCTGCCGCTTCTGCAGCGGGTCCCTCCTGACGAGCGTGTTCGACACCGTCTTCCGCGACCCGGAAGCCGACGAGCGACTCTTCTTTGCCATCCCCGGTGCGCTGTGCGTGCCGTGCCGGCAGCTCTATGTCGACCAGCAGCTGATCGGGATCCTGGGTCTCGACGGCGCGCGCTGCACGTTCGCCATCGAGTCCGATCGGGTGCTGAGCGCCGGGTCCGCCGGTCAGGCGCCCGCGGCCTGACCTCCTCAGCCCGGCCGGGACGCCAGCAGGTGCTCTCCGAGCCAGGCAACCAGCGCGGGCTCCTCGTCCATCGCGTTTGACTTGATCGCGACATCGGCCTCGAAGAGCCCGATGAGCATCCGTTCCAGCTCGTCGCCGCGGTAGCGCCGCGCGGCCTCGACGATCCGGTCCGCCACGCGCGCATTGCCTCGCCCGATGCGCCGCGTGATCTCCGTCGTGGGCGTCCTGGCGGCCACGAGGTCGCGAGCCACGATGAGGTCGGAGACGCGACCGGCCAGTGAGGCCAGGATCCGCAGGCCGGGCTGGCCGTCCGCCAGGGCTCGGCGCAGCGCTTCTGCTGCCGCCGCCGGCTCGCGCCGATCGAGTGCGTTGGTGATGGCGAAGACCGAGGCCGGCCGCGTGTCGGTGGTCAGCGCCTCGACGTCGTCCACGCCGATCGGCCGTTCGCCGGCATAGGTCGCGAGCTTGCGCAGCTCCGAGTCGGCAATGCGGGTCATCTCGCCACGCTCGACATCGGTCTCCCAGATCTGACCGCCGATCCGCTCGGCAAGCACGTGCGCCGCGCGGACTTCGATCTTCACGTCGAGCCGCGCCGCGTGGCTCACGATCCAGCCGCGCAGCTCGCCGCGTCGGGGGGCGTCGTGCTGCTCGGCCCGGCCGCCGCGCTCCTTGATGGCCGCCGCCAACCGCTTGAGAAGGGCCGGAGGCTTCGTGATGTCGCGCGACGGCCGCTCCTCGACGAGGGCCAATGCCGCGCCATCGGGCAGCTCCGCGACGAGGGCCAGCAGCCGATCCGTCGCCGCCGTCGAGCGCCCGGCGGCGCGCAGCGGCTGACGCAACACCGCGAGGTGAGCGCCGAACATGCCCATCGTCCCGGCCTCGAGTCGCGCGCGATCGATCGCCGCCTCGTCCGGGGTGCCCGTGGGGCTGATCTCGACCCGATCGGTGGCATCGACCTCCGCCGCGAAGTCACGAAGGGCGAGGTCCAGGCCGAATCCGTCGTCGCCGTGGAGCAGGAGCAGTGAGGCGCTCATGCCCCGGCCTCCCACGCGCCGCGCAGACGCTCGACCAGGTCGTCCACGGCCAACCCGACCACCTCGGCCAGCTCGGCTTCCAGCGCGTGGGCCGGACGGCGTGCCGCGTCGATCGCGTCCGCATGCCGCGGATGACGCTCCTTCATGTCGTCCAGGCGCTCGTCGACGGTGAGGAACTCCTGCGCCACGTGCCGATCGGCGACGGCCACCAGCACGGACGGCCAGCCGATCGGGAAGCGCTCCTCGTCGAGCAAACAGGTGATCGGGTGGGAGGCGACCGGCATCGCCAGCTCTTCGAACCCCGTCGCCTCGAGACGCCGCGCCCCGACGATGCCATGCTCGCCGCCCGTGCGCCGGATCTCGATCTTGTCGATGTCGTGGAGCAGGGCCGCCGCCTCGACCAGGGCGCCGTCGATCGGGATCCGCGCCTCGGCCAGCAGGGCGGCGGCAGCGACGGCGACGCGAGCCACGCCCTCGGAGTGGCGAACGATGCCGTCCGGCAGCTGGGCGTCGGCAAGCAGGCGGCGGGCGGCGGAGCGATCGGGAACGGCCACGTTCCGATGCTAGCGGTGGCATCCATCCCGTGCACTGGCCGGGCGGCGGACCAGCCCGCATCGGTGCGAACGGTGTAGGCGCGTCCGTCGCTGACCACCTCCACGTCGCCGTCGGTATCGGTCCGGAACACGGCCAGTCCCGGTTGCGCAGCAAGCATTGCCAGCGTCTCGGGCGCGGGATGTCCGTACTCGTTGCCCTCGCCCGATGAGATGACGGCGATCCCGGGCCGGATCGCCTCGAGCAGCGGCAGCGTGGTGGAGGACGTGGATCCGTGGTGGCCCACCTTGAGCATGTCGACCGCGCCGATGCCCCGGCCGACGAGCGAGGATTCGACCGGCGCCTCGGCATCGCCGGTCAGCAGTGCGCGGAAACCACCGGTCCGGACGACCACGACCACCGAGCCGTTGTTGATGTCGCCGTCGGGCAGCGGGGCGGCGGCGTCCGCGTCGGTGGGGTAGAGGATCTCCACCGCCGTCGTCGGGTCGAGCATGAGCTGCTGCCCCGCCCGCGCCGGGCCGATCACCACCGGCAGCGCGGAGGCATCGGCAAGGAGGCGATGGTAGGCAGGGTTCTCGTAGTCGATCCCGCCGTGCAGCAGGGTACCGACGCCGAACCTGGCCAGCACGTCGACCAGGCCGGCGACATGGTCCTGGTGGGGGTGGCTCAGGAGCAGGAGATCGATGCGGCGCGCCGAGAACGGCAGGTTGGCGCCAAGCCGTCGCAGCGTCAGCTCCGGATCCGGGCCGCCGTCGACAAGCATGGTGGCACCCGTCGGGGTCTCGACCAGGATCGCGTCTCCCTGCCCGATGTCGAGCGTGGTGACGTGGAGCCGTCCGTCCGGGCGCGACGCGATCGTGATGCCCAGCAGGACCATGACGAGCACCGCGGCAATCGGTACGGGGCGCATGACCCGGATGGCAAGGCCGGCGGCCGCATCGGCGACGCGGGCATCCGGTGGCCGCTCGTCGGGGGTAGGAGCGGACAGCGCCCAGCTGCCGACGGCGAGGATCGGGAGCCAGGCGACGGCGACCAGCGGCGGCAGCGTCACGTCGACCGCAGCGTGCGGGACGGATGCGACCGCGGTCCCGATCACGATGACGATGCGCAGCACGAGCCACGCGGCCCCTCCCGCCAGCCATGTCGCGGCGTCGCCGAATCCGGGAACGTGGACGAGGGAGTCCAGGACTCCACCGACCGACGCGACGGCCGCGAGCAGCATCGCGACCGGGATGAACGGAACCACCAGGACGTTGGCCAGCGGCGCCACGAGGGACAGCCGCTCGAAGTTCACGAGGATCACCGGCAGGGTCGTGAGCTGTGCAGCCAGCGTCAGCGCCACCGGCTCGCGGATCCACCCCGGCCACCCGGGGAGTCGCTGTTCGACCGCCGGGCCGTACCAGATCAGACCGGCGGTGGCGAGGAGGGACAGCTGGAAGCCCACGTCCCACAGGACGGCCGGAGCGACGAGGAGCATGACGAGGGCCGCCAGCTCGAGCGCCGAGGCGGCATGCGCGCGCGATCCGCCGAGCCGCGCGATGAGCATGGCCCCGGCCATCAGCGCGGCGCGGACCACGGAGGGGCTGGCGCCCGCAAGGACGACGTATCCGCCGACCACGGCGACGGCCACGATCGACGTCGTCCATCGGCCTCCCGGCATGCGCCCGAGCGGTCGGACCGCCGCCGCGACGATCGCGGCAACGATGGCGATGTTCCATCCACTGATCGCCACGACGTGCGTCAGGCCGGCGGTGGCGAATGCCTCGTTGATCTCGGGCGCGATCGCGGCCCGAACGCCCAGCAGGATCCCCGCGCCGAGCGCCGCCTCCGGCTCGGGGACCACGCGGTTCAGGCCCACCAGGAGCAGACCTCGCGTCCCGGCGAGGAGTGCCACCGGCCCGCTGGCACGGGCGAGGACCTCCGCGCCGCGTGAGCGCGCGATGCCGAGCACGCCCTGGCGCGCCAGGTACTCGCGATAGGCGAACCCGTCGAAGTCCTCGGGGAGCTCGATCCTGGCACGGATCCGCAGGCGGTCGCCGGCACGCGCGTCGATCCCGCGCGGCATCCAGGTCAGCAGCCGACCTCCAAGTGCCATGCCGGGTTCCTCGCCTCCGGTCTCGAGATCACCGAGCACGAGCTGGATGCGATCCTCCCGCGGCCGAGGATCGTCAGTCACCGTGCCCACCACGTCGTGCTCGTCACCGTCGACCAGCACGGCCACCGAGGGATGGATGGAGAGACGCATCGGGTCGGCGCCCTGCTGGCGCCAGGCACCGATCCCAACGCCGGCGAGCGCCACGCCGACCAACAGCAGGCCGCCGCCGTGTCCGTCGATTCCGAGCATGGCGGCGGTGACCAAGGCCGCCATCCCCGCGAGGAGCAGTGCGATCGGCGACAGCGTGCTCCCGGAATCGGCGGTCAGGATGCCGGCCGCCACGCCGAGCAACGCGACGGGAAGTGTGTGCCGAGCGAGGCCCACGATCAGCCGGCGGTGGCGAGGCCCTGGATGTCCTCCAGCTGTCCACGGTTGATGACGCCGCGCTGCACCGCATCGTCGAGGGAGGCGAAGGGCTGCTCCTGCCGCGCGGCCACGATCTTCTGGACGGTGACCGGCCCGATCCCCGGCAGCGCCTCGAGCTGCTCGGGCGTTGCGCTGTTCAGGTTGACCAGCTCCGTGTTCCCGGAGCCGGTGCCGCCGGCCCCCGGATCGGACCCGCCGCCCGCGGTGACGGCGGCGGCCTCTCCGACGCGCGGCACCCGGACCTGGTCGCCGTCCGCGACCGGCTGCGCCAGGTTGAGTGCCGTCGCGGCGGCGTCGAGATCCGCGTCGGATGCATAGCCGCCCGCTGCGGCAATGGCATCCGCAATCCGCGATCCGGCGGGCAGCTCACGGACCCCGGGCGTCACGACGGCGCCCTCGACATCGATCACGACCGTCGTGGGCGTGGCGCTCTCCGCCGCGACGCCGGGACCCGGGGTCGCGAATGGGGCGGCGGATCCGTCCGTCACGGCGATCGGTGCGGGCTCGGGTGGTGCGAAGAACAGCCAGGCGGCGACCATCGCAAGCAGCAGTGCGCCACCTCCGGCGGCGAGCGCGATTCGGTCGGGACGAGACATTCCAATGGCCTCCACGCGCGGGAGGCGAGGAGTGAGCCGGTACGCCGCTGCGTCCGACGCCCGGCACCCGGGCACTCGGCGCCGGACGTCGGAAGCAGGGACAGACCTTATCGCTCGGGACCTTACCCGCGAGTTACGGAGGTCTTACCGACCGGTCAGTCGCGCGGCGTGACCACGTTGACGAGCTTGCCCGGGACCTGGATGACGCGCATCGGCGCACGGCCGTTCAGGTAGCGCTGCACGTGCTCCGATTCCAGGGCCAGTCGCTCGATCTCGGTGGCCGGCGTATCGGCGTTCACGACGAGCCGGTCTCGGAGCTTGCCATCCACCTGGACCGGCAGCTCGATCGTGTCGGAGGTGGCCAGGGTGGCGTCGGCCACGGGCCACGGCTGCTGGTGCACGCTGTACGGGTGGCCGCGGCGCTCCCACAGCTCCTCCGCAATGTGCGGGGCCAGCGGAGCGATCAGCAGCAGGAGCGTATCGACCGCCTCCGCATAGGCCGATCCACCCGCACGGCCGGCCTCGCGCACTCGAATGATCGCGTTCGTCAGCTCCATGAGCTTGGCGATGGCGGTGTTGAAGTGCAGGGTCTGGTAGTCCTCGGTGACGGCGGCGATGGTGGCGTGGGTCACGCGACGCAGGGCGCGCTCCAGCTCTTCCGGGGATCCCGGCGCCTCGACCGCGGCAGCGCGGCGCTCCTCCGGCAGCGCAGCTCCCCACACGCGGCCCAGCCAGCGATGGATGCCCTCCATGCCCGAGGGGTTCCAGGGGCCGCCCTGGTCCCAGGGGCCGATGAACATCAGGAAGGCGCGCACGGTGTCGGACCCGTAGCGCTCCACGAGCTCGTCGGGTGCCTGGACGTTGCCGCGGGACTTGCTCATCCGGTTGTGATCGGCGCCGAGGATCTGGCCCTGGTTGCGCAGCTTCAGCGTCGGCTCGTCGAATGCCAGATGTCCCAGGTCGCGCAGCGCCTTGACGAAGAAGCGGAAGTACAGGAGGTGCATGACGCCGTGCTCGGCGCCGCCGGTGTAGAGGCTGATCGGCATCCAGGCCGCGACCTCTTCGGGATCCCACGCCCGCTCGGCGTTGCGCGGCGAGCAATAGCGCAGGAAGTACCAGGAGGAGTCGATGAAGGTGTCGAGCGTGTCGGTCTCGCGGCGTGCGGGCTTACCGCAGGTCGGGCACTCGGCGGCCAGCCACTCGGCGTGCGACTGGAGCGGAGAGACGCCGGTTGGCGCGAAGTCGACGTCCTCGGGCAGCACGATCGGCAGCTGGTCCTCGGGCACCGGCACCGCCCCATGCTCCTCGCAGTACACGATCGGGATCGGTGCGCCCCAGTAGCGCTGGCGGCTGACGAGCCAGTCGCGCTGGCGATAGGTGACGGCCATCTGCCCGCGCCCGGATTCCTCGAGCGACTTCGTGATGGCGCCGATCGCCTCCTCCGCGCGCATCCCGGTGAAGTCGCCGGAGTCGATGAGCACCTCGTCGGCGGAGTGGGAGACCAGCGCCTCGCCCTCGGGCAGCGCGCCGGAGGCGGGGGCGACGACGTAGCGAATCGGCAGGTCGAACTTCGTCGCGAACTCGTAGTCGCGCACGTCGTGGGCGGGGACGGCCATGATCGCGCCGGTGCCGTAGCCGGGCAGCACGTAGTCGGCGATCCAGATCGGCACGCGCTCATTCGTCATCGGGTTGATCGCGAACGCGCCGATGAAGACGCCGGTCTTCTCGCGCTCGGTGTTCATGCGCTCGATCTCGGTCTCGCGGCGCGCCGTGGCCACGTACGCCTCGACATCGGATCGGCGATCGTCCGTCGTCAGCGTTTCGACCAGCGGATGCTCGGGCGCCAGGACCATGAACGTGGCGCCGAAGACGGTGTCCGGGCGCGTGGTGAAGACGCGGATCGGCTCGACGTCGTCTGCCTCGGTGGGGAAGTCGATCTCCGCTCCCTCCGAGCGGCCGATCCAGTTCGTCTGCATGAGCTTGATCGGCTCGGGGTAGTCGAGGCCGTTGTAGTCGAGCAACTCGTCCGAGTAGTTCGTGATGCGGAACCACCACTGCTCGAGGTCGCGCTTGATGACCGGCGTGCCGCAGCGCCAGCAGTGCCGATCCGCGCCTTCGACCTGCTCCCGCGCCAGCACGACTTGGTCCTTCGGGCACCAGTCGACCGGCGCCTTGGCCCGGTACGCGAGGCCGGCGTTGAAGAACTGGAGGAAGATCCACTGCGTCCAGCGGTAGTACTCGGGGTCCGAGGTCGCGAGCTCCCGCGTCCAGTCGAACATCGCCCCCATCGAGCGGAACTGGATGCGCATGCGTTCGATGTTCGCGGCCGTCCACTTCGCCGGGTGGATGTTGCGATCGATCGCCGCGTTCTCGGCGGGCAGCCCGAAGCTGTCGAAGCCCATCGGGAACATGACGTTGTCGCCGCGCATGCGGTACATGCGGGCGACGATGTCCGGCCCCGTCGCTGCGTACCAGTGCCCGATGTGGAGGTCGCCCGACGGGTACGGGTACATCGTCAGGACGTAGCGCTTGGGCCGCGGATCGTCGTCTCGCGCCACGTACAGCTCGTCGGTTTCCCAACGTTCGCGCCACTTCGCCTCGAACGAGGTGGGATCGAAGCGTGAACGCCCGGTTCGGGCGGGAGTCTCGGTCGTCATCGGTCCTCAGCCTCCATGGGGAACCAGGCCATGAGCACCTCGTCGCGGTACTCGTCGCCGGATCGGTACTGCTGGCGTCGCACGCCCTCGCGGACGAACCCGCGATGCTCGTAGACCGCGATGGCACGCTCGTTGTCCGGGAACACCCCGAGCGAGATCTTGCGCAGTCCCTTCTCGTGAGCCCAGGCCTGTGCGCCGGCGACCAGCTCGCTTCCGATGCCGACGTCGCGCCACTCGGCGGCGATGCAGATCGAGAGCACGCCGATGTGCTCGGTGGCGCGACCACGGTCGACGCTGATCAGCAGGTTGCCGATCGCCTCACCGTCCGCCTCGGCCACCAGCGCCAGGTGCTCCGACGCCCGGATCAGCTCGCTGATCCAGAACGCCTCCGACGGCTCGCTGACGGATCCCGGGGTGGTGATGAGCCAGCGGCCCTCCTCGCGCACCTTCGCGAACAGGCGTGCGAGCGCGCGGCCGTCAGTTGGGCGCCCGGGGCGCACCGTCCAGCGCCGGCCGTCACGCGCCGTCTTCGCCTCGCCGCTCCCGGTCAGGATCATCGGATTCTCCAGACAACAACAAACCCCTCCGTCTGCTCGGGACGAAGGGGCTCACATCTCCGCGGTACCACCTGAGCTTGGCCGATGAAATGGTGGAGCTGGGGGGACTCGAACCCCCGACCCCCTGCATGCCATGCAGGTGCTCTCCCAGCTGAGCTACAACCCCACGGATATCGTCGGTCCACTCGTCGGCGCGCTATCGGGCGCCAGCCGACCGGACTCCTCGTCCGGTTGCTCAACGGGTGAGTTCCGCACTCCTCGATTCGCCGGCTTGCACCGTTCCCGGCTCGCTGAGAACGAGGCGCAGCACGTACTACTCCCGCGTCAACGCGTTCGCGGCCGAGGATATCACAGGGCTCGCGAGGGCCTCAATCCAGCCTTCCGTCCGCGGCGAAGTGTGCCTGGACGCGGGCAAGACTGGTCTCGATGTCTCCGCCCGCGGCGGACGCGATCATCGGCTCCATGAAGGCCGTGAGCATCGAGCCGCGGATCTCCATGGCGAAGACCAGGTCAGTGGCCTCGTCGGCCGCCTCGAGCTCGAGCGTGGCCAGCGCGCTGACGCCGCTGACCTCGCTCTCGACGGCCAGCCGTGTCGGGGGCGCGAAGTCGGACACGGTGAGTGGCGCCTCGATGCGCTGGCCCATGAGCTCGCGCGTGACGAGGGCGGTCGCTCCGACCCCCATCTCCCCGGTGGAGGTGCGCGTGGCGCTCACGACGCCGGCCTGCCACTCGGCCAGGCGCTCCAGGTCGGCGACATAGGCAAAAACGTCCTCGGGCGAGGCCTCGATCCGAGCGCGGCGTTCGACTCTCTGCATCGGCTCACGGTACCCGATGCGGTGGTCCGGTCGCCTAGCTCCCGACCGGGGCAGGAGAACGCGTTGCTATCGAGGCCAGGGCGCGAATGAAGGTTGGGGACTCGTTGAGCGATTCGATCCGGGCGAACGCCATCCCCTCCGCCGTGGCCTGCTCTCGTGCGCCGATGTCCACGTCATACAGGATCTCGAGGTGATCGGCCAGGAACTGGATCGGTGCCACGAGTACGGACTCGTGACCCGCGGCACGAAGCTCGGGCAGGAGGTCGCTGAAATCGGGCTTCATCCATTCGCCCGGCTCGTGGCCGGCCGACTGCCAGCAGAAGTGCCAGCGGCCGTGGGCCAGCCCGACTGCCCTGGCGACCGCCTCGGCCGTGGAACGCAGCTGGTCGAGGTAGCCGGGCTCGGCCTCGGCGACACGGCGAGGGAGGGAGTGCGCGGTGAGGAGGACCGGTGTCTCCGGCGGCAGGGCATCGAGGCCGTCCCGGACGCGCTCGGCGACCGCCTCGACGAAGCCGGGTTCGGTGTGCCAGGCCGGCGCAAGCTCCACGCGCGGCGGATTCGGGCCGAGCTCGCCCAGCGCCGACTCGATCGCCCGGCGGTACCCGCTCATGAGCAGCTCCGAGTACTGCGGGCTCATCACGATGGCCGTGATGCTCTGGCATCCCAGGTCCCGCAGCTCGCGGATACCGTCGAGCACGCTCGGGGACGAGAACCGCATGCCGACCGTCGCGGATGCGTCGACCCCATCGGCGCGCAGCCGATTCTCGACGGCCGTCGCCTGCGCTCGCGTGATCGGGATGAGCGGTGAGCCGCCGATGAGCGCGTAGCGCCGGCGGAACTCGTCCACGAGCTCCGAAGACGCCGCCCGACCGCCCCGCACCGCCGCGAGATAGTCGGGCAGGTCGTGGAGATCATCGGCCGGAGAGCCGTAGGTCATGAGCAGGACTCCCAAGCGCGCGCTCATCGGGCGGACTCGCTGTGCACGAGGTCAACGAGCCGTCGGAGCAGGTCCGGGTCGCTGTCCGGCAGGACGCCGTGCCCGAGGTTGAAGATGTGACCGGGCCGATTCGCGGCGCGGCGGAGCACATCGCGCGCGCCATCGGCGGTCGCCTCCCATCCGGCGATCAGCCGCGTGCTGTCGAGGTTGCCCTGAACGCCGCGGTCAAAGCCGATGCGTTCCCACGCGCGGTCGAGTGACTGGCGATGGTCAACGCCGATGATGTCGCCGCCGGCGACGGTCATCGGCTCGAGGAGGGCCGCGGTCCCGGTGCCGAAATGGATGGTCGGGGCGCCACGCACCTCGCGGAAGATGCGCGCGACGTGGGGCTGGACGTACGCCACGTAGTCCGACGGGCCGAGCGAGCCCACCCACGAGTCGAAGAGCTGGACGACGTGCACGCCGGCGTCGATCTGCGCGTTGAGGTAGTCGATCACGACGCTCGACAGCTTCTCCATGAGGACGTTCCACGCGTCCGGCTCGCGGTACATGAATGCCTTGGCGATCGCGTAGTCGCGCGACGGTCGGCCCTCGATCAGGTAGCAGGCCAGGGTGAACGGCGACCCGGCGAAGCCGATCACCGCCTGCCGACCGTCGAGCTCGGCGCGCACC
>JAGXHP010000132.1 GCA_024636135.1 Chloroflexota bacterium
CGTTTCATGTTTCGCCGGGAAGGTCCGGTGACGGAAAGGAGCGAGCAATGGCTCAGGCACGTCGGGCGGATCAGGCAATTTCCCAGGCCGCCATCTACTTCGCCGCGGCGGTGATCGCGGCAATCGTCCTCACCGCGATGGTGGCGACGGGAACGCTGAACATCTTCGGTGCGGGGTCGCCCTCGGTGGTCCCACACGAGGTCAATCCGGCCCTCCTGCAGGCCGAGCGCGACTGGGAGTCTCAGCGCCGACAGCAGATGGGCGAGGTCGACCCGCTGGTCAAGTATGGCCAGGACTGGGAACGGCAGCGCCATCAGCAGAGCGGGTCTTCCGAGTAGCCCGCTCTCCAGGCCCCGGCCGGTGGCCTCCACCGCGGCCGGGGCCGTCGATCTCACCCGGCAGCGTCGCTGCGCTGCTTCCGTGGGGCAAGGCGGACCTGTGCTTCCATGTCGTAAGGCTGGCTACAATGCTTCCGTGTCCGCTCGGCGGCCCAACCACACCCAACTCACTGACCGCGAGCAGCAGGTCATCGATCTTGTCGGCCAGAGTCTCTCGAACCAAGAGGTAGCCGACCGCCTTGGCATCGGGGCAGATGCGGTATCACGTCATTTCGTCTCCGCCACCCGAAAACTCGTGCGCATGGGGGCTGGCCTGACGCATTCACGGTCAACCGATCGGATGCGTGATCGCGTCGCAGAACTCCAACTGGGCCCTGGTGCGGCGGCTGGCCGTCACAAGGGCATCACCTAGGGAATCAACCGGACGCGTCAGCGCTCCTGGGACGGCTCGGACGATGAGTTCGTGTTCGAATGTGTGGAGCCGAAGGTGGGATTCGAACCCACGACCGTCGGTTTACGAAACCGATGCTCTACCCCTGAGCTACTTCGGCGCGAACACGAGGGCCGATTCTAGCCGATCACCCCTCCGGTGGCATCCAGCCGTGCGTGCCCCTGATCAGCGAACGCTGACCCGCCGGGCTCGTGGACGGCTCCTCGCAGGCCAAGACCGGCAGTGCCGGCCAGCGCCACGAAGGCGCCGGCGGCGACCAGGATGAGGAGCGTCGGCGTGAGCAGCGCCGGCGATGGTGTGCGGCTCGGCGAAGGTGCGGGCGCGACGCCGATGGTCAGCGGCACATCCAGCTCGGTGGCCAGCGTCGAGTGGCTGACGTTCAGCGTCCAGTCTCCATCGGACGGCAGCTCGATCGTAGCGCTCCAGAGTCCGTTGCCGACACGCCGGGCGGCGCCGGTGATCGATTCCCCGGTGGCGTCGTTCGTGAGCGCCACCTCCACCGTCCCGTGGTTGACCGGCATTTCGCCGTGCTGGAGCAGGCTGAGGACGAGTCCCTGCGGGGTCCCAACCTCCCACCTGTCGGTGGACGATGAGTCGACCGACACCGCGGCCCAGTTGCCGGCCAGTGCGACCGGGACGGCGAAGAGGAGCGCGATGAGAGCGAGCGGGAGCGCGGCGATCGAACGCATGGTCAGGACTCCTTGGAAGTTGCGGATGTCACGACTACCCCGCTGGGGCCGAATGGGTTCCCATCAGGGAGCACCCATCGTCTCGGCCAGGGCCACCGTCTCGTCGCGTCCGAGACCGGATTCGAGACGAATGACGATGCCATCCTCCTCCCAGACCAGCGCATTCCCAACCAGGCGAGTCCGCTCGGCGCCGGTCGTTCCGCCGGCCAGGTACTTGAGGACGTGCGGCTCGCCGGAGATCCAGAAACCGGGTTGCCCGCGGACCGTCACGTCCTCGATTGTCACGCGGCTCTCGATCACGATCTTGTCGACGAGGCCCGGGTCGAGATGGCCGGCAAGGAACATCGCCAGCAGCCCGATCCCGGATGAGCCCGAGGCGGGCAGTCCGTCGCGCGGAGCCCAGACGAGTGACGCGCGCCAACCGTCATCGCTCCGGTAGACCTCGTCGGGCGGCCGGAGCTGCTCCGGGACGACGACGGTAACCCGCATCGATGCATCGTCGATCGCAGACGGCAAGCCAAGGGCCAGCCGAGTTCCGATGGGCGTATCCGGGACGTTGACCCGCGGGAGACTGTCTTCGAAGAGGATCCGCAGCGGACCGATCCCGAGCGCACCTGCCGCGCCGACCACGCCGGCGGCAACCAGCAGCGTCACGACGGCCGCCACCGCGGCCCTCCACGCCGTGCGCGGACGGCGGGACGGCGGCCGTCCGTCCAACACCGGGGTGGCGGGCCAGGGAACGGTTTCCGCCGCGTCGAACAGCAGCCGATCGAGTGTCGCGTCATCGAGGGTCCGGCGCTCAGGCATCGGTCACGCCTCTCGCCTCAAGTGCGGAGCGCAGCCGCTCCCGTGCCCGGGAAAGGCGTGACTTTACGGTCCCGGGTCGAACCCCGAGCAGGGCCGCGGTTTCCGATTCCTCGAGCTGCGAGAAGTATCGGCACGACAGGACGATGCGGTCCCCGGGCGGCAGATCGTTGACCGCTGCGAGCACCACCGAGCGCCGCTCAGCCGCAACAACATCGGCCTCGGGCGATGGAACGCTCCGAGCGGTCCGGTCCGAGGCATCGACGGCTGCCGCGGCACGGCGCCAGACGGCGGTCCGGCGCCACTGCGCGCGCCGATGGTTGCGCGCGCGGTTGCCCACTATGGTCAGCAACCACGGCACGAATGGCTCATCGGGGCGGAAACGGTGGAGCGCCCGGTGCACGTTGATGAAGGCCTCCTGCGCGGCGTCAGCGGCCTGGTCCTTATCGCGCAGAACCAGGTAGGCGGCTCGAAACGCGACGGTCGAGTGGCGACCAACGAGCTCCCCGAACGCCACTTCATCACCTTCCCGGGCACGGATCACCAGCTCCGAATCGGACGGAGGCGTGGGCGGTCGGCTCGTCACTGGGTCACGTACCCCGCCGCGCGCCCCCCGGTTCCATCGATGGCCTCACGTGGGCCGTTCGGGCGGCATCCAGCCGTGAATGAGCTCGTCGTGGAATCGAGGCGGCGGATCCGGATCGATTCGGTCCTTGGGGATGGGTCCAATCGGGACCCGCCCGCGGATCGCATCGGCAAAGTACGGGCAGATATCGGTCAATGGGCAGAGTCCGCAGATCGGCCGCGGGGCCCGGCACGTGTCGCGGCCGTGGCGGATGAGCTCGACGTGGAACGGATACATCTCGTCGGCCTCGAGTACCTCCTCCAGCAGGTCGTGCGCGCGCACGAGCGGGGTGCGCGGCGGCAGCATGCCGAGCCGCGTCGCCACCCGGTGGACATGGGTGTCGACCGGCAGCTGCGGGCGCCCGAAGTTGAACAGCAGGATGATCGCTGCCGTCTTGCGTCCGATCCCGGGCAGCGAGGTCAGCCAGTCGCGCGCTTCGAGCAAGGGGCGCTCGCCCAGGAATCCCAGGTCCCAGCTGCCGCCGGTCTCCTCGTGCACTTCGGCCAGGACGTGCTGGATGCGTCGTGACTTCGTGGGCGCCAGGCCGCCGGGCCGGATCACGTCCTCCAGCTCGTCGGTCGGGGCGGCGAGGACCTCGTTCCACGACGCGTAGCGATCGCGGAGCGCCGTGAAGGCGCGAAACGAGTTCGTGTCGGCGGTGTTCTGGGACAGGATCGTGAGGATCAGCTCGCTGACGGTGTCGACGCGCGGCCCGGTCCAGGTCGGGTGGTCGTAGCGCTCCCCCAGCCGGTCCAGGACGACATCGGCCAGGCGGCGGCGCTTGCGCTTATCCGCGGCGCGCTTCTGGGGACTCGGGCCACGGGGCACGCCGTGCGCTCTAGGAGCGCGCCATGTCGAGGCCGACGCCGATGGTGCGCGCCAGGCGTTCCGCGCCCGAACGCAGCAGGCGGTCGGTATCGGCCATCGCGTCTTCGAGGTTCATCGGGCGGTCGATGATCGGCTGCACCACGGCGATGTTGGTCGCCGCGTCGAGCGCCTCGGCGTTGGGGCCCAGCGCCCCACACAGCAGGACGACCGGCGTAGAGCGCGGCCGCGCCAGGGTGGCGACGCCCATCGCCGTCTTGCCCTGCAGGGTCTGCTCGTCGGCGCGGCCCTCGCCGGTGATGACGAGGTCGGCGGTCTCGAGGGCCTCGGCAAGCTCAACGAGCTCGGCCACGACCTCGATGCCGCGACGGACGCGTGCATGCGCAAAGCCGATGAGCCCCGCCGTCGTCCCCCCGGCGGCGCCGGCACCCGGCAGGTCCGCCACGAGCTTCCCGGTCGCCAATTCGATGCCGCGGCCCCATGCGGCGAGTGCCGCATCGAGCTCCGCGACGGCGTCGGCGTCGGCGCCCTTCTGCGGACCGTACGTGGACGCCGCGCCACGCGGGCCGCAGAGCGGATTCGTCACGTCACTGGCCACGACAAGCGTGGCATCGGCGAGCCGCGCGTCGAGGCCGTCGATCTCGACCCGATCCAGCCGTGCCAGTGCGCCGCCGCCCTCGGGGAGCTCCTTGCCGTCGCGGTCGAGAACACGTGCCCCGAGCGCGCGGAGCAGGCCGCTGCCGCCATCGGTCGTCGCGGAGCCGCCGAGGCCGATGGTGATCTCGCGCGCTCCCGCGTCGAGCGCGGCGCGCAGCAGGTCGCCGGTTCCACGGCTCGATGCCACGAGGGCGTTGGCCGGCGTCCGCTCTTCCGGTGTGAGGCGGGCGAGCCCAGACGCCGCCGCCATCTCGACGAACGCGCCGCGTCCATCGTCGAGCAGGAGCCATTCGGCGGTGATGGGTCGTCCGAGTGCATCCGTCGTCTCCATGGCACGCCGCTCCGCCGCATCGCCGAGCGCCTCGGCAATCGCCGCCATCGTCCCCTCGCCGCCGTCCGCCATTGGCCGGCACAGGATCTCGTCGCCTGGACGGGCGCGCGACCAGCCGTCGGCGATGGCGGCGGTCACCGCCACCGAATCCAACGCTCCCCCGAACGAGTCGGGCGCGATCAGTACGGTGAGGCTCACTTGCCCTTGAGCTCCCTGCGGCGCTCGACGTAGGCGGGAATGGAGATGATCGGCGGCCGGATCTCATCCCCGATCTCGCGAACCTCGAGGTTGAACTGGTCCTTGCCGGTGTTGATCAGCTTCATGCCGCGTCCGACTTCGGTCAGCAGCTCGAGCCGATGGCGCTCCTCGAGCTTGCGGATGGCGCCCTGGAGGATGACGTAAGCCATCTGCGACAGGTTCGGCAGCGGCTGGTTGCGGTGGATCCGCCGCTCGAGGTCGACCTGGCCAACGGCCGACAGGCCGGCATGGTCGAGGATGTCGATCAGGAGGCCGATCTCGACCGCGTAGCCGGTGAAGAACGGGAGCTGCTCGAGAAGCTCGCGTCGCCCCGCGTACTCGCCGGACAGCGGCTGGATCATCCCGGACAGCTCCGGGAAGAACAGGTTGATGAGCGGACGCGCCATGAGCTCGGTCACGCGACCGCCACCCTCGGCCTGGAGCGTGTCGCCCTGCTTGATCGGCCGCTGGTAGAAGCCCTTGACGTACTGGATCTTCGGCTCGGCCAACAGCGGGCCCAGCAGTCCGTACACGAAACGTGGCTGGATATTGCTGATATCGGTGTCGATCCAGGCAACGATGTCGCCGTCGAGCACGTGGAGGCTCTTCCACAGCGCCTCCCCCTTGCCGCGGTGCGTGCCGGTCTCGGGCAGGATCTCGCGGTGGCGGTGGACCGGGATCCCGAGGTCGGTCGCAATCTCCACGGTCCGGTCGTCGCTGTCCGAGTCGACGACCACGATCTGGTCAATGAGCGGGACGCGATCCATCAGCGCGTTCTTCACGCGCTTGATGACCGTCCCGACGGTCTTTTCCTCGTTGAGGGTCGGGAGGCCCACGCTGATCGTCAGCCCGAGGCGTTCCTTGTGTGCCAGGAGCTTGCGGATGTCGGAGAACTCGTGGGCATGGAAGCTGTTCTCGGCGAACCACTTGTCGACCACGATCGGAAGCGATCGGCTGCGCTCCACGAACGCATCGGCGTGCGCCAGCGTTCCCTCGCTGGCACGCAGCTCCTCGAAGGTCGCCAGCCCGACCGACTGCTTGGTCTTGACCACGATGACCGTCGGCTTGGCCTTGCTGGCCACGGACTCGGCGAGGGTCCCGAACAGGTAGCGGCCGTCAGGACTGGCGTTCGTCGGATGCGCCGATGCGCCCATCACCACCAGCTGGTGGTTCGCGGCCTCCTTGATGATGGCCTGTCGCACGGACGACGCCTCGCGGATGAGCCCGCTGGCGCGACGCGCCCCCGCGTGCTCTCGCACGAAGGCGTTGACCGCCACCTGCTCCCGCTCGATGGCTCGCTCGCCGATGCCCTTCGGGACCACGTGGAGGACGACGACCTTGGCTCCGAATCGCTTGGCGAGATCGCGGCTGATGCGCATCGCCAGCTCGGCATGCGGGCCGCCGCGCACGGGGACGAGGATGGACTCGACCTTATCGAGCCCCCGCTGCTTCACGACCGCGATGTCGCACGGCGACTCGCGGACCACCGCGTCGATCGTCGGGCTGAAGACGGGTCGGGGTTGCGAACGCTGTCCGGCCAGAGCCATCTCGGCCGCCTCGGCGTCGGCGCGCGCGGTCTGCGCGTGGGTCGGGGGTCCACCCCATCCGAAGATCACGAGGTCACTGGACTCCTCGCCCACGGCCTCGATGACGCCGTCGGCGGCATGCCGGCCGATGCGCACCATCGTGCGCAGCTCGACGCCCTCCTCGTCGCCCACGGCGAGGACGCGCTGCAGCAGCCGACGCGAGGTCCGCGCCTGCGTTGCCCCCTCGCTGAGCGACACGCCCTCGGGCACCTCGACGATGCCGAGGACCGTGATCTCGGTTGGCCGGCCGTTCGCCACGCCGGCGCCGATGCGCACGAGGTCGCGCGCCGTCCTGGGATTGGCCAGGGGCAGGAGGATGCGATATGGAGTCTTGCGCCGAGCGGCTGCCATCAGGCCGGCTCGCTCGCCGAGCGCATCTCCCGCCAGCGCGTCACGAGGTACGGCTTGAGCTCCTCGAACTGGCGCGCCTGGTCGTCGATGACGCGCTCCGCCTGGTCGGTCGTCATGTCGAGCGTCTCGCTGATGAACCCGGCGGTGCGGCCGAAGTAGAGCGGCGTGAGCGCGGCAAGAAGCTTCTCGCGATCGATTCCGGGGCGATGGAAGGCAACCAGCGCATCGAAGAGGCAGCGGATCCAGAGCTCGGGAGTGAAGTGGAAGTCCGACGGCTCGGCCGGCAGGTCGAGCGCCATGACCCGCTCGAGCTGCTCGTCGCTCAGCATCTCCGCCCACACGTCGCGCTGGGTGAGCCGGGCCTGGTCGAAGTTGTCGACCAGCTTGGCGTGGTTGACGCTGATCTCCTCCGGAGCAACCACTCGCTCGAAGCCGTACTCGGGGATCTGGTGCGATCCCCGCACGCGGAGCCATCGGTCCTCGTAGTGGCCGGCCAGCCGGAACAGGGTGCCGACGACCTGGCGGAACATGGGCCCGAGATCGCTGGCCGGATCCTTGGCATCGTGGATCTTCGCGCCGAGCCGCGCCTGGCACACGGCAAAACCCTCGTTGATGGCCGAATGCGTCATCCAGATGTCGATCCCGAAGCGCGCGGTCAGCTCGTCGAAGGTGTCGAGCTCGAGATAGCGGCTCACGAGGTCGCCGGACACTCCGAAGTCGCCGCCGATCGGCTGCCGAATGCGCGTCCCGTAC
>JAGXHP010000020.1 GCA_024636135.1 Chloroflexota bacterium
CGCAGCAGCTCGGTGCGCTCGGCAGGAATCACGAGGAATCGCGCCTGGTCCTTCCCGACCGGGATCTCGGCGCCACGGCGCAGCACCGCATCGCCGACCATGGCGGTCCAGTCGACCTCGAATAGAAACGCCAGGCGGCCCCGCACGTACCACAACGCGTCGACCTGGCCAAGGACCTCGGCCGGCGCGCGGATGACCAGCGGAAGGTAGACCCGCCGCTCGTCATCGGTCAGTCGTTAGACGAGCGGGCGGCCTTCGACAACGCGGTCGTGCTCCCGGGCGGCAACCCAGGCTCGCAGGCCGAGCCGATGGCCATAGTCGACGAGGGTGGCGATAACGCGCGCATGGTCGGCCGTCCGCTGCGAGAGGTCGTCCTCGGTCGCCAGCGAGCCGAGCTCACCCGGCCCGACGTAGGCGGCGAGGCATGCCCGCACGAGCTCCTCATCGGGAGCCTGGAGGCCCGGGAACAGCCGATAGACGCGGTCCAGGAAGCCGGCCTCGTCGATGCGGCCAGCCGTCGAGAGAATCGACCATGTCGCCCATTCGACGCGGTCGGCGAGCGGTCGCTCGGCAAGCTCCGGTCGACGCAACCACCACTGCGGTTGGGCGTCATCGCCGACGCGCACGAGCGATGGATGGTCGTCGCGCCACAGCTCCTCGCGGATGAGGCTGGCGACCATGCGCGGACCGCCGGACTCCAGCCGGTCCGGCGCCGCGGACGCCGCCTCGCCCCGTCCGCCCACCAGTCGTTCCAGGATGCCGGACGACGCGAGCTCGGTGACCACGCACGCCACCACCCGGGTCAGGCCTGCGGGCTCGCCGCGGTCACGCAGCAGGGTCGTCACCGAGCGCTCGATGGCCGATGCCAGATCCGGGTAGGTCAGGTGCCCCGCATCTGCCCCGAGCCGCAGCGGTGCGCCCGGGGTGACCGCGTGGCGCAGCCGGTCCTCGGCCGAGTAGCGTCGGAAGTGGACGGCGATGGCGTCGCCCGACCGACGCGACTCCCGGTGGATGACCGCATCGAGGTCAAGGCCTGCCGCGGCGCCCGCCATGGCCACCGCCAACAGCCGTTCCGGCTCGGCGTCCTCGAGCAGCAGCACGCACCATCCGCCCGGCTTGAGCGCGCTGGCCGCCGACGCCATCCCATGCCGCAGGGCCGTGATCTCCGCGCCCTCCGGGTGGCCGCCGCCACCAAAGATCGGCTCGAGGCGAAGGGTCTCGGCCGCCTCTCGCCCCAGCACGACCGCCGTGGAGAGGTACTCGAGCGCGAGCTCGTCAAGCGTGGGGCTGGCACCCGGTGCCGACAGGATGAGGTCGACCCCGTCCGCTGGAAGGTACTGCCCAACGACCGATGCTCGCGCACGCAGCCAGAGGACGTTGGCGGCGGACATGCCACCCAGCTCGCCGAAATCGGCGGCAAACCGAACCGGGTGTCGCTCGCCGAACGCCCCGATGACGTCCCGGACCTCGCGATACGCCGCCTCGAACACCTGCCAGAGGTTCACCTCGCGCTGGTGACGGCTGGCAGGCTGCCGCACGTGGCCCGCGGTGATCCGCAGCGAGGCGACACGTCCGGGGTAGCCGTTCAGGCGGCTGCCGGGCAGGAGGCAGGAGGCGAGAGCCAGCCGCATGACCGCCGCACTTGGCGTATCCCGGAGCTCGGTATCGATCTTTGCCAGGATCGCGTGGATGGCGTACAGGTTGCGGGGCGTGTAGAGGTCCAGCAGCTCGTCGACGAGGTCCTCGCGACCATCGAGAACCGGGAACCGACCGCGAAGGTCCTGGTAGGCCGGACTCTGGCGAACGCCATCGGCCGCCGCGACGGGGAGTGGTTCCGGCCGAACGGTGGACGCGTATCGGGGTCGCTCCTCGACCGACGTCGGCGGATCGAACGGCAGTGGTGCCGGCGGCGGGCCACCGCCCTCGCCGAGGTCAAGGTCTCCCTCGGCCACGGGCGTCATGCCGATCACCGGCTCCGCCGACGGCGCCTCCGCGCTGTGATCGGGGGTGGAGATGCCAAGCTTGGCAAGGTCCACCTCGTCGACCGGCGCGGAACGCTCCTCGGGACCACCGCGACTGATGTCGCAGGCAGGGCACCGATAGATCTTGCGGCCAGGAGCATCCCCGTCGCGCGGCCAGATGAACTGCTCGGCCACCACCGGACTGCGGCAGGTCGCGCACCGGGTGGCGTACAGCTCCTCGATGTGCTGGCGAAGCGGGACGTCGACGCGACGCGACGCCGCGAGCTGGGCGAAGGCGCTGTCCAGCACGGCCGGGTCGGGTGCGGTCATCAGGGCGATCGCGGCCATCTGGGCCAGCGGGCTGGCGTCGGCAGCCACGCCTCGCATCCCGGCGGCGATGGCCCGCCGCGCGGTCCAGCCCGTCCCGGCCCATGGGTCGAGGACGGTGTCGCCGGGCTGCGCGAAGGCGGCCAGCGCGGCATCGAGCTGGTTATCGGCGGGCGAAGGGTGGGAGCGGTCGAAGAGTGCCAGTCCGGGGAGGCGTCGCGGCAGGATGACGTGGTCGAGTCCTGTCCGCTCCGCCTCGATCATCCTATGGCTCTTCTGCCGGCTCCTCTTCGAGTTCGGGCTCACCGGAGTATTCGGGAAGGCTGGTGTCGAGCTCCTCGACCTCTTCCTCGTCATCGTAGCGAAGAGCGGACCCCTTCATGTACGGTCTGACGCTCGTTGCGGCCTGTCCCTGCGACGGGAATGAAACCTTTCCGAAGTTGTTCGGGTGAGTGAACACCTCCCGGATGATGATGAGGACCTCCCCGCCGGCTTCGTGGATGGTCGTGATGGCGGCCTCGTAGCGATTGCCCGCGGCCATGAGCTTGGTCAGGCGCGCAGCAATCCGGGGCTCGACACTGCCGATCTCCGTGCTTCCCACGTTCGCCACGAGCTCATCGCCCCTGGCCTGCAGCACGACCGCGTCGCCCGCCGAGAGAGGCGCCAGCGCCCGAGGCGCGGCGAGGTTGATGAGGCGGGCGCGACCGGTCTTCCCCATCTCCTCGATGAATAGCGTGACCGGAGCCTTCTCCGGCCGGCCCTTGCCGTTAAGGGTGGGCCGGTTGGCGGCCATCATCACCCGCAGGCGCTCGATGTTCCGTTGCGCGATCCGGTTCGTGGCGTCGCGCTCCAGGGCCTGTTCGTACGCCTCCAGGGCCTCGGCATGGCGGCCGAGCTCGGCGAGGGCCTTGCCGAGGCGATTGCAGGCGTCGATGTCCGGTCCCAGCTCGAGGATCTGACGGTTCGCGGTGACCGCTTCCTCCCATTCGCTGCGCGTGGCGTGGGTGATCGCGGCGTCCGCCAGCTGTCGTCGTTGTCGTGTGGTTGTCTCAGCTTCTCCAAGCGCCATGAGCGTTGTGAGCTTCTCCGAGTAACGGGGTCTGCGGCCGAGGCCGGCCGAAAGCGCCCCCTTGTACCACCGGCCCCCGAGGGTGTCAACGCGAGGGCCGCGCGCCGCCCCTCAGCCCCGATACAGGAACAGACCGACGATCAGGCCGAGGATCACCAGGGCACCGAATTCGACCGCCACCCCGCGCCCGGACGCTCCCTGGCGGAGTGCGTCGACCGCCCCGCCCCAGGTGTAGAACGCCAGCGCGATCAGCGCGGCGATCACGATGATCGGGACGTTGAGCAGGGCCGCGCCGATGCCCACCTGCACCACCACCAACACGTGGAGCAGTGCCTGGCCCACGCCCTCCACGCCCATCGTCCCTCGCGCTTCCGCGGCCCGCATGGCGAGTGGCAGCGCCATCGCAGCGACGAGCAGCAGCGGGGTGGGCCAGCTCCGCGAGCCGAACCAGACCAGCAGCCCGGCCGCCGCGCCGAACAGGATGCCGGTGAGCAGCAAGTCCCCGACGGTCCGGCCACCCGTTCCGCGCTCCAACCGCAGCTCGAGGTAGGTAACCGACCACAGCAGCACCGCAACGATCGGCACCAGCAGAAGGCTCAGCCCGCCGGGGATCAGCCGCCCGAAGACCGTGGCCGAGATGCCCGCGGTGGCGGGAATCGCATACCTCGCCAGGCCCAGGTCGGAATGCGCCGGGCCGATGACCCGCACCGCCACGACTCCCCCCAGCACGAGCTGCGCTGCGACCGCCACGGCGAGCCAGAGCGGCTCGACGAACCAGCCGGTGGCGGCGACGACTGCCTGAGCGATGGCCAGGATTGCGGCGGCCGGCCGATCCACGCGACGGAGGATGGCCAACCTCCGACGATCGCCGAAAATGCGGGCGATCATCGCAGCATCCCCAGGAGATCGTCCGCGGTCCGTGTGGCCAGGACCTGGTCGGGCCGTAGCCAGGCACGCCGCGCCAGGTCGACCGCGTACCGCTGTTGACCGAGCTCTTCGGTGCGATGCGCGTCCGAGGCGACGGTGAGCATGGCCCCGGCCTGGCCGGCCGCCCGGGCGAGCGGGTCGTCGAGGTCGAGCCGTGGACTGCCGTTGATCTCGAGCGCCGTGCCGTGTCGTGCGGCGGCCTCGAAGACGCGGGGCCAGTCGAGCGGCAGCGGATCGCGCCGGTTGACGATGCGACCCGACGGGTGCGCCAGGACGTCGACGTGCGGGTTCTCGATGGCGGCAAGCGCCCGTCGGGTGAGCAGCTCGCTCGGCTGGCCACGGCCGGTGTGGATGCTTGCGATCACGACATCGAAGCGGGCCAGCAGTTCGTCCGGGTAGTCCAGCGTGGCGTCGCCGCGGATCTCGAGCTCCGTCCCATGCAGGATTCGGAACGGGGCGAGCTCGCTGTTCAATCGGCCGATCTCGGTCCCCTGCTCCGCGACTCTCTCGGGCGACAGCCCGCGGGCGATGCCGAGCGACGGGGAGTGGTCGGTCAAGACGATGTACTCGAGGCCGCGATCGCGGGCGGCCCGCGCCATGACCTCGATACTGTCGACCCCATCGGTCCAGCTCGAGTGGGTATGGGTGTCGCCGCGCACGTCATGGTGGCTGACGACGTCCGGCAGGGAGCCGGTGCGGGCCGCCTCGACCTCGCCGTCCCCCTTGCGCATCTCCGGCGGGATCCACGGCAGGTCGAGCCGGCCGTACGCCTCATCCTCATCGGCGGCAAGCAGCAGCTCGCCGGTCTCGATGACCTTGTATCCCTTCTCCGACAGCGACCAGCCGCGATCCAGCGCCATGCCACGCAGCGCGATGTTGTGGTCCTTGTTACCCGTGAAGTGAAGGAGGTGCGTTCCCCACGCGGCCGGCGGGCACACCATCAGGTCGACCTGTGGGCCGTCGCGCAGGACGATGCTGGACTTGTCGACGCCTGCGTTCAGGACCTTCTCGACCTCCGGCAGCCCGTCCAACGCCGCGATCACCGCTGCCGGATCGTCCACCGCCGCCAGGAGATCAAGGTCGCCGATCGTAGGGCGACGGCGGCGCAGGGATCCGGCCGGCTCGATGCGGCGCACGCCGCGCACCGCGCGCAACCGCTTGACCAACCCGGCCACCAGGATGTCGGCGTCGTGAATGAGCAGACGACTCTCGCGGCGCTCGATCCGCCCGATTGCGTCGAGCACGTTCTGCTCGGTCCGCTGTGACAGCCCCTTCACCCCGCGGAGCCGACCCTCCTCGGCCGCGGCGCGCAGCGCCTCCACCGAGTCAACACCAAACTCGCCCTGGACGAGGCGGACGGTCTTCGGCCCGATGCCCGGAATGCGGAGCATGCCCAGCACGCCGTCGGGAACCTGGGCCTTGAGCCGGTCGTGGTACTCGAGCCGTCCGGTTTCGGCCAGCTCCGCCAGCTTGGCGGTCAGTGCCGCGCCAGCCCCGGGCAGCTTGGGTGGATCGCCCCGCCGATAGAGGGCAGCCACGTCATCGGGGTAGCGCTCCACGGCATCGGCGACGCGGCGGTAGGCGACGGCCTTGTAGACCACCTCACCGAGGATCTCGAGCATGTCGCCGATCTCGTTGAAGATCCGCGCCAACTCGGCGTTGCTGATCACCGTGCCGTCCGTGCGCGACACGCTGCGGGGTCGAGGCATCGCCCGCAATTCTAGGGCCGCGCCGGCTTGCGGTCAGTTGGCAGCCGCTCGAAGAGGTGGGCTGGATAGAATGAGCGCCCCGTTGCCACGATCGAGCGCCCGATGAAAGCCATTCCCCGACTTCGACGCCGCGAGCATCCCCGGCCGACGCTCCCGATCCCCGGAGAGGAAGCGCGGGGCGAGCCGCGCGTGGAGGTGGTTGAGACCCACGCGCTGCGGTGGCTCAACATCGACGAGCCACGGCTCGTCGATCGCACCTACCTCAGCGAGTCGTTCGGCTTCCTCGAGCTCGACCTCGAGGACGTCGCCAGCCACAACCAGCGTCCGAAGGTCGACGAGTACGAGGAGTACTTGTTCCTCGTCATGCAGTTCCCCCGGTTCGACCGGGAGTCGGGTCGGCTCCACGCCGCCGAGCTCGATATCTTCCTCGGCCCCGACTACGTCATCACGCTGCCGAACGAGGAGATTCTTCCGCTGCCCGCCCTGTTCGAGCGCGCGCAGACGCGCGAGGACGTCCGTGAGCAGCTGATGACGAAGGGCTCCGGCTTTCTGCTCTACCAGATCCTTGACCGCTGCGTGGATGCCAGCTTCCCGATCCTGGGGCAGCTCGGGAGACGGCTGCACCGGCTCGAGGACGACATTTTCGAGGGGGGACGATCATCGGAGATCGTCCGCGACATCAGCAACGCCAAGCAGCAGATCATCAACTTCCGTGCGGTGATTCGCCCGCAGCGTGCTGTCTTCCGCTCTCTTGAGCGCGCCAAGCAGCGCTACCTGACCGACGACCTCGACATCTACTTCGATGACCTGACCGATGCCTCCGAACGCATCTGGGACGTCCTCGAGAACTTCATGGAGATCGTCAACGGCCTCGAGAGCACGAACGAGTCGGTCCTGTCGCATCAGCTCAACGATGTGCTGCGCATCCTGACCGCGGTGACCGTGATCCTGCTCCCGCTCACCCTGCTGACCGGATTCTTCGGCATGAACGTCGATTTCCCGGGGCAGGAGCATGGCGCGCTCTACTTCTGGGGCATCGTGGTCACGATGTTCGCGATCCTCATCGGCATGGTGGCGTTCTTCCGACGGCGGGGCTGGCTGTGAGCGGTCATTGATACCAGCGCCCTCGTGACGCTTTCGCGGCACTCAATGCCGCGTGGTTCGCGTGGTCAGGCGCCGATGGGGTGCCAGACGGTCTTGATCTCGACGTACTCGCCGATGAGATACGGCGATTGCGCCGCAGCTGACAGCCAGTCGTAGCGCTCCAGGCCGCCGGTCGGCGGACGGACGAAGCGCTTCATGTTCTCCACCGCCGCCTCCTCGAGTGCTGCCGCACTTTCGGCCGACGCGCCAAAGGCGTCGAGTGCGTTCACGTCCATGTGCCCCGCCAGGTGCGCGGTGAGCTCGCGTCGCAGCCCGGTGATGAGATTGACGACGCCCCCCGGGACATCCGACGTGGCGAGGACCTCGGTCAGGGTGACGGCCGGCAGCGGCCGTGATTCCGACGCCAGCACCACCGCGGCATTGCCGCTGACAATGACCGGCGCCAGGCGGCTGACGAGGCCCAGCAGGCTCGAGGCCTCCGGCGCGATCACGCCGACCACGCCCGTCGGCTCGGGGATGCTGAAGTTGAAGTAGCTGCCGGCAACGGGATTCACGGTGCCGACCGATTGCGGGTACTTGTCGGCCCAGCCTGCGTACCAGACCCAGCGATCGACGGCAGCGTCGACAACACGGGTGGCGCGCGCCCGCCCGACTCCCTCGGAGACCATCACCTCGGCGATGAACTGGTCCCGGCGGCCCTCCATCAGCTCCGCGATGCGGTAGAGGATCTGGCTGCGGTTGAACGCCGTCTTGGCGGCCCAGCCCGGCTGGGCCTTGCGCGCCGCGCGGACGGCCTCGCGAATGTCCTTGCGAGTCCCGCGACAGGCGTTCGCCAACAGCTCGCCCTTTGCGCCCAAGATCTCGTAGGAGCGCCCGGATTCGGTCCGCGGAAATGCGCCCCCGATGTAGAGCTTGTACGTCTTGCGCACGCCGATGCGGTCGCCGCGGGCGCCCGCACCGTTCGTCGTCGCCAATGGCTGCGCCGCCCGCTGCTCGAGCACCGATGCGCCCTTTGCCCGAGAAGCGGTCTTCGTCCGCGGGCTCATCGGCCGTTCGACCCGTTGCCTGACAGATCGAGATAGGCGCCGAGCCCGTGAATGCCGCCCTCGCGCCCGTAGCCGGACTCCTTGTAGCCGCCGAACGGGCTCGTCGGATCGAAGCGGTTGAACGTGTTCGCCCACACCACCCCGGCGCGCATGGCATTGACCATCTTGAAGATGCGGCTCCCCTTCTCGGTCCACACCCCTGCCGACAGCCCGTACGGCGTGTTGTTCGCCTTCTCGATCGCCTCGTCCGGCGTACGGAAGGTCAGCACGGACAGCACGGGGCCGAAGATCTCCTCCTGCGCGATGCGATGGCTCTGGCTCACCCCGGTGAAGAGCGTCGGCCGGAAGAAGAACCCGCGGGTGGGAAGCTCGCAGTCGGGCTGGAAGATCTCGGCGCCCTCGGCGATCCCCGAGTCGACGAGCTCCTGCACCTTGGCCAGCTGCCCCGCGGAGTTGATGGCCCCGACATCGGTGTTCTTGTCCAGTGGGTCGCCGACCCGCAGCGTTCCGAGGCGGGCCTTGAGCTTGTCGATCAGCGGCTCGTAGACGCTCTCCTGCACGAAGAGGCGCGAGCCGGCGCAGCACACCTCGCCCTGGTTGAAGTAGATGCCGTTGACGATGCCCTCGATCGCCTGGTCGAGCGGCGCATCGTCGAAGACGATGTTCGCGGCCTTGCCGCCGAGCTCGAGGGTGACCTTCTTCCCCGATCCGGCCAGCCGCCGCGCGATCATCTTGCCGACGGCCGTCGAGCCGGTGAAGGCGACCTTGCTGACGTCGGGATGCGTGACGAGCTCCATGCCGATCTCACCCGGCCCGGTGATGATGTTCACGACTCCCGGCGGCAGATCGGCCTGGCGCACGACATCGGCGAACAGGTAGGCGGTCAACGGGGTGGTGGAGGCCGGCTTCAGGACGACGGTGTTCCCGGCGGCAAGCGCCGGGGCGATCTTCCAGGCCAGCATGAGGAGCGGGAAGTTCCACGGGATGACCTGGGCCGCCACGCCGAGCGATCGCGGGTCACGGTTCGGGAAGGCGTACTCGAGCTTGTCGGCCCAGCCGGCGTAGTAGAAGAAGTGGGCGGCGGCGAGCGGCACGTCGACGTCGCGCGACTCCTTGATCGGCTTGCCGGAGTTCATGCTCTCGACGACGGCGAACTCGCGGCTGCGCTCCTGCATGATGCGGGCGATCCGGTAGAGGTACTTCGCGCGCTCGCGACCCGGCAGCTTCGACCAGCTGGACCGATGCGCCTCGTGAGCCGCCGCAACTGCACGGTTCACGTCCGCCTTCGAGGCGTGGGCGACCCTGGCCAACGGCTCTTCGGTCGCGGGGTTGATGACGGTGAAGGTCTTCCGCGGCTTTGATCGGACCGACTGGTTGCCGATGAAGAGCCCGTACTCCGGCTCGATCCGGATGTGGTCGGTGGCCTCGGGTGCCGGCGCGTACTCCCACGGGCTGTCGCCCGCGGAGAGGCCCCACGAGTTCGGCGCGGGACGCGTCTCGGGCTTCTTGGTGAGCGTCATTGCCACCGATTATCGCACCGGCCGCGCCTCATCGCGTCGCGGACTACTCCACCGAGCCGAAGAGCGACACCGAGTCCATCCAGCGCACGCCGTTCGCCTCCTGGAGCTGGAGCGCATCGAGGGCCAGGCCGCGCACGACGATGCGGTCACCGGCGCACTGCGGCGGGAACGACTCCGCCATCGCGTCACACAGCCGAACGATGCCGTCCGGATCGACGAAAAGGGCACCCGTCACCGTGACGAGGTCATCCGTCGCCTGGTGCCCGAGCGCCTCGCCGACACGGATGCCCGGGCCGTCGACCCCTCCCTCGGCGATGACGAGCACCGGGTCGCCCGGGCCGTCCGAAGATCCGGACGACCCCCCGGGCGTCGCGCCGGATGTGCCGCAGGCGGCGAGGAGGACGGCGGCCAGGACGGATGAGCTAAGGGTTCGCATCGAGAAGTCTCCGGTTCGGGGCGGTTCGGCCCCCGGACGCAGGACCGGACCGATCGGTTCCCGTGCACTACCTCGGAAGCACCCCCTCGAGCTCGAGGAGGCGTTGCTTGCGCTCGAGGCCGCCGGCATATCCACCCAGGCCGCCACCGGAATGCAGCACGCGATGGCACGGGACCACGATCGGGATGGGGTTCGACCCGAGCGCGTTGCCCGCTGCCCGGTACGCGTTCGGCGAGCCCGCCTCGGCCGCCACGTCGCGGTACGTGGTGACCGAACCGAACGGGATGCGCGCCGTTGCGCGCAGGACGTCCCCGGCGAAGCCCCGGATCAGCCGCCAGTCGACCGCGATGTCGAACGTGCGACGCGACCCGGCGAAGTACTCGTCGAGCTGGCGCCGGATCGCGTCGGTGCGCTCGGGAGCGTGCAGCACGCGCGGCGAGATGACGGCGGCCACCTCCGCCACCTGGTCGTCTACCGGCTCTCCGGGGTAGGAGATGCGGAGGACTCCCCGCGACGTGACGAACAGGGTGAGCGGCCCGAGCGGTGAGTCGTGCTCTCCGTACGCGACGTCGAGCAGCCCCGCATCGGCCGCGGCCCGCGCCAGGCGCGATCGCAGGCGTTCGACGTCGAGTTCGGTGATGCCCGCGGCGGGTTCGCGCAGGCGGCGCTCCAGCTCATCGCTCACGGTGACACCTCCCCGCGCAGGCGACGCAGGCCCGCCCTCACGTTCTGCCGCGCCGCCTCCTCGGTGGTCCCCATCCGCTCTCCGATCTCTGCGTAGGCGAGGTCGAGCACGAAGCGATGCACCACCGCCGCCCGTTGCTTGGCCGGCAGGGCCCGGACCTGCGCCCAGAGGCCGTCGTCCGCGGGATCGGGCGCGGGGGCGGCCGCCGGCTCGAAGCCGTCGAACTCGGACGTCGGTCGACGCGAGCGCCGGCGCACGACATCGGTCGCCTTGCGATGGGCAATGGTGTACAGCCACGCGCGCAGGTGGTCGGTACTCGTGAGTCTCGGATAGGCGCGCAGCGCGGACATGTAGGTCTCCTGCAGGCAATCCTCCGCCTCGGTCGGACCGACCAGTCCCACGAGGAACCGATGCAGCTCCCGCGCATGGGCGTCGATCAACTGCTCGAAGGGCGGCAGGTGCACGTGAAGAGAACGCCGAGCCGACCTCGGGCGTGAGATCGTCATCCCCGGGCGCTGGCGCCAGCCGCCGCTCGACGAACGAAGTCCTCGATCGCCGCTCCCCCGTCGTCGGCGACCCGCAGCGCCCCGGCCGCCTCGTCCCAGTCGATGGTCAGGCCGGGATTCTGGGCTTCACCACCGTCAGGCAGGAAGAGGTGTGCTGAGCCACGGGCGGCGCCGCGGCCCGCCAGTGCCCAGTCGGCGATGAGTCCGGCGCGAGCCCGACCGTCGTCCATGGCCTCGGCCAGGAGGTTGATGTCGACCGACTCGCAGGTCGACGCGACCTCGAGGATGACGTGGCGCAGGCTGATGCACCGGCTCTCACCGAAGAAGGCGCGGCGCAGGCCGCGGTCAAGTTCCTCGGACGCGGCGAGGGACTGCTCCTTCGCCGCGCGGACCGCCTCCATTGCCGGCAGCATGGTCACCGGCCAGGCGTCGGCTGCCGCCTCCCACGCCTGCCAGCCGGCGCGCGGTGCCAGGGGCTCCGCCAGCGGCCACTCGCTGTCGAAGCGCGCCCGGGGCGTAGGCTCATTGTTGAACAGCTCGAGCGGGAACGCGCGGTGGTCGAAGGCGACGCGATCGTCAAGACCCAGCCGGCGTCGAGCGTCATGCAATCGCCAGACGACGGCGTGCGACCAGGGGCAGCCGATGTCCGACCAGACCTGGATCGTGCCGGGCGCAACCTCGATCATGGCTCGGATTCTACGGGGGCTGGCCCGGTCGCTCGTGCGACGGAGCCCACGGGCTCGGTCGTCAGTCGAGCGTGAAGTAGTCGCCGCCGCTGTATCGGCCCGTGCGCTCCTTGCGTATCTGCATGAGCACGTCGTTGAGCAGGCTCGACGCGCCGAACCGGAACAGGTCGGGCGTCATCCACTGCGGACCGAGGGTCTCGTACAGCGTGGTGAGGTACGAGATGGCTTCCTTGGCCGTCCGGATGCCCCCGGCCGGCTTCATGCCCACCACGCGGCCCGTCTGGGCGTGGAAGTCGCGGATGGCCTCGAGCATGACCAGCGTGACCGGCAGGGTGGCTGCCGGCTGGACCTTGCCGGTCGAGGTCTTGATGAAGTCAGCGCCGGCAGCCATGGCCAGGACCGATGCGCGACGCACGTTGTCGTAGGTCTCGAGCTCGCCCGTCTCGAGGATGACCTTGAGATGCGCTTCGCCACATGCCTCCTTGACCGCGACGATCTCGTCGTAGACGGACCCGTAGTCGCCGGCCAGGAACGCCCCGCGGTCGATGACCATGTCAATCTCGTCCGCCCCCATCTCGACGGCACCGCGCACATCGGCGAGCTTGATGTCCAGCGGCGCCTGGCCCGACGGGAAGTACGTCGCGACCGAGGCAACCTTCACCCCGGAGCCCTTCAGTGCCTCGACGGCGGTCGGAATCACGTTCGGGTAGACGCACAGGGCGGCGACCGATGGAATGCTCGGATCGGTGGGATCCGGCCGGCGCGCCTTGCCCGCCAGGGCGCGGACCTTGCCCGGGGTGTCCTTCCCCTCGAGCGTCGTGAGATCCATCATCCGGATCGCGAGGTCGAGCGCCCAGAGCTTGGCGTCCTTCTTGATCGAGCGCTTGGCGAGCGACGCCGCACGCTCCTCGACGCCGACAGCGTCGACGGCCCAGACTTTTCCGAGCAGGGAACCCAGGTGTTGATGGCGTCCCGTGGTCAGGTCGCGGCGCGGAGTGACGCGGGCCGGAGTGGTCGTGCTCATGGACCGCTCATTGTAGCGCCCGACCGCCCTGCTACCCTTCGCGCACCCATGCCATCCGAACCGATCGTGTACTGCCTCACGCGTGACCATGACCTGGCGAACCGCCTGGACGAGCGGCTGGCAGGTGCGATCGCGTTCTTCTTCAATGACGCGGCCCGGCTGCACCAGGCCGTCATGCTGCGGGCCCCCGACCAGGTGGTCGTCGATACCGGCGCCATCCGGGAGGAGTACGGCGACGCCGGACTGGGTCCGGTGATCGACTTCCTGCGGCATCGGGCACCCGGCGCGCGGCTCTCGATCCGCCCGACCGTCGGCGCCGAGCACCTGCTTCAGGCCGAGGCGGGGGCCTCGGTCCAGCTCCTGCCGGCCGCCATCGGGGCCTGCATCGACGCGGTGGCCGATGCGTGCGGGTGCCCCTGAGCCTCAGTCGGCTCCGGCAACGAGCGCCTCGGGGAAGGCACATGCAGCCTCACCGCCAGCGGCATCGGGTGGGGGTGGGGGCGCGAGGCGCCCGAAGCGTCGTCGTGGCCAGAGCCGGATGACGGCCCGCCAGCGAACGGCTGCCGCCGGCACGCGGCCGAACGTCCGACCATCGGTGCTGCGGGACGGATTGTCACCTCGCAGCTCGATCCCACGAGCGGCAATCGTGGCCACGCGCTTCACCAGCTCCCGCGATGCGTCACGCGGGTCGTGTGCGACGACGACCTGCCCGACGCTCGGGCCACCTCGCTGCCGAACGAGCAGCAGCCGGTCGCCCGGCAGCAGCGTCGGATACATCGAGGTGCCGCGCACCTCCACGACGTCAACCAGGCGCCGCACGAGGAGGATCAGCAGGACGACGAGAGCCCAGCCACCCAGCCACGCACGCATCTGGCCGGCGCCCGCCTAGGACGGACGGCCGTTCACGCGGGTCTTCTCGAGGCCGCCGGTCGCCTTCCACATCTCGTCGATGGTGTCGATCATCGACAGGAGCTCCTTCGCGGCGCCTGCGTCCAAGCTCTGCTTGACCTTCGAGGCCTGCTTCGTGGCCTTCCAGAACGTCTCGTGCAGCTCCGGGTACTTCTCGAGATGCTCCGGCTTGAAGTAGTCGTGCCAGAGGACGTCGAGATGATGCTTCACCAGCTCCGCGCGCTCTTCCTTGACGTTGATGCAGCGGGAGCGGAACAGGGCGTCGTCGCTGGCATCATGCTTTTCGATGATGCGCAGACAGGACTCGGCCTCGATGCGGGCCTGCTCCGGGTCGTAGACGCCGCACGGGATGTCGCAGTGCGCGTCGACCACGCGAGTCGGCCGCAGGAATGATCGGAGGGTCAGCATCGGTCTCCTCAGGTAAGGGCTTGCTTGCATTTCGCTGTCGTCATCTTAGGCCGTTGCAAGCCGCCTGCCGCGATGCGGGACGGGACGGTGATTCGGGCGCTCAGCTCCCCATCACGATGCCGCCGTCCACGCCCAGGACCTGGCCGGTGACGTAGCGCGCCTCGTCCGACGCGAAATAGACCGCGGCGGCCGCGACGTCGTCGACCGATCCGACATAGCCGAGCGGCGTCATGCCCGTCAGCGCATCGGTGGCGGCCGCAGGCAGATCGGCGGTGAGATCGGTCTCGATCAGACCCGGCGCGATGGCGTTGCAGGTGATCCCCCGGCTGGCGAGCTCCCGCGCCGTGGTCTTCGTCAGGCCGATGAGACCGGCTTTGGCGGCGGCGTAGTTCGCCTGGCCGGGATTGCCCATCCGGCCGGCGGCGCTCGACATGTTGATGATCCTGCCGCGACGCGCCTTCATCATCGGCCGGGCAATGGCCCGGGTCATCCAGAACGGACCACCAAGGTTCGTGCCGATGACCTCGTCCCACTCTTCGACGCCCATCCGCACCAGCAGGCTGTCGCGCGTGATCCCGGCGTTGTTGACCAGGATCTCGACCGAGCCGAGGCCGTCGATCCCCGCCTTGACGATCGCCTCGCAGGCCTCGCGGCCCGCGCTTGTATCGCCCTGGATCGCCACCGCGTTCCGGCCGAGCGCGGCGATCTCGGCGACCACCTCGTCGGCGGCCTGGACGTTGCCGCGGTAGTTCACCGCGATGTCGGCACCCTGGCGCGCGAACGCGACGGCGATGGCTCGTCCGAGGCCGCGGCTGCCGCCGGTGACGAGCGCCGTCTTGCCGCTCAGGTCGAACATCAGGCGGACGCCTCCTCCAACGCGCGACGTGGCTGGCCCGACCGCGTCTGCTCGCCGGGTGCCAGGAACGCCCGCGTCGGGTCGGCCGTCCACTCCATCAGTGCCGCTCCCGCGGTGTAGCCGGCACCGAAGGCGACCATGAGGACCTTGTCTCCCTGGTGGATGCGCCCGGCGGCGACGGCCTCGACCAGCGCCATGGGCACGGAGGCCGCGCTCGTGTTGCCGTACTTCTCGATGTTCACGTAGGTCTTCTCTGCCGGGATGTTCAGCTGCTTCTGCACGTTGTTGATGATCCGCAGATTCGCCTGGTGGAAGACGAACTGGTCCACATCGTCCACGGTGAGGCCGGCATTGCGCACGGCCGCCATGGCCGACTCGCCCATCTGGCGCGTCGCGTACTTGTAGACCTCGCTGCCGAGCATGCGGATGGCGTGCTGATGCGCATCCACCGTGGCGTGCGATGCCGGGCGAGCCGATCCCCCGGCCGGCATGATGATCCCCTCGCAGCCGGTGCCGTCGCTGAACAGGTCGAAGCCGAGCAGCCCCCCCGGCGCGTCCGATGCCTGGAGGAGCACCGCCCCGGCACCGTCCCCGAACAGGACGCACGTGCTGCGGTCGGTCCAGTCCAGGAACCGGCTCAGCACCTCGACCCCGATGACCATGACGTTGCGGTACATCCCGCTGCGAATGAAGCTGTGGCCGGAGGCCAGGGCATACAGGAAGCCCGAGCACGCGGCCTGAAGGTCGAAGCCGGACGCGCGCGTGGCCCCCAGCTCGGTCGCCACGAGCACGGCGGTCGCGGGGAGCGGATAGTCGGGGGTGCAGGTGCCCACGATGACGAGGTCGAGTTCGCCCGGATCCAGGCCGGCGACCGCCAGCGCGTCGCGCGCCGCGTGGACCGCCAGGGTCGTGGCCGTCTCATCGTCGGCGGCGATCCGGCGCTCGCGGATGCCGGTGCGCGTCCTGATCCATTCGTCGGAGGTGTCGACGAAGGTCGACAGCTCGTCATTGGTCATGATCCTCGACGGCGCGTACATCCCCCAGCCGCCGATCAGGGCATTCGTGGTCATCGTGGAGCTCCTTGGATGGCAGTGGGTCGGGTCATCGTGGATCGATCTCGAGCAGGGGCTGCTTGCGCTTCACGAGCGTTCCGCTCTCGACGAGGATGCGATGGACCTTCCCGGCGGCATCGGACTTGATCTCGTTGAACAGCTTCATCGCCTCGATCATGCCGACGACCTGCCCGTCGTGAATCTCCATCCCCTCGGTGACGTAGGGGCTGGCACCGGGAGACGGCGCGGCGTACCAGACACCGGTCAGCGGTGCGCTCACGAAGCGCATCCCGGGAGATGGTTCGCC
>JAGXHP010000133.1 GCA_024636135.1 Chloroflexota bacterium
CGCGTCGCACCTCACTCATGCCGCCGAGAACCCGGGTGTTGAGATTCGAGCTCGGGCAGACCTCGAGCACGGTGCCGCGCTCACGGAGCATGGCGAGAACGGTCGGATCCTCCACGCTGCGCACGCCGTGGCCGATGCGATCGGGTTCGAGCGCCTCGAGCGCCTCCCGGACCTCGTCCGCACCGCCGGTCTCGCCGGCGTGCACCGTCAGCCCGAGACCCGCGCGGCGGCACTCCGCATAGATGTTCGCGTAGTCCGCGAAACGAAAACCCGCGGTCACCGGGCCGGCGATGTCGATGCCGATGACACCGCGGCTTCGCCAGCTGATCGCCTTGGAGGCGATGATCTCGTTGAGAGCCGGCGCGAACGACCGATCGAGGCAGAAGATGAGCCCGGCCCTCACCTGGGGGTACTCGAGAATGGCGCGGTCCATGCCCCGCACCGCGGCCGCGATGATGTGATCGAGGTCCTGCTCGCCGCCGCGGTTGCGCTTCATCGGGTTGAAGCGCAGCTCGAGGCCGGTGACGTTGTTCTTGCGATACGCGCCGCCGATGCACTCATAAACGCTGCGTTCGACGGCCGTTGGGCTGGACTGGATGAGCTCGGTCCAGTGGAACAGGTCGAGGTAGGCCTCGAAGCTGCGGCGTCGACGTCCGACCGTGATGAGGTCGCGGAATGCCCAGTAGTCCTTGGTCGGCAGCCGGATGCCCTGCGCGTGGGCGATGCCCCACATGATGGCGGGCGTCACCGCGGCGCCGAGGTGGACGTGAAGCTCATTCAGGACGGCGTGTCGATCGAGGCGCGGTCGTTGCATCGCGTGGTTCGCTGGCGTGTTCGCCGGAGTGTAGCCGATGCTAGAATCGGCCCGCCATGGACCTGATCCGAGACGTCGCCAACTGGCTTGCCACCGACTGGGGCAATCGCCTGGGCCTCTTCTTTCCGCTTGTCGTTGCCGGAATCCTCGGCCTGTACCTGCTGTGGCTGGTCATCGGCTACCTCCGCGTGAGTCAGATCGGCATCGCCGAGCGTGCCACGGCCGACCCGGCGGTCGCGCTGCCGGCCGGCGGCTCATCGGGCGAAGAGACCCCGCGCGGAGTTCCCTACTGCACCCAGGACCGGCTCCAGTTTCCGGCCGGCGCCCGGTTCTGTACCCAGTGCGAGCGCGACCTGTCCCTCGACTGCACGAACTGCGGCGCAACCCTCTCCGCCGGCGACGCGTCCTGCTACCGATGCGGCACGCGAACCGGTGTCGCGGACACCGCCCACCTGAGCTGACCGCTCACCTCCGTCCGAGCGGCCGATGAGGGAGCTCGTGACGCTTCTGGTCGTCGGCGCGCTGGCCCTGCTGCTGGCCGGGGCAGTGAGTGGATTCGGCGCCATGCTCCTCGGGCTGGCGCGCCATCCCGCCCTGGTCGCCGGCGAGGTGTCGCCAGCGTCGGGCCTGCGCGGCCTGCGACGAGGCTCCAACGTCGCCCTGGTGGTGGCGGCGGGCCTGCTGGTCACGGCCCTCGTTCTGCGCGCGATCCTCACCGGCCATGCGCCGTGGTCGAACTTCCACGAGTTCAGCCTGGCGTTCGCGGCGGCTCTGGTCGGCACCCATCTCGTGATGGGTCGCGCCCACGCGCTCGATGGACTGGCCCCGATCACCTCCCTCGTGGCGGCTGGGCTGCTGGTATTCGCGCTCGGTTTCGACGATCGGGTCGATCCGCTCGTGCCGGCGCTGCAGCAACCGCTGCTGCTGACCGTGCACGTCGGGGCGGCCGCGCTGGCGTACGCCGTGAGCGGGATCGCCTTCGTGGCGGCGACCGCGGAGATCGTCCAGGCGCGAACCGGGAACCGCGCCCCGCTCCTGCCCTCAGCCGAGGCGGCCCGCGCCATCGGCCATCGGGCGGTGATCATCGCCTTCCCGATCCTCACCATCGCCATCGCGCTCGGCTCGGTGTGGGCCAACCTCGCCTGGCGCTCCTACTGGAGCAACGATCCCAAGGAGCTGGCGGCGGCCGCGACCTGGCTCGTGTTCGGAGCCTACCTCCACGTCGCCGGCCGTCGCGACCGATGGCAGCGCATGGCCCCATGGTTGATCGTGCTCGGATTCGCGGGCGTGCTGTTCACCTACATCGGCGCCGGGCTGTTCTTCATCGGCGAGCACAGCTACGCGGCGCCCTGACGATGGAGCATCGCGAGATCACGATCGTGACCGGCTCACGCCCCGCGCTGGCCGATCTGACCCCGGCGTGCGCATCCTTCGTCGATGAGGTGGCCGGCGAAGGAGATGGGATTTTGACTGTCTTCGTGCCACATGCGACGGCCGGCGTCGTGGTCGTGGAGCTCGGCGCCGGCTCCGACGCCGACCTCCTGGCGGCGCTCGATCGACTCCTGCCGCGCGACGATCGCTGGCGCCATCGCCATGGGAGCCCCGGCCACGGAGCCGATCATGTCGTCCCGCTGCTGGCCTCTCCGTCGCTCAGCGTACCGGTCATCGCGGGGCGCCTGACCCTCGGCACCTGGCAGTCGATCGCGCTGCTCGATCCCAACGGGGACAACCGGGAGCGGCGGGTTCAGCTGGCCTTCGTCGCCGGCTAGCGGCCCTCGGTGGCCCCGAGCGCACGTACCTGCTCGACCAGGCGCGCGGCGTCCGACGTCGGCTCGTCGCACGCATAGCCGCGGCAGGCGTAGGCGGTCGCCACGCCCCCACGGGCGGCCTTGCCCTCGTACAGCGGCCACTCGGCGTGGGGTGCGCCGGCCTGCACGGCGGTGAGAACGAGGTCCGGGACGAACGGCTCGGCCGCCGATTCACGGAGCGCGCGCGCATCGGCGCCGTCCGGCGCGCCGGCGACGACGACGTCCAGCTGCTCGCCGAGAAGCCGATCGGCGGCACTCAGCATCCGGCCGAACGCGCTCGGCTGCCGATCGAGCGCCGGCGCCACGGCCCGCAGGATGGCCTGCGCCCGCCGCGCCATCGCCTCGTCCGAGGTCAGCAGGGCCAGCCGCTGGAGCACGTCGGCCCCGACGCTGTTGGCCGAGGGGGTGGCATTGTCGACCAGGCCCCGCGGCTGCGCGACCGTCCGATCGTGCTCGTCCGAGGTGTCGTTGAACGTGCCCGACGCCTCGTCGAAGAAGTCTCGGACGGCGGTGCCCACGAGCCGATGCGCGAGATGGAGTGGTGCGGCTTCGCCCAACGCCGCGTGGGCTCCCAGCAGCCCATCGGCCACCGCGAGGTAGTCCTCGCTGAATCCGGGCGTGTGGGCGCGACCATCACGGACCGTTCTCCACAGCCGGTCGCCGTCGCGGAGGAGGTGGCTGCCGATGAACGACACGAGCGAGCGGGTTGCCTCCACGTAGCGCGCGTCGCGGAGCACCAGGGCGGCGTGGGCGAACGCGCGCAGCGCCAGTCCATTCCAGGCCGCGAGCTGCTTGTCGTCACGGCCCGGTCGAACCCGCGATGCCCGGCGCGCCAGCAGCGCGGTGCGGGCCCGAGCCTCGAGGCCGTCGGCGAGGGCCTCGGAGCCGGTACGGTGCAGGATGTTCGTCCCCTCCCAGTTCCCGCGCTCCTCGACGCCCCAGTAGGCCTCCAGCTGGTCCAGCGCCGCCGAATCCAGGCCACCCTCGTTCAGGGCGGCGCGGAACTCGTCGCGGTCCCAGACGTAGAACTTGCCCTCGACCCCCTCGCTGTCCGCGTCGAGCGCGGATGCCAGTCCCCCGTCCGGTGCCAGCAGCTCCGACAGCATGAAATCGAGGGTCGCGCGCGCAACTTCGCGGTAGCGCGCGTTCGCCGTGGCGCGGTAGCCCTCGAGATACGCGTGGGCCAGCAGCGCGTTGTCGTACAGCATCTTCTCGAAGTGGGGCGCCAGCCAGCGAGCATCGGTGCTGTAGCGGGCGAATCCCCCGCCGATCTGGTCGTTGATGCCACCATCGGCCATGGCGTCCAGGGTCCGGGTGACGATCCGCAGCAGCCCGTCGTCGCCGGTCCGCCGCCAGGTGCGCAGCAGGAACTCCAGCGTCATCGGGGGAGGGAACTTCGGCGCCGCGCCGAATCCGGCATGCACCTCGTCGAACGTGGCGGCGATGCGCGTCGCGGCGGCATCCAGCTGCCGCCGCTCGGGGTCGCGGTCACCGCCCGGGACGGCGAGCTGCGCCTGGAGGTGGCTCGCCAGCATTCCCGCCTGCTGCTCGACCTCGGACCGGCGCGTGGCGTACGCATCGGCGACGGCGGCGAGCACCTTCGGGAAGCCGGCCATGCCGTGTCGGTCCTCGGGCGGAAAGTACGTGCCGCCGAAGAACGGGCGCAGGTCCGGCATCAGAAACACGTTCATCGGCCATCCGCCGGAGCCGGTCATGGCCTGGACGGCCGCCATGTAGACGTCGTCGAGGTCCGGCCGCTCTTCACGGTCGACCTTGATGCTCACGAAGTGCTCGTTCATGAGCGCCGCGATCTGCGGGTTCTCGAAGCTCTCGCGCTCCATGACGTGGCACCAATGGCAGGCGGAGTAGCCGATGGAGAGAAAGATCGGCTTCTGCTCGGCGCGGGCCTTCTCGAGCGCCTCCGGGCCCCACGGATGCCAGTCGACCGGATTGTGGGCGTGCTGGAGCAGGTACGGGCTCGTCTCGTCGATCAGGCGGTTCGGCATGCCTCCAGTGTCCCATGCGGGGTCGAAACGGTCGCGACGGCCGGCCCGCTACCATGGTCGGATACAAGAGGAGAACTTCGATGGATCAGCTCGTGAAGATGGTGAGCGACCGCGCCGGGATCGACGAGGGCTCGGCCAAGACGGCGGTGGATACCGTGCTCGGCTTCCTGAAGGACAAGCTGCCCGACCCGATCGCGGGACAGCTCGACAAGGCCGCCAAGGGCGAGAATGTCGACGCCGGGTCGGCGCTCGGGGGCATGTTCGGGAGCTGACTATCTCCGCTCGACGCCGAACTGCTCGGCCGAGAGCTTGGCGTACAGTCCCTCCTGCCGGATGAGCTCCGCGTGGGTGCCGCGCTCGACGATCCGGCCGCGCGACATGACCAGGATCTGGTCCGCGCGCAGGATCGTCGACAGACGGTGCGCGATGGCGATCGTGGTCCGGCCCTCCATCAACCGCTGGAGCGCCGACTGGATGAGCCGCTCGCTCACCGTGTCGAGCGCCGAGGTCGCCTCGTCAAGGATGAGGATGCGCGGGTCCTTCAGCAGCACGCGCGCGATCGCCACCCTTTGCTTCTCACCGCCCGATAGCTTGTAGCCGCGCTCTCCGACCACGGTTTCGTAGCCATCGGGCAGCTCCAGAATCCTCTCGTGGATGGCCGCCGCCCGTGCCGCGGCCTCGATCTGATCCTGCGTCGCATCCGGCCGCGCGTACTGGAGGTTGGCGAGGACCGTGTCGTGAAGGAGATACGTCTCCTGCGTCACGAAGCCGATGACCTGCCCGAGCGCGCTCATCTTCACGCCCCGAACGTCGACGCCGTCGATGCTCACCGAGCCGGTGTCCACGTCGTACAGACGGGGAATCAGGTACGTGGACGTCGTCTTGCCGCTGCCCGACGGACCGACCAGGGCCACGAGCTGACCCGGCTCGGCCGCGAAGCTGATGTCGGTCAGGGCGAAGGGCTGCACCGTCGTGGGGACCGCACGGCCCTCCGCCTCGGCGGCCGCCGTCTCGGTGGCGGCTTCGACCTGCGCCGCGGCCACCGGGTAGCGGAACGACACGCCGTCGAAGCGCACCTGCCCACGCACGCTGGCCGGCGTCATGTCGACCGCATCCGGCGCGTCGGTGATCTCGGCATCCATCTCGAGGTACTCGAAGATGCGGTCGAACAGCGCGAGCGCGCCCTGGATCTCGACCTGGACGTTCAGCAGCTGGCCGAGCGGGAAGAAGAGCCGGCTCTGAAGCGTCGTGAAGGCCACGATCGTGCCGATGCTCACGCTCTGGTCGCCGCCCAGGATGAGGGAACCGGCCAGCAGGTACACGAACGCCGGCATGATGCTGAAGAACGTGCCGATGAGCGCGAAGAACCATCGCCCGATCATCTGGCCGCGAACCTGGAGGTCTCCCAGGCGCACCGACTCGGTCCGAAAGCGCTCGATGCTCGCCTCCTGCTGCCCGAACGTCTTGCTGAGCAGGATGCCCGATACGCTGAGCGATTCCTCGGTGATGGCGCTCATCTCGGCCATCGAGCGCTGCGTCAGCG
>JAGXHP010000134.1 GCA_024636135.1 Chloroflexota bacterium
CCCCCACGATCTGCACGATCCCCCGGTTGATGAGACGCTCGGCTCGCTGCCGCACCGTCGCCTCCGGGACCTTGAGCTGGCGCCCGATCTGGGCGTACGGGCGCCGCCCATCCAGCTGAAGGCACTGGATGATGCTCTTGTCGAGATCATCCAGGATGGGGCGTCGTCCGGGCTGCTGTATCGATCGCACGGCCATGAGGCGAAGAGTAGCCAGCGACCGGTGTTCGGTCAACTTTCCGCAAGGATCGGTACCCCATCTTGCGGATTCCGCATGGTTCGGCGGATTCCGTGGTCGCGTGGGCAGCAACGCCTGACCAGGTTCCGACCGTCAGTCCGCGTCGGTGGACGCAGCCACGTCGCGCTTCCAGGCGCCCGTGGCATCGGCCAAGAGCTCGGCGACGTCGCGCACGGCCACGTCGGTGCGGTCGAGGTCCGTGGTGCCGTCCCGCAGCATGATCAGGCAGAATGGGCAGGCGGTGGCGATCTCGTCGGGTGTCTTCTCGAGCGCCTGCTCGACCCGCTTGTGATTGATCCGCTTGCCCTCGTGCTCCTCCATCCACATGCGTGCGCCTCCGGCCCCGCAGCACATGCCCTTGCGATGGTGAAGATCCATCTCGACCACGCTCTGGCCGGGCACCGATTCGACCACCCGCCGTCCCTCGTCATACACCTCGTTGTATCGGCCGAGGTAGCAGGCGTCGTGGTAGGCGACGACCGCCTCGTGATGCTCCGAGGGCACGAGCCGGCCATCGGCGACTAGGCGGTCCAGCAGCTGGGTGTGATGAATGACCTGCACGCCCGTGAGGCCGAACTGCGGATACTCGTTCTTGATCGTATTGAAGCAGTGCGGGCAGGTCGCCACGATCGTCGAGATGCCGTGCTCCGCGTGCGCGGCCGAGAGCGTCGCGACGTTCTCCTCTGCCAGCATCTGGTACAGGTACTCGTTCCCGGCTCGACGCGCCGGATCACCGGTACAGGTCTCCTGGGCACCGAGCACGGAGAACGGCACATCGGCCTGGGCCAGCAGCTGCGCCATGGCCCGAACGACCTTGCGGTTGCGGTCGTCGAATGCGCCGGCACACCCGACCCAGAACAGGATCCTGCCGTCCAGCACGTCTCCAACGGGCTGCGTCTCGTGGATCGTGCGCCACGGCGAGTCGCCGCGGGGCCGACGGATGGATGCGTCGGCCTCGGAGAGCGGGGTCACGTCCAGCCCCTTGGCCCAGTCCATCCGCGATGACTTCGGCTGGCCCCACGGATTGCCGGCGTTCTCCATGTTGCGGAAGGCGGCGTTCAGCTCCTTGGGGAAGCGGCTCTCCTCCAGCACGGCGTTGCGCCGGATCTCGACGATCGTGTCCACGTGCTCGATGAGCACCGGGCAGCCCTCCACGCACCAGCCACAGGTGGTGCATTGCCAGACTGCCTCCTCGGGAATGGCGTTGTCGATCAGCGGCAGGCTCAGCGCCTCCTCGGCCCGTCCACGCGCCAGCGACAGCGCGTCCTCCGACGCCGCGGCCCCGCCGTTCGCTCCCCCCTTCCACGCACGCTGTGCCGATGCGGCGGCCGCCAGCGCCGTCTCGGCCGAGGCGATCTGGTCGCGCAGCCCCTCCATCAGGTGCTTGGGTGAGAGCGTCTTGCCCGTCATCGATGCGGGGCAGAACTCCATGCAGCGGCCGCACTCGGTGCACGCCAGGCCGTCGGCGAGATGGCGCCAGGTCAGGTCCTTCAGGCCCTTGGCGCCGAAGACCGGCAGCTCCTCACCCTCCTCCGGCTCGGCCTCGAGGTCCATCTTGCGCAGGGCGCCGCGCGGCTCGAGGTTGCGGAAGTAGACGTTCGGCTCACTGCTGATGATGTGGAGATGCTTGCTGTACGGCAGGTACGCGCCGAAGCCCAGCACGAGGAGGATGTGCGCCCAGCCCATGACCCCGAAGCCGATCACGGCCGCCTGCTCGCCGATGCCCTCGAGGGCCACGCTCAGCGGCCCGGCGAGAACGGCCCAGGTGCGGCTCGGATCGTCCGGCTCGAGGACGTAGGCGAAGGCGTCACCCAGCCACTCGGTGAGGACGATGCTGAAGATCAGCCCGAGGATGATGAATGCGTCGCGCGTGAGGGCCAGCCGCGCCGGCCGGATCACGGTGCGACGAATGACGAAGTACACGACCGAGGCCAGCACCAGCCCGACGAAGACGTTGGCGAACAGGACGATCACGCTCCAGAAGAAGCCGCCGATCGGCCAGCCAGCGATCGCCTCCACCAGCCCGTTGGTCAGGTAGTTGCCGGTCGTGGCCAGCAGGACGATGAATCCCCAGAAGACGAAGGCATGGGTCAGCCCCGGCCCGAGATCCTGGAGAAGGCGGCGCTGGCCGAAGACGAAGACGGCGAGCGCCTTGATGCGCTCGGGAACGCGGTCGAATCGGTCGAGCGGGCGGCCGCTGCGCAGAACGGCCAGGTGCCATCGGGCGCGGCGCCAGAACAGGAAGATCGCCGCGGCCACGGGCACGACGATCAGCGGGTAGAGCGGGATGCTGGCTTCCATGGGTCGCGCCATGGTAGCGGCGCGATGGTGCCGCTAGTGGTCACCGCCCGCGAGCTGGTCGAGCGCGTGCCGGAGCACGGGCAGGAGCGCGTCGAGCGACTCGGTCGCTCCCTTCGGGGATCCCGGAACGTTGACGATGAGCGTGGATCCGCGCGAGCCCACCACCGCCCGCGACAGCGCCGCCATCGGGGTGGAGGCGATGCCCACGGCTCGCATCAGCTCCGCCAGCCCCGGTGCCTCACGATCGATGACCCGTCGCGTTGCGGCCGGGGTAACGTCCGTGGGCGTGAGCCCGGTTCCGCCGGTCGTGATGATCAGCCGATGCCCGGCATCCGCGAGGCGGGCCAGCACCCCGGCAATCTGACCCTCGTCGTCCGGCACGACGATCGGGTCGTGGGCAGCGTCGAATCCTGCCTCGGCGAGGCGCGCGACCAGGGCGGGGCCCGACGCATCCGGTCGATCCCCCGCCGCGGATCGGTTGGAACAGGTGACGACGACCGCCTCGTGTCGGGCGGGCTCCCCGCTCGGCGCATCGGCGTGGAAGTCGCCCGAGCGTCCGCCGGACTTCTCGACGAGATGGATGGCATCGATCTGGATGTCGCGCTGCAGCGCCTTCGCCATGTCGTAGACCGTGAGTGCCGCGACGCTGGCCGCGGTGAGGGCCTCCATCTCGACCCCGGTCCGAGCCGTGACGCGAACCTCGCTCCGGATCACGATCGTGCCGGCCGTTCGGTCGGGCGTCAGCTCGACGTCGATCCCGTCGAGCGGAAGCGGGTGACACAGCGGAATGAGCTCGGAGGTGCGCTTGGCTGCGGCGATGCCGGCCAGGCGGGCCGTCACCAGCGCATCCCCCTTCGGACCGCCCGCATCGAGCAGGTCAACGAGAACATCGGCCCGCATGCGGACCGTCGCCTCGGCCACGGCCCGTCGCGCCGTGATCGGCTTGTCCCCCACGTCGACCATCCGAGGCGTCCCGTCGTCGCCGAGGTGCGTCGGGCGCGTCATGACGACGACCCCAGCACGATGGCCTCGTAGCGAGCCCCGGGCTGCGTGACGGACGGGCCCTCCGGGACCACGAGCAGGGCGTTGGCCAGCGCCAGCGGCATCAGCTGCGAAGAGCCCTGGCCCCCGGCGGATCGTGCGCGGAAGCCGTCATCCGAGGAGTCCAGCCGCACCCGCAGGTAGGCGCGCCGCCCGGGATCCTTGGCGATCTCTTCGTCGACGCGCGCATCGACGCGCAGGCGCCCGTCACCCGCCAGCCCGAGCATGGCGCGGATCATCGGCCGCACGAACAGCTCGAACGTCACGAGGGCGCTGACCGGATTGCCGGGGAGTCCGATGATCGGCACGTCGCCGATGCGCCCGAACGCCAGTGGTTTGCCCGGCTGGACCGCGATCCGCCAGAAGTCGAGCGTACCCAGCTGCTCGATGACGGTCCGTACGTGGTCGTGGTCGCCGACGCTGACGCCACCGGATGCGATGAGCAGGTCGGCACCCTCAATCGCGCCGCGGATGCGCTCCTCGATCACCTGCGGGTCGTCCGGCGCCCGCGCAGCAACCAGCGGCTGGCCGCCCGCGTCACGGACCGCCCCTGCCAACGCGGGAGCGTTGGCGTCGTAGATCTGGCCGGGCGCGAGCTGCGCGCCGACGTCGCGGAGCTCATCCCCGGTCGAGAGGATGGCCACCCGCGGCCGACGGCGGACCTGCACCTCGCCACGACCGAGCGCTGCCAGCAGGCCGATGGCTGACGGCGTCAGCGGACCCTGCTCGAGCCGGATGCGCTGGCCGGCGACGAAATCCAGCCCGGCGGGCCGCACGTGCGTGCCGGCGCGCGGCTCGGTGGCCGCAGAGATGCTCTCTCCCGCCTCGACCGCGTCCTCCACCGGCATCACGGAATCCGCGCCGGGCGGCATTGGCGCGCCGGTCATGATGCGCACCGCCGTCCCGTCGGTGACTTCCGGCGGCGGCAAACCGCCCGCCCGCGACTCCCCGACGATCCGGCGATCGGCCGCGCCGTCCGTCGACCGCACCGCGAAGCCGTCCATGGCCGAGTTCGCGAAGGGCGGGACATCCGCGCTGGCGACCACTTCGGGGTCGACGAGGACCCGCCCAACCGCCTCCGCCAGGGCGACGGTCTCGCCGTCGGTCCGTCCCACGCCATCCAGGAGCCGAGTCAGCGCCTCATCGACCGACAGCATCGCGCTCAGACGCCGAGCTTCATGCGGGCCTCGATGAGCCGCATGATCCCCCGCCGCGTCACCAAGCCGATCGGCAGCCGCTCCTCGTCCCCGATGACCGGCAGCTGGCTCACCTCTCGCTCCTGGATGAGGCGCAGCGCGTCGACGAGAGGCTCGTCCGGGCCGATGGTGGCGAGATCCCCGTAGCGGGTCATGATGTCGGTCACCCGCGCGCCTTCCCACGCGTCACGCGGAACGCGGCGCACGTCCGACAGCGTGACCACGCCGGCCAGGCCGCCATCAGGGTGGCGCACCAGGAACGACCGGTCGTCGCCGCGCATCATGTGCTCGGACACGAGGTCCGAAACCGAGTCGTTGGGTGAGACCGTCGCGGGCGCCAGGTCCATCGCATCGCGGACTCGCACACCGCTGAGGGAAAGCTCGAGCCCGGCCTGCGCCTGCGACTGCTCGGCTGCCGTGGCCAGGAACCAGCCGACGAGCGCCAGCCACAGTCCACTGCCGATGTCGCGTGAGCGCAGCGCCCAGAACACGCCGCCGGCCACCATGAGGTAGCCGATGACCCTGCCGACGATCGCCGCCTGGCGCGTGGCGGTCAGCTGGTCGCCGCGGATCCGCCACAGGACGGCACGCAACACGCGCCCGCCGTCCATGGGGTAGCCGGGGACGAGGTTGAAGATCCCGAGCACGATGTTGATGAAGCCGAGCCACCCGAACAGCGTCTGTGCCTCGCGCTGGGGTACCACGGCGCCGACCGCGAGCAGCGCGGCCCCGAGCAACAGGCTGGAAATCGGCCCCGCCAGGGCGATCACCGCCTCGTCGCGGGGGCGCTTGCTATCGGCCTCGATGCTCGTGGCACCGCCGAAGATGAAGAGCGTGATGCCCGAGACCTTCAATCCCAGGCGTCGGGCCAGGATGGCGTGCGAGAACTCGTGGATCAGGACCGAGGCGAAGAAGAGGATCGCCGTGCCGGCCCCGAGCAGCCAGTACTGCGTCGTGGTCAGTCCCGGGGTGATCCGCGGGAAGAACGCATCGGCGAGCGAGAAGGTCAGCAGGCCGGCGATCACGAGCCAACTGGGATGCACGGCCAGATCGATCCCGGCAATGCGTGCGACCTTCCAACCTGAGCCCATCGGCTGAGTCTAGATCAGGTCGCCCGCAGCGTCCTCCGAGCGTGATCGCCAACGCGAGAAGCCGATCAGCGTGACCGCCAAGGCGCTGACGACGATGACGATGCCCGCAGCCAGGGCGGCATCGAACCAGAAGCCGTCGGGAAAGAGCACGATGAGCTGCGACCCCTCCGCGAACAGGTAGGTGCCGGGCGGGAAGAAGATCGCGTGGAAGGCCAGGAACGCCGGCTCGAAGGCCACGGCGAAGACGATGGCGAGGACGAGGGCCGCGGCGCCGATGGACCCGGCGGCTGCCACCATGATCCGGCCCTGGCGGCGCCGCTCGCCTCGAAGCCACGCCCCGGTCACGCCCGCCATCGCGAGCGCCAGCACGGCGACCGCCACCAGGATCTGGACCAGCCGGGAGACATCGGACATGTGTGATCGCTCCCGCTCGTCGAGCAGCGGCTGCTCGCCATCCAGGCTGACCGCGAAATCGCCACCGAGGAACAGGTCGCCGAGGATCTCGGTCGTGACCCGGTCCACCTCGCCCGGGGCGACGTCGAGCTCGGCCGCGACATCGTGCCGCGCCTGGAGCGCGGACGTGAACCACGGGTTGAAGAGGAGCAGCGGTCCGGTGAGGGTGATGGCGATCACCAGGGCGAGGCCGAAGAGGACGCCGGCCGGGCCGGGGGCGCGGGACACGTGGACCGTCAGAGAACGCGACCGGCCATACGGGTCGAGCCGATGAACATCGAGAGCGCGAGGCCCACGATGCTGATCACGATCGACCCGAGCAGTGCCGCGAGGAAGTCACCGACGACGAAGCCCAGGTCGAGCTCCGAGGAGATGGCGCCGGTCAGCACCAGCATCAGCGCGTTGATCACCAGCAGGAACAGGCCCAGGGTCATGATCGTGATCGGCAGCGTGAAGATGCGCAAGATCGGTCGCAGGAAGGTGTTCACGCCGGCGAAGATCGCCGCGACCAGCAACAGCTTCCACCACTCACCGGTGAACTCCAGGTTCGGAACCACGATCACCGCCACGTAGAGGGCGGCGGCGTTGACCAGGATCTGGATGACTCGGTCCACGCGCCTAGCCTAGCCGATGGCGTCCACGCCC
>JAGXHP010000021.1 GCA_024636135.1 Chloroflexota bacterium
AGCGTCTGCAGGTAGGCGACGATGGCGTCGATCTGCTCGGGGCTGAACTGCTCGCCGAATGCCGGCATGCCGCCACGATCGATTCCCTCGGTCTCGGGGGTCGTGCCGTCGATCCAGAGCGCGACCCAGGTGTCCGGGTTCGCCGCAGCCAGCTCCTGGAGATTCTCGCTGACCGGGCCGTCGTTCACGCCGTGCAGGCTGGGGAAGTTCGCCTGCCCATTGAGGTCGGCGCCGTGGCAGGTCGCGCATGTCGGCTGGGACTGCGCCGTGAGTGCCTCCCCCACTGCCGGATCGGGCGCGCCGCCCGACGGAGCGGGAGCGCTGGCCCCGGGGATGGCGAATGGCGGGTTCTCGCCCACCAGGTTCGATGCGAAGTAGGCGCCGCCCACCAGGAACACGAACACCGTGAGGCCGATCGCCCACGACGGCAGTCCGCCGGAGCGCGATTCGATCGGCGTGTGAACGGTCATCGTCTCAGTGTCCGGTGGCTGCGGCGGCCTGGCCCGGGACGGTGTAGTCCGCCGGGCGGCCGCTGGTGTACATCAGGAAGAGATTGACGACGAGAGCCACGCCGGCCAGCGCCGCCATCCCGAAGCCGCCGAGCGCGACGGCGCGATAGCCGAGCACCCCGCTCGCGATGTCCGGCGGCGGTGTTCCCTGGGAGAGCAGGGCGCCCTCGGCAAGGCCGCCGCCCATGAGGGCCAGGCCGGCGATGGCCACGCCCCCGAAGGCCAGCCACAGCTGGGCGCCGGACAGGAAGCCGCCGCCCCACGTCCTGCGCATGATTCGTGGCACGGCGTGCTCCGCCATGGCGAACGCGGCGAAGCTGAAGGTGCCGAACAGGGTCCACAGCAGAACGCCGCGGACCCAGTCGGTACGTCCGAGGAACGCGTCCACCGCGCGCAGGGCTCCGATCGATTCCAGCAGCGTGGCAGCGAGGAGGAAGGCCAGGCCGACGACGGCGAACGAAGCCGTACCCGGGCCGAAAACGAGCGTCCACCGGCCGCGCATCGTCAGGGCCAGGTTCGTCACGGCGAGCGCCGCCGGAACGAGCAGGAGGATGGTCGCCACGCCGCCGGCGCTGGTGATGAAGAACGGGATCGCGGGGTCCACCAAAACCGCAAGCGCGGCGACCGGCGCGAGGACCAGCCAGGTGAGGAACGTCAGCAAGGCCGTCCCAGCCGAGGCCAGCGACTGACCGGTGCCGCGAGGCACGATGTAGTGGAGCGTGGCGTACGTGACGCCGAGCAGCCACAGCAGCACCACGCCGCGATCGACGAAGGCGGAGACCATCGCGACCATCAATTCGTCCAAACCGATGAAGAAGTCGAGCAAACCGATGAGGGCGCCGAGTCCGAGCAGCCCCACCAAGCCAAGGAGGCCGATAACGGCGAACCACAGACTGACGTACGCGGTGCGCAGGCTGGCGCCAGCGGTCAGGAGAACGGCCGCGGTCACGATCAGCGCGCCGGACGCCAGTCCTCCGGTGAACAGCCACGGGAGCGCGGTCAGCGGGGCGTTCGGTCCGAGGTCGAAGACATAGAGCGCGGCGAGACCGCCGGCGAGCGAGAGATTCCAGATGGCGAGGGCCCCGAACATTCCCGACTCCATCGCCATCCGCCGTCCGAGCAGCCGCGGGGTCATGAATGCCACCGCCGCGAAGCCGGCATTGGTCAGCCACCCGTAAACGGTGGCATTGAGGAAGGCGTAATCCACGCGGCGCGCGTCGACGGTGAAGCTGAGGTCGAAGACGCCGAGGGGGACGCTGAACTCGAACTCCACGATTCGAAGGCCGATCGCCAGGACCCCGAGCCCGGTCGCCACGGCCAGCCAGAGCGCCGCAACGACGAAGAATCCCGTGGCGGCGCTGTCGGGGCCGTCGGGAATGAGTGACCGGCGACGTTTCGGCGGCTCGTCGTAGGGCCGCATCTTCTTCGGGTTCGGATTGACCGTCATCGGGCGCGTTCACCCTCCATCGGGCTCGCTCGGGGCGGAATAGGCCGCCGCATTGTACCGAACCGCACGACCTGCTCGGCGTGGCGTCGCGCCGGTTGCAGGACAGCCCTAGGCCGGCAAGCGCAGCGCCCTTCGTCCGACGGAGACGAAGTACGCCAGCCAGGTGCCGATCCCGAGCAGCTTCGACCCGTCTTCGGCGAGGATCACGAGATTGCTGGAGAAGATGTTCGCGAGCGGCTTCGAACCGAGATCGACGACTACCGAGATCCCGAACAGGACAAGCGCAGCGAGCAGGAGTGGATAGTTCGTCTGCAGGATGCGCTTGCGAAAGACGACGAGGTAGACGGCCATGCCGGCGACGTAGCTGATGCCATACAGCTCTCCGCTGATGCCGGCGTACCGCGGAAGGATCTCGTCGTGCAGAAGGAAGAGATCGTCGGCAAGCAGAACGGCGGAGAAGACCCCCGACCAGAGGAGGAATGGTCGCCACACCCGGCCGGGCCCGACGACGGATATCGCGGCGAATGCGCAGATGCCGACCACCGCGGCCCACAGGACGTTCCCGAGGTTGGACACGTAGCCGATGTAGAACGGCGCGTCCAGCACGGTCGTCGGGTCCTGGGTCAGCTCCCGCATGGTTGCCTTCGTGGTGGCGGTCACGACGATCGCGCCAACGAGCACGACGATCAGGGGGACCCACACGGCCCACGCCGTGGTCCGAAGCTCGGCTCTCGCCGATCGGTCCGCGAACGGTGAGGCGCGAGTCACGAACCCGATCCCGGGTCGCGCATGGGAACAACAACCGTTGTGATGACCTTCGTCTTCACGGCGTGAGAGGGCGGCACCGAGCGCACGATCACCGATCCGGATGCCACGACGCTGTCGGCGCCGATCGTGATCTTCGGCTCGACCATGACGGCCATCCCCAGGCGCACGCGATCACCGATGTGAACCTCGCCGGAGGTCATGCAGCCGGGACCGGTCGAGATGTCCGAGCCCAGCACGTTGTGGTGCTCAAAGCTGTTGTAGGCGGAGAAGAAGTTGTTGTCGCCAATCTGGCATTCAGTGCCCAGCTGCACGAACGCGCAGATCACGTTCCCCAGCCCCATCCGCACGCCGGAGGCAACCTTCGCGCGCAGATCGATGACATTCGCGAGCGGAATACCGGCCGCTCCGCACAACTCGCGGAAGCGGGACCTGGCTGTGACCGACGTGCTGATGGTGACGACCACCGCGTCCATCGCGGAGCGCTCCCACAGGGTAGCGATCTGCTCGGATCCTCCGATGACGGGGATTCCCCGAACGTCACGGCCCCAGAACGCCGGGTCGTCGTCGATGATGCCGATGGCCGTCTGGCCCGGGGTCTCGGCGAGGATGTCGGCGACCTGCGTCGCGCCGAGGCCAGCACCGATCAGCAGCAGCCGTTGGGTGGCGGCATCGCCGGGGAGCGGAGATCCCGGTTCTGACGGCGCCGTGGCCGACGGCGACGAACCGGCCGCGGCCTCGACATCGCGGACCGTGATCAATCCCGCGGCCGTCACGGACGCAAGGTCGATGCCGAGTTCATGCGCTCGCGCGCGCGCCTTGGCGGTTGCCCGTGACTCGTCGGCAACCCCTTCGCGGGTCTCTCGGGGGACGTCAGCCTCCTTCGCCCGGCTCTCGAGGTGGGCCACCATGCTCGCTTCGTCATCAAAGAGCAGAGCAACGGGCTCACCGACCGAAACCTCGCCGCCTGCGGGCACGAGCTGGAGCACGAATCCATCGACCTCGGCCTCGACCTCGAGCAGCGCCTTGCTCGTCTCAACGTCGACCAGGGCTTCGCCACCCCGGACCATGGATCGATCGGGAACGTGCCAAGCGCTGACCACGGCGACCTCGCTGTTCACGTCGGTCCAGGGGACCGAGACCGGCGTCATCCGGCCGCTGCTCGAATCCGCTGCCGCATATCGGACTGGGTGACCAGAACCTCGCGCTCGCGCTCGCGGCTGCTTGGAATGATGCTCGATGCGCTGGCCAGGACATCTATCGGGCGCCGCAGCTGGCCGAATGCCTCGACGCTCATGCGCTGCGCGATCTCCGAACCCCAGGACCAGCCCTCGGTCCCTTCCTCGATGGCAATCAGGCTCCGGGTGCGCCGCAGGGATGCGCTGATGGGCGACGTGTCGAGCGGTGCGATCTCGGCAGGCACGACGAGCTCGCCGAAGACCTCCTCCTCCATGGCGAGCTGTTCGAGGACGCGGGCCGCAATGAGCGCGCTGTAGCCGTAGGCAACCACGGTCACGGAGCAATCCTCCGGCGGGACCCACGACATCAGCACGCTCGGCAACCGGCCAGCGGAAGATTCCTCCCGCGCCAGCGCCGCGCCGATCCGGCCGCCGACCGCCGTCGTCAGCGCCTCGGCATAGAGGAGCTTGTGCTCGACGAGGAGAACGGGGTCATCGCGGAGCAGGAGGGAGCGAAGCGTGGCGTGCGGATCGTGGTACGGGGATGCGGCGACGACCGTCAGGCCCGGCAGCCCCAGGAAGTGCTTCTCGGGACTCTGGCTGTGCGTCGGCCCGTAGCCTCGGTGCCCGCCGGAGGGACTGCGAATGATCACCGGGCAGGTCACCTTCCCGTCGTACATCGCCGGATACTTCGTGATGTGATTCATGACCTGGTCGAACGTCAGCGACAGGAAGTCCGCGAACATGATCTCGACGATCGGCCGGTAGCCTGACATCGCAAGACCGGCGGCCATCCCGACGATCGCCCCCTCGCTGACCGGTGTCGTCAGAACTCGCTCGGGCGCAACACTCGACAACCCACGTGTGACTTTGAACGCTCCGCCATATGGGTCGGCGATGTCCTCACCCATCAGGACGACCCGGGGGTCGTCGGTAAGCAGTCGCCCCAGGGCAGCGTTGAGCTCCTTGACCAGCATCATGGCAGTGAACGCGCGGCGTCGACGACCGCCCCGAGCGCTTCTTCGACCTCGCGGTCGATGCGCTCCACCTCGAGCCCATCCAGGCGCGCCCCGTGGACGACGAGTGGCTCGCGCAGCCACCGTTCGGCGATCTCGGCCTCGGGCCGGTTGTCGTCACTCTTGGAGTGATGGCACAGCCGGTACGTGTCGATGATCAGCGCCCGCGGTGAGCGGTCCGCACGCACCGCAGCGATCTGTCGCTGCGCGCTCTGGTCGATCGCATGGATGTCTGTGGAATCGAGCCGCTCCGCCTCGATACCGAATGCGTCGAAGCGCGCGAGCATGTCGCCGGCGAAATTGGCCGAGATCGGCGTGCTCTGCGCGTAGGCGTTGTTCTCCACGACCAGCAGCAGAGGCAGCTTCCACAGCGAGGCAATGTTCAGAGTCTCGTACAGCACGCCCTCTCCCTGCAACCGCCAAGACCGCACAGGACCGCACCGTCACGGAACGGTGACGGTACCTCGTCGACCGTCGAGAAGCAGATCGACCCCGGGCGATCCCTCCTCGCCGCCTGAGCGATACGAGAGGGCGAACACCGCGTCGTCCGGCGGAGGTGACCACCGCGCCGACGTGAGCACCATTCCGCCGAGGTCGCCGGCCCAGGTTGATCGGGCGGCCTCGTCGAGGGCTATGACCAGCTCAGGCGAGAGGCCGCCAAGGGTCGTGGTCAGCACGTTGACCTCCGGGCCTTCGGGGCGGATGGCGAACACGTACAGGTCCTCCCCAACGCCACCCTCGGGCGAGCCGGCGACCTCGAGCGAGCAGACCTCGGGGCCGCAGGATCCACCCACCGCGATGGTGCTCCAGTGGCGACCGTCAGCCGTCCAGAGCCGATCGGCAACGGCTCCGGCAATCACCGGGCGCTCGAGTTGGTCGGGCACGCCGTCGGGTCGTCGGGAGTTCACCATGGCATCGAGCACGGCGGCGGCATCGTACGGCCGTCCAGGTCCGGGCAGCTCGACCAGCGGGGTCGGCGACGCGGTGGCTCGAGGGGAGCGCGTGCCGACGACCGTCGGCATCGGCGAGGGTGTCGCTGTTGCAC
>JAGXHP010000135.1 GCA_024636135.1 Chloroflexota bacterium
AGGTGGGTCTCCTCCCCGACCGCGACCTCGTCCCTCAGCAGCGCAACGAGGTGGTCGCGGAGCGGACCGAGCTCGTCGCGGCGCGCGTCTGGACGCGGGTTCGCGACCGTCGACACGATCCCGGCTTCGAAGAGCTCGGTCACCTCCGATGCGAGATCCGCCGAGCCAGCCCAGACCACCTGTCCCGCGCCGGTTCGGCGTGCCGCGGCCACGAGCGCGGCCGCCTCGAGGGCTCGTGGGCTGCGCGTGCCGTCGAAGCCCCCGGCGACGAGCCAGGCGTTCACCTCCGCCGCCTGCAGCGTCGCCAGCCGATCGGCGAGGTCCCTGCCATCGTCAAGGGTCACGAACTCGACCACGTGCCACCCGGCCGCCTCTGCAGCACGGCGCGCGGCGCTCCCGGACAGCTCGCGGCTGACCGCCACGATCGCCAGCCGCGGCGGGATGGCGGTGTGGCATTCGATCCGGCGCGCGTCCGCGAGCAGCTCCTCGACGCGAGCCGTCAACCGCGAATCGACCGTCAACGCGAGCTGGTCGACCAGGGCCGCACGGAGCGCGGCCGAGCCCCACGCCGTCGGCTGCGCGGCATGCGCCACCAGGCGCCAGCGGCCGCCAACCTGGCCGATCACCCCGGCCTTGGCCCAGGCTGAGCCGACGTCGACGAGAACCGCCATCTCGGCGCGCGCCGCAGGCTGGCTCATGGCACCAACCCGAGCCAGTCGCCGAGCAGGAAGCCGATGCGATCGAGCAGCAGGATGAGCCGCGACAGGACCAGGTAGCCGAGCCATGCACCGATCCCAACGATGAGCAGCCAGCGTCCGACGGCCGCCGCCGACGTCAGGATCCGGCCGCGGGGCACGCCATGCACGAACCCGATGAGCACCAGGCCTGTCACCACGGCGCCGATCACGCCGACGGCGGTCGCGCCAAGCCCGCCCCCCGGGCGCGCGATCGCTGCGCCGAGCTGAGGCAGCAGGGTGCCGACCACCGCGCCCGCGAGCGCGAATGCGGCCAGGGCCCCGATCGCCACCGATGTGGGGACTGCCGTGATGCGTCGCGGGAGCCAGGGCGCGGCGGCCGCGGCGGCGACCAGGGCCACGCCGCCCCACAGCTCGGGCCGACCGCCAGGATCGGCCGCGAGCGGTTCGACGAGGCGCGGGGCGATCACCTCGCGAATGGCGACCAGCGCCAGAAACCCGGTCGCAAGGCCCGCGAGCAGGTGCTGCGACCAGCCGAATACGCGTCGCTCGCCGAGCATCGATCCGAGAACCACGAGGGTGACCAGTGCCGCGACCCAGGTTCCGACCACCTCCGCAGGGCCGTCGCCGAACAGTCCGCTCATGCGTCGTCCCGATCGCCGAGGGATCGGGTCGCGCCGATCAACCGCACCACGAGAGCCTGGCCCATGACACCGAGGGCGACGAGCAGGCCGATGAGGACGGGGAGCGGCCGCGGGCCCCCCGGCTCGACGAGGCGCTCGAGCGGGCCCACCTCGGCCGTCGCCCGGTACGCGGCCCCGTCGCGAGGCGTTCCGAGGAGGGCCGCCAGCTGGCCGCTGGCCACGTAGGGCAGAACTTCGGGAAGCAGCACGCTCGGGGTGATGGCGACGATCGGGACAGGCTCGATCCGCGGGGCGACCTGCTCGATCCAGCTGCGTGGTCCGAGGTCGTTCCCGCCCACGACGACGATCGCGTCGAACGCGGCGATGCCCGTCGCCGCGACCTCCCGTGCGAACGCCTGCGCGGTGGGGTTCTCCCCGGGCCGAATGCCCTTCGTGAGATCCACCAGGCCGGCCTCGGCGCCGGGAATGAGGCCGAGATCGAGGAGCCGGTTCGCGTTCGCTTCCGCGCGCTCCAGACGCGCCTGCTCGGCGAGAGCCACGGCGCGCCCTTCGACAGTGAGTGAGACGAACGCGATGCGCGCATCGCGGGCCAGGAGGTCGGCCATGACCGTCCGCACCGTGGGCCGGACTTCGGCGTAGGTGCCGATGTCAGCGTCGAACCCCACCAGCACCAGCGGATCGGGTCCGAGCTCGTCGAAGGTGGCGCCCATGCCCGCCGGCGCGCCGTCATCGCTCGCCTCGAGCCCCAGTGCCGGGAGCTCGGGCAGCAGCCAGGCGGCCCCGAGCACCACGACCAGCAGCCCGGGCCCCAGCAGCGCCCACGAGACTCGGCGCTCACTCATCGGCAGTCCCGATCCCGAGCATCGTGCGGGCCGCGTACACGGCGCCGAGCAGGGCGATCCCGATGAGAAGCCCGCGGAACACCGACATGACGGCGCTCCCGAGCACCGAGCCGCCGGCATCCGAGAGCCACGACCCGATGCCGCCCGACAGCGGCACGAGGAGGACGATCGTGACGACGGTGGCGGTCACCAGGACGACGGCCTCGCGACTGCCGGTCGCCACCGATCGCCGCGCGGCGGCGATGGTCGAGACGAAGAGAAGCCCGAACAGCGTGGAAGCGATCGGAATGAGCAGCGCGGCCAGCAGCCACTGGACGGCCGGGTCGCTCGTGCCGTCGGAGCCCGGACGGAGTCCGGCCGCGATCATGGCTGCGACGCCGGCGATCACCAGCAGCGCGCCGATCGGGTCTCCACGTCGGCGCCAGAGGTCACCAAGGCGCCGCGCCACGAGGGCTGCACCGGCCGCAAGGGCGGCGCCCGCGGCCACCAGGATCGTGGCGTCGACCACGACGCCAGCGACATCCTGCAGGGCGCTGTTGACGACCAGCAGGTCCGCCAGGAGCAGCAGCCCGACCACGACCACGAGACCAGTGATGGTCGGACGCCTCACCCGCGCGCGGCTCCGACCAGGATCGCCCCCAGGTCGACGAGGCCGACCAAAGCAAGCACGCTCCCGACCACGATGGCCGCCACTGCCAGGCCGATCAGCCGATTGCCGGCGATCACCATCGTCCGCTCGTCAACGCTCGATCGCAGGTCGGCACCGGCCTGAAACAGCTCTGGCCCGATGAGCGCCGATCCGCCTCCGAGCCGCAGCGACGGGGCCTGCGCCGCCTCCGCGCTGGCGGTGGTCAGGGACCCGGCACTGCTCCGGAGGCCGTCGAGATGGAGCAGCGCCTCCTCGCGAAGCGATCCGAACGCGAATGCCGCCGCCGGGCGTGCCCGGGTGGTCATTGCCAAGCCCGCGATCGCGGGGCGTCCCTCAGCCACGATGACGATGCGCGTGCGTCCCTGCCGCTCCATTGTGGCCGTCGACACGTGTGCCGCATCGACGGTGGCGGCGGCCAACGACGCGGCGATGGGATCGTTGACCAACACGCGCAGGGGGACACCGCTGCGCGCCGCCGCGCGCGCCACGTGACCCAGCAGGGGAAGGGAGGCGACCGTCTGGAGGCGAGCCAGGGCGTCGGTCGTCCGGATGATTCCGCCTCCACCCAGCGAGACCACCGCATCGGTCCCCGCCTCGGCGGCAAGCGCCATCGCACGCCCGACGCCGGCAAGGCCGGCGGCATCCGCGGTGACCCAGCGGCTGACCGGCCGGGCCACGAGCTGAAGGAACACGAGCAGGACCCCGAGCAGCACGATGGTGGTGCCGACCTCGAAGCGGAGCGAGGAGGCGCCAAGGACCTCGCCGATGAAGCGGACGAGGCGTCCGAGCAGCTCAGCGGGGCTCGGCATTCCGCTCCTCGAGGGCGTCCATCATGCGGTCAACGGCGGCTTCGTCCGTCAGCAGTGACAACGTGTCGGGATCTGACGCGCCGGCCACGCGCAGGATCGGCGCGACCGCGGTTCCGAGGTCGCCGAGCAACGGGGCGAGCGGACGATGGGCGTCGAGCAACAACCGGGCGGGAACGGCGAGGCCGCGACGGTCGAGAGCTCGCGCGATGCGGCGGGCGGCGTCCCCGCTCACCTCGCCTGCGCTCGTCGCGCGGCGATCGCCTCGTTCACCGCGTGGGTTTCGGATGCGTTGGCGGTCGCGATCACGATCGAGTCGAGCCGGCGGTCCATCATGTCCGAGCCCTCGAGCTCGGCAAGCAGCGCGTCCGCAGCCTCGGCCGGGGTGAAGACGCCGTGCTCCGTGCCGATCAGCGAGAAGGCGAACCGCCGGAGCTGAAAGGGCGCTGCGAACGAGAGCGCCGCCCGAATCGCTGCCGTGAGGCGCTCCCGATCCGCGGTTCGCTCATGGCCAACCCCGACGGCGTGGATGATGTAGGCAGCTGCGAGCGAGCCGGCATGCGTCGCAATGGCATTTCCGGACTCTGTCGGACCCTGATCCACCGCGTTGCGTTCGATCTCGTCCCCGCCCAGACGCTTCACGGACGCCGCCGCCCCGGCCGTCATGAACAGCGACTCGTTTGCCGGGACGACGAGCGCGTCGACCTCGAGCTCAGCGATCTCTCCCTGCCAGACGTCGATCTCGATCGGTGATGCCATGCGTGCCTGCTATCCGGTCCGCGGCGGGCGATCAATCGGCTCCGAGGTGGAGCCGCGGGAGACGCTCGCGCAATGCGGTCGTCACTTCGTAGTTGATGGTTCTGCGCTCGACCGCCACCTCGTCGGCCGTGATCCGGGCGCCGCCCTGCTCCCCGATCAGGACGAATTCGTCGCCGTAGGTTACACCATCGATTTTGCCGACATCCACGGTCAGGCCGTCCATGCTCACGGCCCCGACGATGGGCGCCCGGGACCCGTGGACGAGGGCGAATCCATTGTTGCCGTGGACGCGCGGCCACCCGTCTCCGTACCCGATCCCCAGCGTGGCGATGCGGGTGGGCCGGGGCGTCCGATAACGGAGCCCGTAGCCGATGGCTTCGTCAGCGCCGAGATCGAACACGCGAAGCGCGCGTGCCTTGAGGGTGAGCGCCGGGGTAAGTGCCGCCTCCTGAGCCCGCGCCCACGATGGGCGGAGACCATAGAGCCCAAGGCCCGGGCGCACGGCACCGGCGAACGTGAGATGCCCTGCGAGGAGGCCGCCTGTCGCGCTGATGTGCACGAGTCCCGGGTCGACGCCGGACGAGCGCATGGTGTCCAGGGCACGAGACAGGCGCAGGGCCTGGACCTCGGTGTACGCGTCGTCCTCGCCCGGCACCGCGAGATGGCTCATGGTGCCCGCGAGACGGAGGTGACGGCTGCGAGCAATCCGCAACGCGAGCGCGACCGCATCATCGGGGCGCGCTCCCTGGCGCCCGAGGCCGGTGTCGACCTTGAGATGGACCGCGATGCGAACGCCATCGTGCCGAGCTGCGGCCTCGAGCGCCACGACCGAGTGCTCCGCGTCGACCATCGCCTCCAGTCCGTGCACGGAGATCGCCTCTGCCTCCGACTCGGTGACGGTCCACAGGACGAGGATCGGGGCGGTGATGCCAGCGTCCCGCAGCTCGATCGCCTCGTCGATGGTGGCGACCGCCAGCCGCTCAGCGCCATCGGCCAGCAGCGTCCGAGCAACGTCCACGGCGCCGTGTCCGTAGGCGTTGGCCTTCACCACCGCGATGACCTCCGCGCCCGGAGCGGCAGCGCGGATCGCGGCGAGATTCGCGCGAATCGCCCGGTGATCGATCTCGATCCACGCGCGATGCGGGCTGCCCGGCAGGGTCACAGGCCGCGGCCGCCGCGCAGCTGCTCGATCGCCTCGGGCAGCAATGCGGCCACGTCACGCGCCATGACCCCGGCGCGTCCGATCCGATCTTCTGCCAGCAGACCCGCCGCGCCGTGCACCGCGACCGCGCAGCCGGCTGCGTCCATCGGCGGCAGCCCGGCGGCGAGGAAGGCACCGATCACACCCGAGAGCAGATCGCCGGTGCCGGCAGTCGCCAGCGCCGGCGTGGACACATTGGACCGCAGCACGTCCCCGTGCGGATCGGCGATGAGAGTGTTGGCTCCCTTGAGGACGACGACCTGCTGCCAGCGCAGGCCGGCGTCGCGGGCGGCGACGAGCCGGGCCTGGTCATCGTCGCTGCTCGGAGCCGGAGCCCCCGTCAACCGGGCGAATTCGCCGGGATGGGGCGTGAGCACGAGCGAGGCCGAGAGCCCGGTCCACCAGTTGCCGCCGGCGGCCAGCGCATTGAGTCCGTCGGCGTCCACGACCCCGGGGATGCCCAGCCCGGTCACGAGGTTGCGAGCGCGGCGCTGGGTGGCCGGCTGCGCACCGAGCCCGGGTCCGATCACCACCGCGTCCTGCCGCATGAGCTCGCCGGCCACCTGGCGCCAGCCGCTGGGAGCGATGAGGCCTGGAGCCTCCTCGTCGAGGACGCTCCAGGTCAGCTCCGGGACCGCACCGGCCAGTCGCGCGACCACGGATTCGGCCGCCGCGACCCGGACGAGCCCGGCGCCCGCGCGCATCGCACCGAGCGCCGTGAGCATCGCCGCCCCGGGATAGTTGGTCGATCCGGCGACGACCAGGAGACGCCCGAAATCGCCCTTGTGCGACCGTGCCGGTCGTCCCGGCAGGTGTGCGGCGACCCAGCGCTGTGTGAGATTGCGCGCCGCCGGACCGTTCACCCCGGTGTCCGGGCCATCACGCGTGACGCCGGTGTGCCACGGCGACGGCGACGGCCATTTCGCGCTCGTGGGAGATCGACACACTGACCTCGTCGAGGTCGAGCGCCGCGGCGCGGCGAGCCGCGCGCTCATGGAGGTAGACCTGTGGCGCACCGGCCCGGTTCGGGAGAATCTCGATCTCTCTCCAGCCGACGCCACGGACCCCGAGGCCCAGCACCTTGCTGATGGCCTCCTTTGCCGCCCACCGCCCCGCGATACGCTCGATGCGGCGCCCGCAGTACGCCTGCTCGTGGTCGGTCAGGACGCGGAGGCGGAACCGATCGGGGAACTTGCCCAAAACGGCGCGAATGCGATGGATGTCGACCAGGTCGATCCCGATCTCGTGGCGGCTCATCGGCGGCGTCTACTCGACCGTGACGGACTTCGCGAGATTTCGCGGTTGGTCGACGTCGGTGTCGCGAGCCACGGCCACCTCGTAGGCGAGCAGCTGAAGCGGAAGGACGACGATGACCGGACTGATCGGCTCGGGGACGTCCGGGACGTACAGGACGTCGTCGGCGTATCGGTCGATCTTGTCGTCTCCCTCGGTGGCGATCGCGATCACGGGCGCCGATCTGGCGCGCGCCTCGGCCACGTTGCTCGTCACCTTCTCATACGTCGCTCCACGGGTGGCGATCGCCAGCAAGGGGGTCTCCGGGTCGAGCAGCGCGATCGGCCCGTGCTTGAGCTCCCCGGCGGCATAGCCCTCGGCATGGACGTAGCTCAGCTCCTTGAGCTTCAGCGCGCCCTCCATGGCGATCGGCAGCCCCGCGTGGCGGCCGATGAACATGGTGTAGTCGGCGTCGTGGTAGCGCTGGGCGAGCTCGCGGATCTCGGGATCGAGGCTGAGCGCCTGGGAGATGGCGTCCGGGATCTGCTGCAGGCGGGTGAGGATGTCCGCGGTCTCGGTGGCGTACATCCGACCGCGGACCTGCGCGAGGTAGAGCCCGAGC
>JAGXHP010000136.1 GCA_024636135.1 Chloroflexota bacterium
ACGAACGGGTGGCTGTTTCCGCGGGACGGTGCGAGCACTACGGCGACCTTCGACACGACACCTCATCAATGTCGAGCCGGCGGAAGCCTCATTCGCAACGTCGAGCCGGTCGGCGTTGCCTACAACCCGGACAGCAATACCTACTTCGTCGTGCGCGATGGCTCCGAGACGCTCTGGGAGCTGAGCGCCTCCTTCGCTCCGTTGCGTTGCCTCGGGCTCGAGTCGTTGGGCGTCGCGGATGCGGAAGGCGTCGCGTACGGCAACGGCTCGGTCTTCATCGCCGACGGGACCGGCGCCGAGGTCTGGCGGATCTCACCCGGCCCGAACGGAGTCTTCGGCACCCCAGACGGTACGGGAACAGTCGACGACGTCGTCGTCAGCCATTTCGACACCGCCTCGCTCGGTCAGCCGGACGCGGAGGGAATCGAGTTCGACGCCACAACTGGGACGTTGTACGTCGTCAGCAACAAGGACGGCTCTCCGATTCTCGAGGTCACGACCGCCGGGGTGCCGGTCCGCACCCTGCAGGTCTCCGGGGCGACCTTCGAGTCGGCACGAGGCCTCACCCTGGCTCCGGGTACCACCGAAGCGGCGCAGCACATCTACGTAGCCGATGCCCGGGTGGACAACAACACCAATCGCGGCGCGATCGACGGACGCATCTACGAGCTTGCGACTGGTGCCTCCGCGCCCACCGCTCCCGAGACCACCATCACCGGCGGTCCGTCGGGCACGGTGACGAGCACCGATGCCAGCTTCACGTTCTCCGGCAGTGCCGGCACAACTGGGTTTGAGTGCCGCCTCGACGGCGCCGCGTTCAACGCGTGCGCTTCGCCGCAGAACTACACGGGCATGTCGGTCGGTTCGCACACCTTCGAGGTACGGGCCGTGGCGGGATCGACACCGGATCCGACGCCGGCGGCGCGCACGTGGATCATCGGCGCCAGCGAGTCGCCCCCGCCGCCGACCGACGGCAACCTGCTGCTGAATCCGGGCTTTGAGCTCGACGCGAACGCGAACAACATCCCCGACGGCTGGGGCAGCAACGCCAAGTTCACTCGTTCGTCGGCCATCACGGCCCACGGCGGGTCGTTCGCCGGCCGCCACTTCGCCACCAACGACTCGAGCTACGCCGTGTTCCAGCAGGTGCCGGCCAGCGCGGGGACGACCTACGACTTCCGTGGCTGGGTCAATGTCCCGACGACCTCCGATGCGTTCACGCTCAACCTGCGCGTTCGCTGGCTGAACGGCTCGACCACCATCACCACCAAGACGACGAACACCTTCACCGGATCGACCGCGGGGTGGCAGGAGTTCTCCGGCTCCCTGGCTGCGCCGGCCGGCACGACGTCGGCTCGCGTGATGATGGCGGTCAAGAGCCTCAACGCCTCGGTCTACGTTGACGACTTCTGGTTCGGAGCGCGCTGACGGCGCTCAGGCGCGATATCCGCGCGCCTTCATGCGCCCACCCAGGGTCAGCCTGAACCACGCGCGGGCCACGGGGCCGACATGATGACGCCAGCGCTCGACGGTGGCGGGGTCGAATCCGCTGGCCGCGTGCCTTCCCGGTTCGAAGCTCGAGCCAACCACGTCGATGTCGAGGAGGCCGGCATTGAATGGAATCCCGAGGTGCTCGCAGATCGCGCTCAGCTCATCGGCCGGGTTCCCAACCAGGTCCTCGAATCGGACGAGACGGTAGCGCGGTCCGAGGGTGCGACGGTACACGCCATCGAGTAGGTCCGCCCTTCGCCAGACCAGCGTTGTTCGGACTGCCTCGAGCGGCCCGAGCATCGGATCGACGATGGCAGCGGGCAGCCAGGGCAACCACCGCTTCGGACCCCACCGGCCCTCGCGCCGTCGACGCAGCTCGGATGCGTAGACTGCCCGCGGATCCCGAAAGGTATGGATGACCGCCGCAGCCGGGAACCACTCCACGAGCGTCGGGACGAAGAGCAGGTGCGAAGGCGTCTTTTCGCCGATGATGCGCAGGGGTACCCGTGCATCAGCGGCCCGTTCAACATAGAGATCGAGGAGGAGGACGAAGAGCGCCTGTACCGACCGATCGGTGGCTGCCAGCCGTTCGGCGAAGTCGGTGCGGGACACCGTGCGCCGCAGCCAGGACCAGTACCCGGTAGCGCTGTGCCCGTCGACCGCGTACAGCTCGTCGACGACCGAGCCTAGCCCCAGGCTGCCCTCGCGCACACTGCCCAGGCGTCGGGCAAGTCGGCGCTTCGCGACTCGTCGCATGAAGTGGGTCTCGGGGACAATCACCACGCCCTCGGCTCGATTCAGGACGTGGCGCAGCAGCGTCGACCCGGTGCGGGCGCACCCGACGATGAAAAGGCTGCGCGGATTCGGGCGAACTTCAGCCGGCGTGGCGCCCACGCGTCCCCAGGCTGCGACCGAATCGCCAGTACAGTCCCGCCGCAAAGCTGAACGCAGCGTACCCGGCGCGGTCGAGCGTCGTGGGCCGGTCGATCTCCCACTCTGGCGGGAACTCGTAGCCCCACCGCTCCATGAATGGTCCGAAGACGCGACGGGCCCGCGCGCGCGTGTGCGGCGGATAGTAGTCTCGCCAGGTTCGTGCGCGCGCGGCCGTCGTGTTCACCTGTGGAAGCTCCCGCCTTGGCGTGATGCCGATGCGATCGAGTACCTCGGCAAAGTCTTCTGCGAGGCTCTCGAAGCGAATGACATAGTCGAAGCGGTCATGGGATAGGCTTGACCACCGGTCGTACGGGAGAACGTGATACCGCATAAAGTACCGCGGGAAATCGGCGTCCGTGCGGCGAAGATACCCAAAGATGTGGCGGTCGACGACCCGGTTGAGCAGCGGCTTCGACTTGGGAGCTCGCTCGGGATTCGTCATCCGTTCGTTGTGGTCGGTCTTCAGCTTGAAGTACTGGCTGACTGCGTCATCGAGTGGGTTGCGAATGCCGGAGAAGACGAAGTACTTCTTCTCCTCCGGCGTCGCCGCCGTGAGGAACTCCTCGTAGGTGGCGTGCTTCTGCAGGATCGTCTCACCGTCGTAGAAGGCGCGAAGCTCCTGCCGAATCGCGGTCGAACCGGTGCGCGGAAGCTCGACAAAGAGGTAGCGATGACGATGCGAGATGATCAAGGTGCGTCAGGACCGGCGGAATGGGCTGGCCGACCATACCACGCACGGTGATCGAGGACCGGTTCCGCGTCCTGCAGGTCATCGGAAACCTCGATCGCGGTGGGGGCCAGGAGGTGGTGCGGACGCTGGTCCGCCATCTCCCTGAGGCCGGAGTCGACCCGGTCGTCGTTTCCCTTTCCGATGGGCCATTGCGATCCGAGATCGAGGCCGGCGGCATCCCGGTGGTGATCATCCCCGGGCGGATGACGTCGCTCCTCGATGGGCCGCGGGGCATCCGGGAGATCATGCGCATTCGAAGCGATCTGGCGGCTGTTGCACGCGAGCACCAGACGCGTGTCGTGCAGACGCACCTGCTGAGGTCCCTCGACTTCGTCGCGCTCGCGCTGCGTGCCTCGCGCGACGTCGATGTGGTCCTCTGGACCGTGCATAACGCGCTCCTCGATCTCCGGGCAGATCAGCTGCCGGCCAATGCCTGGCTCCTGCGCCCAAAGCGCATCGTGCACCGAATGATGTATCGCGTAGGCGGGCGGGTGGCCGATGGGTTCATTGCTGTCTCCGACGACGTGGCCTCGAGTGTCCGGCACGCCTTTCGACCGCCTCGCGATCGGCTGACGGTCATTCCGAACGGCGTCGAGGTGGAGCGATACGGGACGTCGATCGCCAGGGCGGAGGTGCGTGCGTCGATCCGCATTCCGGCCGACGCGCCCATGGCGATCGTCGTCGCCAAGCTCATGACACAAAAGGGTCACGCCGTGCTGCTCGACGCGCTTCCCAGGGTTCACGAGCGGTTCCCCCTGCTCCACACCGTGCTGGTCGGTGAGGGAGAACTTCGTGCGCAGCTCGAGGCCAGGGTGCGGCGTGAACGACTCGACGATCGCGTTCGATTTCTTGGCGATCGCGGAGACATCCCGGACCTGCTTTCCGCCAGTGACCTCTTCGTTCTCCCGTCGCTGTGGGAGGGCCTGCCGATGGCCTTGCTCGAAGCGATGGCTACGCGGCTCCCCGTCATCGCCAGCGCCGTGTCCGGCACTCGGCAGGTCATCCAGGACGATCGGAGCGGCGTGCTCGTGCCGGCGGGGGACGCGCGCGCGCTGGCCGGGGCGATGATGCGCGTCTTGGGGGATCCACACCACGCCGCCGCCCTGGGCAGGGCCGCACGGTCGCGCGTCGAGGACTGCTACAGTGCCGGGGCTCAGGCTCAGCGCCACGTGCGGCTGTACCGCACCCAACTCAGTGCCCGCGAAGGGGGACGGACGTGACGGACGACCAGGTGAGGCCGCCCGCGGGACGCCATGACCAGTTGCGACTCTCGTACGTGATTGGGACGTACCCCGTGCTGACAGAGACGTTCATCGACCGCGAGATCAAGCAGCTTCTCGACCGGGGCGCGGACCTTGAGATCGTTTCCATTCGGCGTCCGCGCACCGAGCTGTCCGCGCTGCAGCGGGAGCTCAGCCGGCGCGTGCGATATCTCCTTCCGGTGTCATGGCCCCGACTTCTTCGCGCCCATGTCGTCGCGGCGGTAGGCCGGCCGCGGACGTACTTCGGGACGGCCGCATGGCTTCTCTCGCGCGGACACGACGGAGCGCCCCGCCGGAGAACCGCGTACCACTTCGTCACGGGGGTATATGTCGCTGACGTCCTCCGCGAGCGCCGGGGAGTTCATGTCCATGCCCACTTCGTCGACCGTGCCGCAACGGTCGCACTCGTCGCGTCCAGATTGCTCGGATCGACCTACAGCGTCACGGCCCACGCGCGCGAGATCTACGTCGATGCGTTCCTCCTGCGCGAACGCATCGGCGAGGCATCCTTCACGGCGACCTGCACGGAGTACAACCGCCGCCATCTGGCCTCGATCGTCGGTCCGCGCGTTGCGCAGCGGATCGTGAGGCTGTACCACGGGCTGGACCTGCAGACCTTCCTCGGCGTCGACCCTGTGGCATCCCCGGACCGCCCACTGCTTCTGGCCGTAGCTCAGCTGACGGAACGCAAGGGACTTCGCTACCTCGTGGAGGCCTGTCGTTTGCTCCGCGACCGTGGCCGCGCGTTCGAGTGCGAAATCGTCGGGGACGGACCCCTGTTCGAGACCCTCGCGGCGCAAGTCCGCGAGCTCGGCCTCGACGACATCGTTCGGCTGACGGGTCCGCTCCAGTACCACGACGTGGTGGAGCGCTACGGCCGAGCCTTCGCATTCGTCCTCCCTTGCATCGTTGCGCCGGATGGCGACCGGGACGGAATCCCGAACGTGATCCTTGAGGCGATGGCATCGGCTGTGCCCGTCGTCAGCACGCCAGTGTCTGGCATCCCGGAGGTGCTGCGAGATGGAGATACGGGGCTGGTCGTGCCAGAAGCGGACGCGATCGCCATAGCCGATGCTGTGGAGCGCCTGCTCGATACCCCGGGTCTTGGATTGCGTCTGGGCACGTCGGCGCGGACGTTCGTTCGCGCCGAGTTCGACCTCGATCGCAACATCGATCGGCTCGCTCAGCGCTTCGCAGACGCCGGGGCAGGTGCCTTGGCCACTCCATCGGGCGGTACCCATGCCTGACCCGGCGGTTGCACCTCAACGGCTCCGCCCGCGAGTGACTGGCGGGTCGCTCTTCCTTGTCTGGGCGGAGCGCCATCGAGGAACGCGCAGCGGGTGGCTGGCGGAGTCCGTCGGCGTCGACGACCTCCGCTACCTGGCCCCGACGAGCGCGCGTGGGTGGTGGGCGTCATGGCGCAAGTACCCCCTCCAGGTGATCGAGACCTTCAGGCTCCTCATGGCACAGCGGCCCAAGGCTGTCTTCGTGCAGAGTCCGCCGAGCTTCGCCGCCTGGACCGCCACCTGGTATGGATGGGCGACGCGCGGGGCCGTCGTCATCGACGCGCACAGCGACGCGTTTGAGCGCAGCATCTGGACCCGGCCACGCTGGATTACTCGGCTTGTTGCACGGAATGCGACGGCGACCATTGTCACGAATGAGCACTGGGCGGAGTTGGTTCGGGCCTGGGGTGGCCGCGCGATCACGGTACCCAGCATCCCGACAGCCTTCAAAGTCGGAGATCCCCCGCCCCTTGGAGCCGGCCTCAACGCGGCCGTGGTCAACACGTGGGCCGCGGATGAGCCGCTCGGCGCTCTCCTGCGCGCAGCGGCCCTCCTCCCGGACGTGACGCTCCACGTGACGGGACGGGACGATCGAGTCGGCTCTCTGGGGCAGACCGTCCCCGACAACGTGAGATTCACTGGCTTCCTGCCCGAGGCCAGTTACCACGGGCTCCTGAGCGCAGCGGACGTCGTGATCTGTCTGACGACGCGGGACCACACCATGCAGAATGGCGCGTGCGAGGCGCTCTCCCATGGGACGCCGATCGTCACGTCCGATTGGCATGTCCTCCGCGAATACTTCGACGCCGGCACTGCCCATGTCGACAACACCGAGGAGGGGATTGCGCAGGGAATCCGGCACGTCCTTGCCAACCTCGACCAGCACAGGGCCGCTATTCGCGAGCTCCGTGCACGTCGCCACGCCGAGTGGGAGGTCACTCGGGACGGGCTCGTTCAACTCATCAACGACCGCCTTGACCCTGCCCAGCAGGCCGGGCGGAGCCGCGACACGGAGGAAGGCAATTGACACGGGTCAGCATTTTCGGCCTCGGCTATGTGGGGTCCGTGTCAGCGGCCTGCCTGGCGGACTCCGGTCATGAGGTGATCGGTGTGGATGTCAGCGAGGCCAAGGTCGAGGCGATCGCTGCGGGACGCAGCCCCATCGTGGAGGAAGGACTCGATGACCTCATGGCGAGCGGCGTGTCCGCGGGCCGCATCCGGACGACCACGGATGTGGGCGAGGCCGTCGCACATTCCGATGTATCACTCATCTGCGTCGGCACGCCGAGCAACGCCAACGGAAGCCTCGACCTGAGTGCCGTCGAGCGGGTGGCAGAGAGCATCGGACACGCGCTTGGGGAGAAGGCAACGGATCACGTCGTCGTGGTGCGCAGCACGATGCTGCCCGGAAGTACCGAGGATCGCGTGATTCCCGCGCTCGAAGGTCGCGCGGGACGCCCGGTCGGCGACGGCTACAGCGTCTGCTACAACCCGGAGTTCCTGCGGGAGGGCAGCTCCATCCGGGACTTCTATCACCCGCCGTTCACCGTGATCGGAAGCGATCATTCGGCTGCCGCAGCGGCGGTGGCCGAGTTGTATCGCGCAACCGACGCCCCTGTCGCCGTGGTGGCCATCCGAGAGGCCGAGATGCTGAAATACGTGAGCAACGCCTTCCACGCGCTGAAGATCGCGTTCGCCAACGAGATTGGGCTCCTCTGCAAGGCGGACGGGATTGACAGCCACGAGGTCATGGACCTGTTCTGCCGTGACGAGAAGCTGAACATCTCCAGGGCGTACTTGCGGCCCGGATATGCCTTCGGGGGCTCGTGCCTGCCGAAGGATCTCCGGGCCCTCGTTCACCACAGCCGAACTCGAGACCTCGCCTCCCCGCTCCTGCAGTCGATCATTCCGAGCAACGATGCACACATCGCCGCCGCATATGACCTGATTCGAGCGACAGGCGCCAAGCGGGTCGGGATGCTCGGCTTGAGTTTCAAGGCCGGCACCGACGACCTCCGCGAGAGTCCGCTCGTCACGCTGGTCGAGCGGTTGATCGGCAAGGGGTACGACGTGCGCGTCCTCGACCCGAGCGTGTCATTCGCAAGCATTCACGGCGCGAACCGCGCATACATTGAGCACGAGGTTCCCCACATCATGTCGCTGATGGTGACCGACTTGGACGAGCTCCTCGACCATGCCGAGGTCATCGTGGTCGGCAACGGCTCGCCGGAGTTCGAGGCGGTGGCGCAGCGCCGCCGGGGGGACCAACAGATCATCGACCTCGTGCGCCTGCCGGCGGAGCAGGTGTCCCACCTTCGCGACGGGTACGAGGGGATCGCCTGGTAGCCCACATGTCGGCGCCGGTACGGTGCACTCTGCGATACACTGGGCCGATCCAGGCTCGTCGTGAGCCATTGCAAAATACGGCCAAGTCGTCCGGAGCGTAGTGGCCCCGCTTCCGCGGCGATCCCGGAGTCAGCGCCCGAGCTTCGCGATCTCGTCGTCCGATACATTTGCCCACTGCACTCTGGAGCGACCTTGAGAGGACTCCAGTGCCCTTCCAGTTCGTGCCCCAGTTCCTGCGCTCTTCCGGCCCTCGACGCAACCCCACCGCACCGCACGCATCCCGTCTCTTGGCGAGTTCCGAGTGGCGGCTCGCGATCGCGCTGATCCTGCTCATCCCCGCCGTTGTCCTGCCGTTGATCGCGTTCGCCTCAGACAGTCCTGCTGCCATCTCGGTATCCGGAGATGCGATCGCCGGCCGATCGCTGGTCATCAGCGGAGACAATTTCGGAAGTCGCGTGCCGGTGGCCTTCGAGTGGGACGGAGCTACCGGAGACTGGCTTCCCGCGGTGCAGTCGAATCACGATGGAGAATTCGAGGCCGCCGTTACCATTCCCGCTCGTCTGGCGGCAGGGACATACACCCTGTCGGCGAAGGAGTCGGACGCAAAGGGGCGGACGGTCCGTGACGCCTCTATCCAGCTCGTCGTGGTTGCGACCCAGGACCTGAGGGATCCACCGCGGCTGCTTCCCGCATCGTCTCCGACCGCCACGGCGCAGCCGACCGAAACGGCTGCCGCCACACCCAAGGCGACGACCGCGCCGACCGTGGCGCCGACGACCGCTCCGACGACCGCGCCGACCGCGGCGCCAACGGTGGCGCCGGCACCACCCAGCGTG
>JAGXHP010000137.1 GCA_024636135.1 Chloroflexota bacterium
ATCGTGGCCGCGGCGGTGCTCATCGAGCGCTCTCCGCGGCTTCGCGCACGGCCCCGCGGAATGCCTCGCCACGCGCCGCGTAGTCGGTGAACATGTCGAAGCTGGCCGCTGCCGGCGACAGCAGGACGACGTCACCGGGCAGCGCCCGTCGGACGGCGATCGCGACCGCTGCGTCCATGTCCGTCGCCCGCTCGACCGGCACCCGGTCGCCGATGAGCGCCGCCATCTCGTCCGCCGTCTCCCCCATCAGGATGGCCAGCCGTGCGTGCCGTGCGATCGCATCGGCGAGGCCGTCGAACGCGAGCCCCTTGGCCTGGCCCCCGGCGATGAGCACGATCGGCGCCTCGAAGGCCTCGAGGGCGGCGATCGCCGCCACAGGGATCGTGGCCTGCGAGTCGTTGACCCACCGAATGCCCCCGAACTCGCCGACGGGTTCGAGCCGGTGCGCCACGCCGCCGAAGCCGGCGACGGCCTCCGCGATGGCCGCCGGCGCAACGCCGGCCAGCACGGCGCCCAGGCCTGCCCCCAGCACGTTGCTCAGCATGTGGCGGCCGGGGAGCGGCACGTCCCGGACGGGCATCAGCCGCTCCCCCGCCATGAGAATCCAGCCGTCGTCGATCCACGCCTCATCGCGACCCAGGCCCGGCCGGTCATGCCCGTACCAGGCGATGGCGTCAGCCGGCAGCGTTGCGGCGATCTCCCGGCAGCCCGCATCGTCCTGGTTGAGCACCACCCGTCCGCGCGGGACGCTGAGCCGGGCCAATCGCGCCTTGACCGCCCGGTAGGCCTCGACACTCCCGTGGCGATCCAGGTGGTCGGCCCCGACGTTGGTGTAGACCGCCACGTCGGCCCCCCGGCTGATGGTCGGAAGCTGGAGCTCGCTGAGCTCGAGGACGACCCAGGTGTCGAGCGACAGCTCGGCGGCTCGCTCGATGAGCGGCGTGCCGATGTTCCCTCCCAGCACATTCGGAGTCCCGGCGGCCTGGAGGATCGCGGCGACGAGCGACGCCGTGGTCGTCTTGCCCTTCGTGCCGGTCACGCCGATGATGCGCGCGCGCGTCAGCCGCAGGAACAGCTCGACCTCGCTCACCAGCTCCACGCCCGCGTCCTGCGCCGAGCGCAGGGCGTCGCGCAGCCACGCCTCGGTGGTCGGGAAGTGTGGCGAGATCGAGGGACTGGTGACGATCAGCTCAGCATGCTCGAGCAGCGCGACGGCCTCGCGCCGCTCGACGCCCAGGGCCAGCCGCACGGGGTGTGCGCCGAGCTCGGCCACGGCATCGGCCAGTTCGGCCAGGCTGCGTCGGTCATAGGCAACGACGACGGCGCCCGCATCGGCCAGAAAGCGGCAGGCAGCGATCCCCGAGCGTGCCAGGCCGAGGACCACGATACGGGTTCCGTCGAGGTCGTCGATCGTCCGGATCGGCTGGCGAGCGGCCGTCATCATCGGCTCGCCTGGAAGCCGCTGACGCCGGCCAGGAAGATGAGCACGCCGAGCAGCCCCGCCAGGGCGGCAACGATCCAGAAGCGCAGCGTGATCTTCTCCTCCGCCCACCCGACGAGCTCGAAGTGGTGGTGAAGCGGCGTCATGCGGAAGATTCGCCGGCCCCGCAGCCGGTAGCTCAGCACCTGGACCACGACGCTCATGATCACCGCAAAGAACACGATCCCGATGACGGCGAGCAGGGGCAGCTGGCCATTCACGGTGGCCACGACGGCGAGGGTGGCGCCCATGCTCAGCGCCCCGGAGTCACCCATGAAGATCTGGGCGGGGTGGACGTTGAACCACAGGAAGCCCATGAGCGCCCCGATGACCAGTGCGCAGAAGATCGCAAGGTTGGGTTGGGCGATCTTTACGTCCTCCACGGGGACGAGGCTGATGATCAGGTACGCAACAAAGCTGAAGATGAGAACCCCGCCCGCCAGGCCGTCCAGGCCGTCGGTCAGGTTCACCGCATTGCTGACGCCGACGATCACGAACGCCACGAAGATCAGGGTCAGCAGCGGGCCGATGACGAGCGGTTCGCCGACGAAGGGAATGTTCAGCGCCGTGATCTCGAAGTGGCGCTGGATGTAATAGCCGGCAAGGACGGCCACGACCGTCTGCCACACCAGCTTCCAGCGTCCCCGCATGCCGATTCCCGTGCGGACATTCACGAAATCGTCGATCGCTCCCAGGATCCCCACGCCCATCAGGGTCAGCATCGGCGTGAGGGTGGCCGCGTCCTCAATCCGCAGGGCCATGGCCAGGAAGAGCACGACACCGACGATCAGCATGCCGCCCATGGTCGGCGTACCCGCCTTGCCGTAGTGAGCCTCCGGCCCGTCGGTGCGAATCTGCTTTCCGAAGCCGAGCCGCTGGAGCAGGCTGATATAGATCGGCGCCAGCAGGACCATGCCGATGAAGGCCAGCAGCAGGGCCACCACGATCTGCACGATGGTCATGACTCCCCACCGTCGCAGACGAGTTCGACCGTCCGCTCCAGCCCGATGCCGCGCGACGCCTTGACGAGCACAAGGTCGCCGTCGGTGGGGGCCACCTCACGCTCGAGGAGCTCGGCGGCCGCCTCGGCGTCGTCGGCCTCGATGACACGGGCGGCGCCCGCCGCGCGGGCGGCATCGGCGATCCAGCGTCCCCGCACCCCGACCGCCAGGACCGCATCCGCGGCGGCAGCCGCGCGCGTGCCGATCTCGCGGTGCAGGCGCTCCTCGTCCGGACCGAGTTCGAGCATGTCGCCCAGGACGGCGATGCGGCGCCCGCCGTCACGCACGGGCGTCTCGACCAGGAAGTCGAGCGCGCCGGCCATGCTGATCGGCGAGGCGTTGTACGTGTCGTCGACGACCCGCGCACCACCCGCGGCAAGGACGATGCTCATCCGATGCGGCGCGTGACTGCCGGTGGCCAGGGCCTCGGCGACGCGGTCCATCGCGACGCCGAATCGCTCTGCCACGGCGGCCGCGGCGAGGGCGTGCGGCACGAGGTGGCGGCCGGGAGTGGCGCTGACGACCCGTCGGGTACCCCAGGGCGCGTGCATCGTGAATTCGGTGCCGTCGAGTCCGCGCGAGGCGATGTCCGCGGCCCGCACATCGGCCCCGGCACCGAGCCCGAAGGTGCGGACCGGCGCCGAGGTGAGATCGCGCATGGCGGCGACGCGCGGGTCATCGGCGTTGAGCACGGCCAGGCCGTCGTCGGGAAGCGCTCGCGGCAACTCGGACTTCGCCTCCGCGATGCGCTCGATGCTGCCGGCGCGCTGGAGGTGGGTCGGATGAACGGACAGCACGACGCCCACCTCGGGACGTGCGATGTCGGCAAGTCGAGCGATCTCGCCGACCGTGTACATGCTCATCTCCAGGACAGCCACCTCGTGCGCCGGCTCGAGCTTGAGCAGGGTCATCGGGAGCCCGGTCTCGGAGTTGAGGTTGCCCTCGCTGCGCAGGGTGGTCAGGCTGCCGGAAAGGACGTCGGCGGTGATCTCCTTGGCGATCGTCTTGCCGGTCGAGCCGGTGATGCCCACGACGCGCACGTCCTGCGTCGCGCGGTACCAGGCGGCAAGGTCGCCGAGCGCCGTCACCGGATCGGCGACGACCACCACTGCCCGATCGAGGTCATCGGGCAGCTCGATCTCACGCTCGACGAGCGCCGCGGCGGCGCCGGACCGCAACGCGTCCTCGACAAAGCGAACCCCGTCGACACGCTCGCCGCGCAGCGCGACGTAGCAGCTCTGCGGGGTCACCTGGCGTGAGTCGACGCAGGCGCCGCGGAAGGTGGAGACCGAGGTCGGTCGGAGGAGTCGGCCACCGGTGGCGGCCAGCAGGTCATCGAGGCGGATCGTGGGAGGCACGCGGACCATGCTGCGGACTACGGGCGAGTCTAGCAGTCTCATGGCTGCGCGACGGGCTCGAGGGGGCGGTCCGGAGCGATGGCCAGGTAGTCGAGGACCTGCGGCATGACGCTCGAGTAGACCCACTCCGGCCGCTCGGGCATGTGACGACCGCCCGCTCCAGCGGGCCGATGGATGAGGATCAGGGTCACGAGCTTGCGGTCGCCGGCAGGCAGAATGCCCACGAAGCTCGAATCCACCCAGCCGTCGATGTACTGCCAGCGCTCAACGACCTCGCCATCGTCGTTCTTCACGCTGACCGGTCCGGCGATCTGCGCGGTGCCGGTCTTGCCGGCAACCGTGTAGCCGGGGATCGACGCCCGGTTCGCGATCCCCTCGTCGATCGCGTCGGTCAGCAGGCCGATCATGGTCGACGCGGTCTCGGGGCGCATGATCCGCTCACGAGGCGGCGCGCTGGTGGGATGGTAGGTCCCGTCGGGATCGGTCCAGCCCTCGACGATGTGCGGCGTGACCAGCTCCCCGCCATTCGCGAATGCGGCATACCCGGCCGCCAGCTGCACCGCCGTCAGGCTCAGGCCCTGGCCGAACGAGTTCTGCGCCGCGGTCAGATCGCCCGATGCGTTCGGACCCGCAGGGTCCCAGATCACGCCGGTGGCCTCGCCGCTCAGCTCGATGCCGGTCGGGCTCCCGAACCCGTAGCGGCGGAACGCATCGAACAGCTCCGACGCACCGAGGCTGAGGCCGATCTTCGCGGCGCCGACGTTGTTCGAGAGCTGAAGGACATCACCCGCCGTGATGGAACCATGGCCATAGGGGAAGTCGAGTCGGTCCGCGTTCTGGACGCGGACCTTGCCGATCATCAGGTTGTTGTCGTCCTCCACCGTGGTCGAGGTCGTGATCGCGCCGGCGTCGAGCGCTGCCGCGATGGTGAACGCCTTCATCACCGATCCGGGCTCGTACTGGCGCGAGACGGCGGGATTCGCGAACAGCTCACCTTCGGTGGTGGCGAACTGGTTGGCGTCATACGACGGGTAGCTCGCCATGGCCAGGATCGCGCCGGTCTCGGCGTCCATGATCAGCCCGGTGGCGCCGGCGGCGCGATTCGTCTGGTACGTCGACCAGATCGACTCCTCGAGCAGGTGCTGCACCCCGGCGTCGATGGTCAGCCGCAGATCACGGCCGTCGATCGGCTCACGCAGCAGGCTGACCGAGTCCGCGATGCGCCGGCCGATGACGTCCTCCTGCGCGTTCACCAGCCCGGCGACGCCGGCGAGCAATGCATCCTCGGCCTGCTCGACGCCGTACGCCGCGGCCCCGTTGTTGTCGACGAACCCAAGGACCTGGGCGGCAAGGGTCGTGCCGGGACCGGCTCCCTTCACCGGGTAGACGCGCTTTGTCTCCGGCAGCAGGCCCACGCCGCGCAGGTCGAGTGATCGGATCCGCTCCGCGACCTCCGCAGGAACCCGGCGCTTGACGAACACCCAGCTGCCGTCGGTATCGATGCGCTCCCGCACCTCCGCCGCGGTCATCCCGAGAACCGATGCCAGGAGCGCTGACGTCAGGCCCATGTCCTCGATGCTGGGCGGCGTCACGAACACCGACTGGACCTCCACCGAGGTCGCGAGCAGCTCACCGTTGCGGTCGGTGATCTCGCCTCGCTCGGCCGGCAGGTCCTGCTCCTGAGCGAGCTGGTGGAGCGCCATCGTGGCGAGGCGCTCCTGCTGGAGGACCTGCCACCACACCAACCGGACTCCGACCAGCGTCGCCAACAGCGAGACGACGATGAGAAGGACCAAGGCGCGGGCACGACTGTCGGTCCTGGCGAGCATGTTGGTCTCCGTACGACGGCCGACGCGTCGGCCGCGAAACTCGGTCAATCGGCGGGCTGGCTGACGGGCGACGCGAAGGTCACGGCGGCGTCCTCGAGGGGGACCAACCGCAGCTCATTGCGTGCGCGCTGGGTGATCTCGGCCGGAGAGCGAGCCTCGCCGATGGCCCAGATCAGCTGCTGCTGCTCGGCATGGCTCTGGGCCAGGGTGCTCTCCAGGGCGTCGATCTCGTAGCCGGTCGCCGCCACGCGCGTCGACTGGCTCAGGTAGAACAGGGCGAGCCCCGCCGCCACCACGATGGCGACAAGCAGCGGCCGAACATCGATCGGGCGCGCGACGCGGCGTCCGCTCGTGAACCGGCGACCCCGACGAGCGCTCTGCGGTCGCGTCCGGGGGCGCGGACGCGCGCGACGTCCTGGGAACCAGGGACTCGTCGCGGGCCGTGCACCGATGACCGCCATCTGCTCGTTGCTCCTCGGGTCGTGCTAGGCCGCGGACGCGCGGTTGCGAAGCGCGAGGCCGAAGCTGGTGGGCGCCTCGAAGTCGAGGCCCTCCTCGATCTCGAATGCGGCGACCTCGTCACTCAGCCAGTGCTGATCCTCGCGAATCGCATTCGCGCGCCGCTCCTTGAGGTCGCGCTGGCGCGCGGAGTACATCCGTCGGCGGCTGGCCTGGTGGCGCGAACGTCCCTTGCTCATCGATTGACCCTCCTTGCTGAGCTCATGCGAGCTTCTCGGCGACGCGCAGCTTCGCGCTGCGCGCGCGGCGGTTCCGCCGGACCTCATCCGGGCCCGAGGTGATGACGCCCTTGGTGATCGCGCGCACCTGCGCCCGATGTCCGCATGTGCACATCGGTGGCAGGGGCTCCTCGATGCAGTCGCGGCTCTCGCGCGCGACGAACCGCTTGACGATGCGGTCCTCGAGGCTGTGGTAACTGATGACGGCGATGCGGCCCCCCGGCCGCAGCGCGGCCAGGGCGCCCGCCAGGGCGGCGGACAGCACCTCGACCTCGCGATTCACGGCGATCCGAAGCGCCTGGAAGGTCCTGGTGGCCGGATGGATGCGCCCCGCATCGGCTCCGCCGGGGCGGCTCGGAGCGGCGGCGGCAACGACGGCTGCCAGGTCGGCGGCGGTCACGATCCGGTCCTCCGCACGCGCCGCCATGATCGCCTTCGCGATGCGGCCTGCACGGCGCTCTTCACCAAACGTCGCGAGGATTCCGGCGAGCTCTCGCTCCGTGGAGCGGTCGATGAGCTCAAGGGCCGATAGACCACGCGTTTCATCGAATCTCATGTCCGGCGGCGCATCGGCCGCAAAGCTGAATCCCCGGTCGGGGTCGGCGAGCTGATAGCTGCTGAGACCGAGGTCGAAGAGGACGGCGTCGAGCGGGATGGCGCCGGCGTCGGTCGCCACGTCGAAGATCGCCTCGAAGTTCGCATGGCGAAGCGTGACGCGTTCGCCGAAGCGCGCCAGGATGCGTTTCGCCTCCGAGATGGCCGCCCGATCGGCATCGAGGCCGAGCAGGCGGCCATCCGGAGACGTGGCCTCCAGAAGCCGCTCGGCGTGCCCACCGCCGCCGACGGTGCAATCAGCCACGGAGCTGCCGGCACCGACGGCCAGCGAGGTGAGAACCTCGTCGACCAGCACCGGCAGGTGCCCTTCTCCCATGTGGCGTTGCACCTCACTTGTCGGACGGCGGGCCGAGCGGCCCGGAGACGCATGAATGACCGGGGCACCGTCAGATGCCCAGGTCGGCGAGATGTTCGGCGAGCGCCTCCGGCTCGTCCTCGATCTGAGACCGATACGGCTGCCACCGCGTCGGGGCCCAGACCTCGAGCCGGTTCAACGCGCCGACTACCACCACCTCGCTGCTGGTCAGGCCGGCGTACTCGCGCAGATAGCTCGGGACGAGGACGCGTCCCTGCCGGTCGAGCTCCACCTCGACCGCGCCCGAGCTCATGAATCGGCCGAACTGTCGCGCGGCCGCGTTCGTCGTCGGCAGGCTCTGGATCTTCGCCGCGAGCTCTTCCCACGTGTCCGCGGGAAAGATCGCCAGACAGCCATCCAGCCAGCGAGCGAGCGTCGCGCCCTGGGCCAGCCGCGACCGGAAGCGAACCGGGACCGCAACGCGTCCCCGGTCGTCCAGCGCGTGCCGGAACTCCCCGGTCAGGAATGACACTCGCTCCATCGGGCCTGTCGTTCACCACTACTCCCCATATGGCCCCATTTGGAACCACAGGGCGCCACTATACAGGGCAAACACCACCCGTCAAGGGTTTTTCACGCATGGGCGCAGCCGGATGGGATTACCTCCGGGCCATCGGGGTGAATCCGTCGGTACCGGGCGGGAACGATGAACACCGGCACAGCGGGCCGGTGTTCGAAGGCGATCGGTGGCGCGGTCGTGCCGCGCCGGTCGTCAGGGGGCGGGCGTGCCCTGCGGCACCTCGCCCAGCTCGTCCTCGTCGAGGAACGCGGACCGGCGATCGCCCGCGTCGTTGAGGAAGACCGCGCGGATCCGGAACTCCCCCGAGCTCGGCGTCCGGTATGCGAACCCGGTGAGGTCGCCGTTCTGGGTGACCCAGTAGACCTGGTCATCGTCGCCCTGCTCGGGCTCGACCTGCGCGAAGGAGAACTGGTCGAAGCCCACGGTCCGGGTCCCGACGATCACGCCGTTATCGAATTCGTAGAGCGTGTACGAATCAGGCGCGACCGAGACCTCGTAGAAGGCGAACGAGTCGCCGACCTCCGGGGTCGGCTCGGGAGTCGGGCTTGGCCCGACCGAGGCACTGACCTCCGGGGTCGGCTCGAGAGTTGCGCTGGGCACAACGCTCGGCGATGGCTGAGAGGACGGTGTGGACGAGGGTGAAGGATCGATCGCCACGCCTCCACCGCCCCCGAACAGGAGATACGCGGCGCCGGCGCCGCCGAGGAGCAGCAAGACGAGCACGATGAGCAACGGAGCGGCGCGGCGGCGCCCGCGCGACGCCTCATCGGTGGGCGGCGGGGCTGCGACGGCCACGGCAGCCGGGATGGGTCGCCGCAGCGCTTCGAGCTCCTCGGTCGGGATGACGAGCACGCCGCGCAGGTATCGAGGGCAGTTGCCGTAGCCGCGCTCCTGGCACACCTGGGTCTGCTGTTCGGCCGAGATGGCGGCCGGATCCCCGAAGGCGAAGCATCGGTGATCGTCGCTCACACCGTCGACGTAGCCGGTTCGATCGCTGTGCAGCCCCAAGAACGGGCAGATGTGCTCGGGCCGCTCGGCCAGCCGTGCGAACAGGACTCGGCGCTCGGCCTCGCGGGCGGCCTCGGCAGCTTCGGCCTCCTCGCGCTTGCGACGTCCGAACAACTCTCCTCCTCGTCGTGCACGCCGGGAATCCCCCCGGCGGTGGTGAGTCTAGCGCGACACCGGGTCACCGGCGACGCGCCGGTCGCCGGGACCCCCATGGTACGAACGCCCCATTGTTGCGTGGATGCACCCGGAGCTAGCCTTCAAGACTGAACCCGCAGTCACGATTCCGGAGCGAAGACGCATCCATGGCGCTGAACCCGATCGAGGGGAGCACAGAGCGCCGACCGAGCCCACGGTCCGGCAAGATTCGACGCTGCTCGGTGCGTCACGTCAGCATTCTCCCGACGGTCCCCGCCAGCGTCCAGGTCGACTGCCTGCTCGGCGGCGTCGAGCACCCGCTCCCGCTCGGGTCGATGGACGAGGCACGTTCGATCTGCAACGCGTGCACCGCCCGATCGGTCTGGCGCGAGGACGAGGACTGATCCCTGGAGAGCGGCCTGTAAGCCGAGTTCTGTCCCGAGACCGATTCGCATCGGGCTCATGGACGGCCATCCATCTCTGCGACCTACCCGGGAGCTGAGCGAGCCACCTGCTTCGACCCGAAGATCGAGTTGCGCTCCCCTATTCGGTCTTGCTCCGGCTAGAGCTTGCCCGTTTCACTCCCACCGGCGAACCGATGGGCATCGTCACTGTGGCGCTGGTCCTCGCCTCACGGCGGACGGGTGTTACCCGCTAGCCTGCTCTGAGGAGCTCGGACTTTCCTCGAACGCGGCCTTTCGACCGATGCGTCCGCGACCGTCCAGCCGCCTCCAGGGAGGCTGAGTGTACCCGACTCGAACGTTCGTTCGGAAGGGCCGATGCCGACCGGATCAGCCGCCGACCGGCGGCAGGTCGAGCGCCCCGACGATCGTCTCGGCGATGACCGCGTAGCCGGCCGCATTCGGGTGGACATCTCCCTCGCCGATGCCAGTCAGCTGGCCCTCCCGACCGAGGAACGCGGCGTACAGGTCCACGATGCCCACGCCGTGCCGCTCGCCGACACAGGCGATGCGATCGTTGAGTCCCGGCGCGGAATCGCCGGGCTCGCAGCTGATCACGCCATCCGCGCCGACGATGGTCGATACCGCAATGGGCTCCACGTCCGGGTTGTAATAGGCCAGCAGGAGGATCGTCGCGTGACCACCCGCCGCCGCGACCGCAGCTGCCACGCGTACGACGATGGCGTCGAGAGCCGCTTGTGCGTCCTCGCCGGCCGCGTTCGCCACCGCGCGGCAGGTGTCGCCGGCGACATCGGCAACGCATGCCGGGTCACGCCGCGTCCGCAGGAGCTCATTGGCTCCGAGGCCGATCGTCACGAGGCCAACGCGCTCGCCCAGCTCACCGATCGTCGATTCGACGTCGTCGATCCGCTGCTCCAGGAACCCGGCTGCCGTCTCACCCGGGACCGCAAGCACCCGGAGCTCGTCGAATGACGGCGTGGCCGTCTCGAGGCGCTCCGCGACACGTGCGGGATAGCCCTGCTGGCGCGGCTGCGCAACCCCGATGCCAAAGGTGACCGAATCGCCGATGGCGACGTAGGCCATGCCCGCCGCAGGCGACGGCGTCGGCGTCGCCTGGACCGGGCTCGGCGGCGCGGTGGCAACCCCGGAGGATGCGTCGTTCGAGGAGCCCGTCGTCGGTATCGGCTCGTCGGGGCGCCCGGCACAGCCGGTCACGAGGATAAGGATCAGCGCGGCAGGGCCGATCTTCCTAGCGCGGAGTCGGGCGCGTCCGCGATGCACGTTCGGGTCCCCCATCGATTGCGACATTGCTGAGCCGATCGGCATCCTTGTTGAGCTCGCGCGGGACGTGCCCGATCGTGTAGCCCTCGAACCCGCGCAGCAGCTCCATGACGGCGGCGTGGATCGGCTTGAGATCGGGGTGCTTGACCCGGTAGATCCCGCTGATCTGACGCGCGACGAGCTCGGAGTCCATCCGCATATCGACGTGGGTGGCGCCCAGCTGCCGGGCCTCCTCGAGGGCCAGGCGGACGGCGGTCCACTCGGCGACGTTGTTCGTGGCATGGCCAAGGGGCTCGGCGATCTCGGCGAGGGTCCGGCCGTCGGCGTCCCGCAGGATCGCTCCCGCCCCGGCCGGTCCCGGATTGCCCCGTGCGGCACCGTCGGTGTAGATCAGCAGCCTCAACGGATCCCGGCCTTGCCGATCTCGCTCGTCACCTCGAGGATGGCCCTCGTGATCTTGATGTCGCGCGGGCATGCCTCGACGCAGTTGAAGGTGGTCCGGCAGCGCCACACCCCGTCGGGGTCGGCCATGATCTCGAGGCGCTCCTCCTTGGCCTGGTCCCGGGAGTCGACGATGAACCGATGCGCGTTCACGATGGCTGCCGGTCCCACGTACGACTGGTCGGACCAGAACACAGGGCAGCTCGTGGTGCAGGCCGCGCACAGGATGCAGCGGCTCGTGTCCTCGTAGCGCTCGCGATCGGCCTGCGACTGCCGGCGCTCCTTGCCGTCCGCGGGAAGCTCGTCGTTGACGAGGTACGGCTTCACCGCCTTGTAGGACTCCCAGAACGGCTCCATGTCGACCAGGAGGTCCTTCACGACCGCCATGCCCCGGATCGCCTCGACGGTGATGCTGGTCCCGGCATCCTTGACGAGATACTCGCAGGCCAGCCGGTTGCGCCCGTTGATGAGCATCGCGTCGGAGCCGCAGACGCCGTGGGCGCAGGATCGGCGGAAGGTCAACGTTCCATCCTGGTACCACTTCACCTGGTGCAGGAGGTCGAGGACCCGATCTGTTGGCTCGGCCTCGACCTCGTACTCCTCCCAGTGGGGCTCGTCATCGGCCTCGGGGTTGTAGCGGCGAATCCGCAGCTGGACGTCCATCGGCATCAGTACACCCGCGGCTTCGGTTCGAACTTCGTGATCGTCACGGGGCGGTAGCGAAGCTCGGTGGCGCCGGTCGGACGTCGCATGGCAAACGAGTGCTTGAGCCAGTCCACGTCGTCCCGGTCGGGGTAGTCCTCCCGCGCGTGCCCGCCGCGCGACTCTCGGCGCGCGAGAGCCGATGCCACGGTCGCCTCGGCGCAGTCGAGCAGGAAGCCGAGCTCGAGCGCCTCGCCGAGATCGGTGTTGTAGCGGCAGCCCTTGTCATCCACCAGCAGATTGCGCGATCGCTCGCGAAGGGCGGCGACCTCGTCGCGGCACTCGGTCAGGAGCTGCTCGGTGCGGTAGACGCCGCACTTCGAGAACATCACTTCCTGCAGCTCGTCCCGGATGACGGCCGGCCGCTCGCCGTCGCGAGCCCCCAGCAGCTCCGAGATGCGGGCCTGGACGGCCGCCTCGGCCGCGTGATCGGGCGCGGGGGCCGGGAGGTCCGCCAGCTCCGCCGCCATCTTCTTCCCGGCACGACGACCGAAGACCAGGATGTCGAGCAGCGAGTTCGTGCCGAGCCGATTCGCGCCATGGACGCTCACACACGCGACCTCGCCGGCGGCGTAGAACCCCGGCACGATGCGGCCGGTCTCGTCCGCCCTGACCCGTCCGTCGATGTCGGTGGGCACGCCACCCATGGCGTAGTGGGCCGTCGGCTGGATCGGCACGAGGTCGGTCAATGGCTCGAGGCCGAAATAGGTCCGGATGAAGCCGCTCATGTCGGGAAGCTTCTTGTTCAGGACTTCGGCGCCAAGGTGGCGCACGTCGAGATGGACGAAGTCCTTGCCGCCGATCCCGCGTCCCTCCGCGATCTCGAGATAGATGCTGCGGCTGACCACGTCGCGGGAGGCGAGATCCTTCATCGTCGGCGCATAGCGCTCCATGAACCGCTCGCCGCCGTCGTTGACGAGGAAGCCGCCCTCGCCGCGCATCGCCTCGGACAGCAGGAAGCCGAGCTTGTACATGCCGGTCGGATGGAACTGGAAGAACTCCATGTCCTCGAGCGGCAGGCCGCGCCGGTACGGGATCGCCATGCCGTCGCCGGTGAGCGTGTGGGCGTTGCTCGTGACCTTGAACACCTTCCCGTAGCCGCCGGTCGCGAACAGCACGGCCCTCGCGCGGAAGGCGTGGAGCTCGCTCGTGGCCGTCTCGAGCGCGATGACCCCGCTGACCGGACCGGTCGGGCCCTTGGGCAGTGCCAGGTCCAGCACCTGGTACTCGTCGAAGAAGGCAACCTCGTGCTTGATGCACTGCTGGAACAGCGTTTGGAGGATGGCGTGCCCGGTGCGATCGGCCGCGAAGCAGCTGCGCCGCACGGGCCCCTCGCCGTAGTTTCGCGTGTGACCGCCGAAGCGGCGCTGGTTGATCAGCCCGTCCTCGGTGCGGTCGAACGGCAGGCCGAGGTGCTCGAGGTTGATGATCGTCTCCACGGCGTCGTGGCACATGACCTCGGCGGCATCCTGGTCCACGAGATAGTCACCGCCCTTCACGGTGTCGAACCAGTGCCACTCCCAGTGGTCCTCCTCGGTGTTGCCGAGCGCGGCGCACACGCCGCCCTGGGCCGCCCCGGTGTGCGATCGGGAGGGATACAGCTTGCTGATGACGCCGATGCGAGCCTCCGGCCCGAGCTCCTGCTTCAGCTCCAACGCCGCGTACAGGCCGGCTCCGCCGGCGCCGACGACGACGGCGTCCATGTCGTGGACGCGGGTCGGCGGGATCGGGGATGGTCGGGTGCTGAGGGTCACGAAAGCGGCCCCGAGACGGACTGGGTCGTCGGGTCGAAGAAGACGATGATCGCCATGCCGAGCACCAGCCAGATGCCGCTGATCGCCAGCAGCAGGCCGATCACGAGGCTGCGCGCGGTCCGATGCGTGACGTAGTCGCCGATGACGACCCGGGCGCCGTTGACGCCGTGGAGGAACGCGAGGACGAGCAGCGCGAAGTCGTAGATCCGCCAGAACGGACTCCCCCATCGGCTCTGGACGAACGCGAAGTTGATCTCATCACCGGTCAGGACGACCAGCACGTGCATGATGAACATGTGCCCGAGGGCCAGCAGCACGAGCGCCAGGCCCGAGACCCGCATGAAGTACCACCAGAACCGCTCGCGCCCGGACGCTTCCGGCTTCGGCCGCGCCGCCCGGCTCGGATTGGTGTAGATGACCCGCGCGCGCGTTCGGGACGTCATCAGATCATCCCCACGGCAGATAGCCCCGCGTCATGATGATGCCGAGCGGGATCATGGCCACGACCGTGGCGCCGATCACGCCGTACGTCAGCGGGCGGTAGTAGACGGTCAGGCTCGGCCAGAAATCCATGGCAATGACGCGCAGGCCGTTGAGCGAGTGGTAGACCAGCGCCGCCATGAGCATGACCTCGCCGAGCTTGGCGGGGAGGTTCTGGTAGAAGGTCTGCGTGAAGTCGTAGACCTCGGGCCCGAGCAGCACGGTCGACGTCTCGACGATGTGCAGGAACAGGAAGAGAAGCACCCCCAACCCGCTCGCGCGGTGGCCGAACCACGCGAGCTGCGCCCATGACAGGCGGTATCCGAACAGGTTGATCAAGCGTGTTGAACCCTCTCTCGGGGACACCGTCCGGCGGGGGCGGTGCGGACTAGCGGCTCCCCGATTCTAGCCGAGCGCAGCCGCCCCTCGCAGGCATCCCGTCAGGCGGCGGCCCGGACTCGCGCGGCAACCGCCTCGCCGAACTCGCTCGTTCCCGCGGATCCGCCGAGGTCATACGTGACCGTCTCGCCGGCGGCGATCACCTCGCGGGTCGCCCGCTCCACGACGTCCGCGGCGTCCGTCTCGCCGAGGTGGCGCAGCATGAGCGCCCCGGACAGGATGAGCGCGGTCGGATTGGCCTTGTTCTGCCCGGCGTACTTCGGCGCCGACCCGTGGACCGGCTCGAAAACCGCCGCGGTCTCGCCGATGTTCGCTCCGGGTGCGACGCCCAGGCCGCCCACCAGCCCCGCTGCCAGGTCGCTCACGATGTCGCCGTAGAGGTTCGGGAGCACGAGTACGTCGTACAGCTCCGGCTTCTGGACGAGCTGCATGCACATGTTGTCGACGATCCGGTCCTCGAACGCGACGATGCCTTCGTACTCGGCGGCCACCTGCTGGCAGCTCTCCAGGAACAGGCCGTCGGACAGCTTCATGATGTTCGCCTTGTGCACCGCGGTGACCTTGCTACGGCCGTTCTTCACTGCGTAGTCGAAGGCGTAGCGCGCGATCCGCTTGCTGGCCAGGCGCGTGATGATCTTGATGCTCTCGGCGGCATCGGGGCCGACGCGGTGCTCGATCCCCGCGTACAGGTCCTCGGTGTTCTCGCGCACGATGATGAGGTCGACGTTGTCGTAGCGCGACTCGACGCCCTTCATGCTGCGCGCAGGCCGCACATTGGCATACAGCTCAAGTGCCTGGCGCAACCCCACGTTCACGGAGCGGAACCCGGAACCCACCGGCGTCGTGATCGGCCCCTTGATGGCGACCCCGTTGGCGCGAATCGAGTCGATGACGCGCTCCGGCAGCGGCGTGCCCTCGGTGGCGATCGTCGCTTCGCCGGCCTGCTGGACGTCCCATTCGAACGCGACACCGGTCGATTCGAGCACGGTCCGGGCGGCATCTGCCAGCTCGGGGCCAATACCGTCACCGGGGATCAACGTCACCGCGTAGCTCACCTGGATCTCACCTCGTCTGCGGCCGGTCAAAGCGCCGGCGTGGGCATCAAAGAGTCTAGGGTCATCGGCCGGCGCCGTCCCGGCGGGCTACAATCTGCCGCGACCTTCCCCGTCGGCTGCGGCCCCATCTGAGCGAGCGCGCCGGCATCCACAGCAGCAGGAGATGCGAGTGAAGCTCCAGGAATACCGGAGCAAGGCGATTCTCGAGCGCCACGGCGTGCCGCTTCTGGCGGGCATCACGGCCACGACCCCAGACGGTGCACGCGATGCCGCCCAGACCATCGGTGGAGCGGTGGTCGTCAAGGCCCAGGTGCTCGTCGGCGGTCGCGGCAAGGCCGGTGGCGTGAAGCTGGCCGCGACCCCGGACGAGGCGGCCGAGCGGGCCGGCGAGATCATCGGCCTCGACATCAAGGGCACCACGGTGAAGACCGTGCTCGTCGCACCGGCCGCGGACATCGCGCATGAGTACTACCTCGGCCTGATCCTCGACCGGGCGACGAAGGCGATCACCGTCATCGCGTCGGCCGAGGGTGGCGTCGAGATCGAGGAGACGGCGAAGACGAATCCCGAGGCCATCCTCCGCCTGCCGCTCCATCCGCTCATCGGGCTCCAGGAGCACGAGACGCGTCGCATCGGCTTCTTCCTGGGCATCCCGGCAGAGCTGCGCAGGGAGTTCGCGAAGGTCATGCGCGGGCTCTACGCCGCGTTCGTCGAGTCCGATGCGGACCTCGCCGAGATCAACCCGCTCGTCGTCACCGACGACGGCAGGCTGCTCGCGCTCGACGCCAAGATCGTGCTCGACGACTCCGCGCTCCCCCGCCACCCGGATCTCGAGGAGATGCGCGATCTCAACGAGGAAGAGCCCTCGGAGATCGCGGCGCGCGAGGCCGGCATCAGCTTCATCAAGCTCGATGGCAGCATCGGCTGCATGGTCAATGGCGCGGGGCTGGCGATGACGACGATGGACCTCGTGAAGCTCGCAGGTGGCGAGCCCGCGAACTTCCTCGACATCGGCGGCGGCGCGAAGCAGGACAAGGTCACGGCGGCCTTCAGGATCATCCTCGACGACCCGAATGTGAAGGCGATCCTCATCAACATCTTCGGCGGCATCACCCGAGGCGACGAGGTCGCCCGCGGCATCGTCGAGGCGCGGGCCGCGCTGACCCGCGACGTGCCGATGGTCGTGCGGATCGTCGGCACCAACTCCGAGGAGGCCAAGCCGATCTTGGCCGAGGCGAATCTCATCACCGCCGACTCGCTGGACGATGCGGCCGCGAAGGCCGTGGCGGCCGTGCGGGGTGCGGCATGAGCATCCTCGTCAACGCCGACACGCGGCTCCTGGTGCAGGGCATCACGGGACGCGAGGGCGAGTTTCACTCGACCGCCATGCTCGAGTACGGCACGAACATCGTGGCTGGGGTCACGCCCGGCAAGGGCGGACAGACGGCGATCAATGGCCGCGTGCCGGTGTACGACACCGTCGCCGAGGCGGTCGAGCAGACCGGCGCAAATGCCACGTGCATCTTCGTACCGGCGGCGTTCGCCCCCGATGCGATGCTCGAGGCGGCCGACGCCAACGTGCCGCTCGTCATCTGCATCACGGAGGGTGTCCCCGCACTCGACATGCTGCGGGTGTACCACGTGCTCAAGCAGAAGGGCGTGCGGCTCATCGGGCCGAACTGCCCGGGGCTGACGACCGTGGATGAGGCCAAGGTCGGCATCATCCCGGGCGACATCCACGCCCGCGGCCCGGTCGGCCTCGTCTCCCGGTCGGGAACGCTGACCTACGAGGTGGTGCAGGCCATGACCGATGCCGGCCTGGGCCAGACGACCTGCGTCGGCATCGGCGGAGACCCGATCATCGGGACGAACTTCATCGACGTGCTCGACCTGTTCAACCAGGACGACGAGACCGAGGCGATCGTCATGATCGGCGAGATCGGCGGCGAGGAAGAGGAGAAGGCCGCGGCATTCTGCGCGCGGGAGGTTCGCAAGCCGATGGCCGCGTTCATCGCTGGCCGAACGGCACCGCCCGGCCGCCGCATGGGCCACGCCGGCGCGATCATCTCGACCGGCGGGGGCGGCACGGCGGAGTCGAAGCGCCAGGCCCTGGAGGCGGCCGGCATCCGGGTCGCCGACTCTCCGAGCCACATCCCGCAGCTCCTGCGGGACGCCGGCGTCCGGTGACCGTCAGTCGTCGATCCGCACGAGCAGCGCAATGAGCATGAGATCGTCCGCCCGAGCACGAATCGCATCGGGCTGTCCCAGGATTCGAAGGATGGCGATGCCGCGTTCGCTTCTGATCGCGTAGACAACGACCCGGCTCGCGTCAGGGGTGCCTCGCTGGACCGTCCACGCCAACTCGATGGCGGGACCGGCCGGGAGGAACAGCTCGCGTTCGGACTCCTCGTCGAGCGTAAGGCCATCCGCTTCGCTCGGAGCCCATGCGCCGTCTTCCATCAGCCACGCCCGAATTGACTGCCCAGCCTTTGGCTGCGGGACGACATCAGTTGGGCCGGACAGCCAGACCTCGATTGGCGTTGGCCCAACAAGCGCGCCCTGCAGGAGCACACCTTGTTGGGTGTAGATCGCGGGAAGATCCCCGGGCGCCGTCAACTCGACGTCGCCCGCATCGCTCGAGACGGTTGCCCAGCCTTCCGGGACGGCCGGTCGCTCCGGCGCGGTCGCCGGAGCATCGGGCGCGGTTGAACCGGCTTGCGCGCATCCGCTGATCGCGACGACCGCCAGGAACGCCACCCGCGCGAACCTCATCGGCTGAGGTACGGCCGCGCGTGCAGGCATACCGTGATGACCGCCGTCGTTGCGTCACATCGCCTCCCCACCGTCATCGTTGCCTCCTCGGGTGGACGCGTCGTGAGCACTCTACCCCCCGGTCGGGTCGGGTACGGTTGCGGCGATGTCGAGTAAGCGTCCGACCCTGGCCGAGACCGAGGGTGCCTCCCCCTACGCACCGAAGCCGCCCTCGGAGCGCGCCCGGCAACCCGCGAGGCCGCCGGGCGTGGGCGTGTTCCGATTTGCCGGCTGCGGCCTGGGCGCGACCATCGCACTCGTCCTGCTGGTCGGTCTCGTTCTGGGGCTCGGGTATCTTCGCGACGACCCGGGCCGCAACCCCGCGCCGCCTGGATATCAGGCCGCCGTGTGCACCGCATTCGACCAGCTGAGCGACGGCGTCGGTGCCCTGCGCCAAGGCGTCGAGGCCGTTGCCGCGTCGGATCGCGAGGCCGCGGCGCGCGAGGTGGAGGGGCGTGTCGAGGACGCGAACGCGACGCTCGCCGATCTCCCGACCTGGGAGCCGGGCCGTTCGTTCGACGAGCTCCTCGGCTCGCAGATCATCACCCTGACCAACGGGGCCGTGGCACTTGCCGACGGAACGGCGGACGAGGACCTGCGCATCGCCCGCGAGGTCGACGAGATCGGTCGCGAGCAGCTCGCGTCAGGCCGCTACGGGTTCGACTGCTCGCCCTGAGCCTCGATTCCAAGAAGCTCCCACAGCACCCCGTTGAGCGTCCGCGGGTGCACGAATGCGACCGATCCATGCGCCCCGGGACGTGGCGCCCGATCGATGAGCTCCGCCTCCTGCTCGGCCAGCTGGGCGAGGCTACCGGGCAGGTCGTCGGTCACCAGGCAGACGTGGTGCAGACCCTCGCCGTGCGCGGCGAGGTACCGCGCCACCCCACCAGCCAGGTCGACCGGCTCGATGAGCTCGATCCGGGCGGCAGGATCCGGGCCGGTCGGCAGGAAGCAGAGCCGGACTCCCTGGGGCTGGAAGACGATCGGCTCCCCATCCGGCTCGAGGCCCAGCAGTTCGCGGTAGCGCGGCAGCGACGCCTCGATCGAGCTCACGACGATCGCGACGTGGTGAATGGGACCGATCACGGACGGTGCTCCCCCCAGACCCGGCGCAGGGCGTGGGCGATCTCGCCGACGGTGATCGATGCCTCAACACAGGCGCGAATCCGTGGAAGCACGTTGTCCGTTCCGGCCGCCGCGGCCTCGAGCGCCGCCAGCGCCGCATCGGCTGCGGCCGCGTCGCGTCCGGCCCGCAGCGCCTGCGTTCGTGCGACCTGGGTCGCCTCCAGCTCAGGATCGATGGCCTGGGTGGCGGGCGCCGCGTCCTGGCTGCCCTCGGTGAACGCGTTCACGCCGACAATGATCCGCTCCCCCGACTCGAGGCCTCGCTGCTGCTCATAGGCCGCGTCGGCGATCGCGTCCTGCTGGTATCCATCGGCAAGGGCTGCGAGCGGTCCGCCGCGCTCGTCGATCGCATCGAGCTCTGCCCGGGCGGCCCGGACGAGCTCGTCGGTCAGAGCCTCCACGTGGTACGAGCCGCCCAGCGGATCGACCGACGCCGATACGCCGGACTCGCTGGCCAGCACCTGCTGCGTGCGGAGGGCCAGCCGGGCCGATTCGGGGGTCGGCAGGCCCAGCGCCTCGTCCAGGGCATTGGTGTGCAGAGACTGTGCACCGCCGAGCACGGCGGCGAGGGCCTGGACCGTGGTCCGAACCACGTTGACGTCAGGCTGCTGCGCCGTGAGCGTCGACCCGCCGGTCTGGACGTGGAAGCGCATCGCCATGCTCCGCGGGTTCGTCGCACCGAAGCGGTCCCGGGCGACCTCGGCCCATACGCGCCGTGCAGCACGGAACTTCGCCACCTCCTCCAGCAGGTCGTTGTGCGCGGCGAAGAAGAACGACAGACGCGGGGCGAACTCATCGAAGGCCAAGCCGGCGGCGAGGGCCGCCTCGCAGTACGCAATCGCGTTCGCAACCGTGAAAGCGATCTCCTGGACGGCGGTGGAGCCGGCCTCACGCATGTGATAGCCGCTGATGCTGATGGTGTTCCAGGCGGGCAGCTCGGTTCGGCAGTACGCGAATGTGTCGGTCACGAGCCGCATCGACGCCGTGGGCGGGAAGATGTAGGTGCCGCGGGCGATGTACTCCTTCAGGATGTCGTTCTGGATCGTGCCGCGCAGCAGCCGAGGATCGGTGCCCCGCCGGCGCGCCACGACCTCGTACAGGGCCAGCAGGATGGCCGCCGTTGCACTGATCGTCATCGAGGTCGAGACGGCGCCGAGGTCGATGCCGTCCAGCAGGAGCTCCATGTCCTCGATCGAGTCGATGGGGACGCCCACGCGTCCGACCTCACCGCGAGCCATGGGATCGTCCGAGTCGTAGCCGATCTGGGTCGGAAGGTCGAAGGCGACCGACAGACCGGTCTGGCCGTGGTCGAGCAGGTACCGGAAGCGACGGTTCGTCTCCTCGGCCGAGCCGAATCCGGCGTATTGGCGCATCGTCCACGGTCGGGCGCGATAGCCCTGCGGGTGGATCCCCCGCGTGTAGGGGTATTCCCCCGGTGCGCCGATGGCGGATGCGTGCTCGATGGACGCCGTCGCCTCCGGACCGTAGACGGATCGAATCTCCACGCCGGAGGTGGACCGATACGGACGCGCCTCCGGGCGCTCGACGTCACTCATCGGCCACCTAGTGTACGCGCCGTCACTCCAGGCGCAGCATGGCGGCGCCGGTTGCCACCGTCTGGCCGGGCTCGACCGAGACCTCGATGACCCGGCCGGCCCGCGGTGCCCGGACCTCGTTCTGCATCTTCATCGCTTCGATGGTGACGAGGGACGCTCCCTCCTCCACCTCGTCCCCCACCGTCGCACCGACGGCCACGACCAGACCCGGGAGGGTGGCCGTGACGGCGATCGGACCGGCATGCGAAGCCGCTGCGCGCTCCGCCTCGGCCAGGATTCGCTCGCGCCACGACCGCACGCTGACGGCAATGCGGCGACCGCGGAGCGTCACCACCCGATCGCTGCCGGAGCCCTCGACGATCACCGCGATTGCGGTGTCACCGCGGATGAGCCGCCCGACGCCGGTGACCGGATCGTCGAGCAGCAGGCGGACGTCTGGTGCCGCTTCTACCGGCTGCCCCTCGACCTGCACCTCGAAGTCGCTCATCCGCGTCGCGCCTCGAGGCGGGCGGTTCGGCCCCACGCCGATCCCTCGGCCGCGGCCGGCTGCGATGGGCCACCGGTTGCCGGCTCCATGGCCCGCATGCCGATGGCGGCCGCGGCAGCCAGCGACGCCTCCTCCGGCCCGAGCCGCTGACCCGCCGGCCAGTGCTCGGCGATGAACCCGGTGTCATAGGCGCCTTCGATGAACTCCGGGCGGTCGACCAGCCACCGCAGGAAGCCGGCGTCGGTCTGGACTCCGCCGATCAGCGTCTCGTCCAGCGCCCTGCGCAGGCGGTCCACGGCCGCCGGACGGTCCTCGGCGTGGACCATGAGCTTCGCCAGCAGCGGGTCGTACTCAGAGCGCAGGACGGTGTCCGCCTCGACCCCGGCGTCGACGCGAACCCCGGGTCCATCGGGCAGCCGCCAGACCGTGAGATGCCCGGCACTCGGCCGGAAGTCCGCGTAGGGATCCTCGGCATATAGGCGGACCTCTATGGCGTGCCCGCGCGGTTCCGGCTGGAGGATCGCGTCGGGCAGCGTGTCGCCCGCGGCCACGCGGATCTGCCAGGCGACGATGTCGACCCCCGTCGCCATCTCGGTGACCCCGTGCTCGACCTGGAGCCGGGTGTTCATCTCGAGGAAATAGTGCCGACGCTCGGCATCGAGGAGGAACTCGACGGTCGCCGCGTTGTGGAAGTCGACGGTCCCCGCGACGCGACGAGCGCTGTCGAACAGGGCTGCCCGCGTCTCCAGATCGACGGCCGGCGACGGGGTCTCCTCCACGAGCTTCTGGTGTCGGCGCTGGACGCTGCAGTCCCGCTCACCGAGGACCGCGAGGTTTCCGTGGCGGTCACCGAGCAGCTGGACCTCGACGTGGCGGGCGGGGGCAAGCAGGCGTTCGGCATAGACCGTCCCATCCCCGAAGGCCGATACCGCCTCGCGACGCGCCGCGACCAGTGCCTCCCCGAGGCCGTCCTCGGCGTCAACTCGTCGCATCCCGCGCCCTCCACCGCCGGCCGCCGCCTTGAGCATCAGGGGAAAGCCGATGGCCGCAACGCCGTCGAGGTCGTCGTCCACGGCGACGGTCGTCCCGGGAACGATCGGCACGCCGGCCGATTCGGCCCCGCGACGGGCAGCCAGCTTGTTCCCCAGCGACGCCAGCGTCTCCGCCGGTGGGCCGACGAACGTCAGACCGGCATCGGCGACCGCACGTGCGAAGTCGGCGTTCTCGGACAGGAATCCATACCCGGGGTGGATGGCCTGCGCCCCGCTGCGGTGCGCGGCCTCGAGGATCGCTTCGATCGACAGGTACGACTCGGCCGGGCTCGGCGGACCGATCCGCTGGCTGGCATCCGCCTGGCGGACGTGGATGGCGTCGACATCGGCGTCGGAGTGGACGGCGATGGGCGAGATTCCCAGTTCACGACATGCGCGGATGACCCGCACCGCGATCTCGCCGCGATTGGCGATCAACAGTCGTTCGAATGGCGGACGGGGTCTGTCCGTGTGCAAAGACACTTCGATCAGAGCGGGATGTTGCCGTGCTTCTTGGCGGGCACTGACTGCCGCTTGTTCTCGAGCATCGCCAGGGCTCCGACGACTCGCGCCCGCGTTTCCGACGGCAGGATGACCTCGTCCACGTATCCGCGCGCCGCCGCAACATACGGGTTGGCGAACCGCTCCTCGTACTCGGCAACCAGGCGCGCGCGTTCAGCCGCCGCGTCCTCGGCGGATGCGATCTGCTCCCGGAAGATGATGTTCACCGCGCCTTCCACACCCATCACCGCGATCTCGGCAGTCGGCCAGGCGAAGTTCATGTCGCCACGGACATGCTTGCTGCTCATGACGTCGTAGGCGCCGCCGTATGCCTTGCGCGTGATGACCGTCACCTTCGGAACGGTTGCCTCGCAGTAGGCGTACAACAACTTCGCGCCGTGCCGAATGATGCCGCGGTGCTCCTGCTCCACGCCGGGAAGGAATCCCGGAACGTCGACCAGGGTGAGGATCGGAATGTTGAAGCAGTCGCACGTCCGTACGAAACGCGCGGCCTTGTCCGATGCATCGATGTCCAGGACGCCCGCCAGCACCTCGGGCTGCTGCGCAACGATGCCCACCGTTCGTCCCTCGATGCGCCCCAGACCACAGATGATGTTCCGCGCGAAGAGCGCGTGCACCTCGGTGAACGAATCGGCGTCGACGATGCCCCCGATCACCGAGTGCATGTCGTAGGACTGCTTCGGGGAATCGGGAACCAGCACGTCGAGCTCATCACCACCGATCGCCGGATCGGACCAATCTTCGCGGCGCGGGGCCAGGTCGACATTGTTCGGTGGCAGGTAACCCACCAGCGTCCGCGCCAGCTCGAGAGCCTGTGGCTCGCCGGCTGCCATGAAGTGCGCGACGCCGCTTGTCTCGTTGTGGACGCGCGCGCCACCGAGTCCCTCGAAATCGATCTCCTCGTGGGTGACGGTCTTCACGACATTCGGTCCGGTCACGAACATGTAGCTCGTGCTATCGACCATCAGCACGAAATCGGTGATGGCCGGTGAGTACACTGCGCCGCCCGCGCACGGACCCATGACCAACGAGATCTGCGGCACCACCCCGGACGCCAGGGTGTTGCGGAGAAAGATGTCCGCGTATCCACCCAGGCTCACGACGCCCTCCTGGATGCGCGCACCGCCGGAGTCGGAGAGCCCGATGATCGGCAGGCCGTTCTCGACCGCGAGATCCATCACCTTGCAGATCTTCTCGGCATGGGCCTCGGACAGCGACCCACCGAACACCGTGAAGTCCTGGCTGTAGACGTAGACGGGGCGGCCATCGATCCGACCGAAGCCGGTGATGACGCCGTCGCCGAGATAGCGTTCTTCGTCGAGTCCGAAATCGCTCGCACGATGCGTGACGAATGCGTCGAGCTCCGTGAACGAATCGTCGTCCAGGAGCAGGGTCAGCCGCTCGCGAGCCGATAACTTGCCGCGTGCGTGCTGCTGATCCAGTCGTCGCGCTCCCCCACCCTCGCGCGCTTGCTCGCGCATCTGGCGCAGCCTGTCGAGCTTGTCGGCGGTGGACACGCGGACGGGACTCCTTCGCACTGCGTTTGGTGGGCCCGGCAGGAATCGAACCTGCGACCATCCGGTTATGAGCCGGTTGCTCTGACCATTGAGCTACGGGCCCGCAGGAACGACGGTGGACAACTTCGAGTATAGACCGATGTCTTTGCACAACGACAGGCCGATTTCTCCACGTTGTGGACAACTCCGATGGACCGGCGACGGTTCAGCGGCCTATCATCAGCGCGGTCGCAATCGCGACGAAGATCCCCGCCCAACCGCACGAAGGTGACGCGTTGACCAAGGTAATCTCGATCGCCAACCAGAAGGGCGGCGTCGGCAAGACGACCTGCTCCATCAACCTCGGCGGGGCACTCGCAGAGCGCGGCTACCGGGTGCTGTGCGTCGACATGGATCCGCAGGCCAACCTGACGGTCGGTCTCGGGGTGTCCCTGTCCGATGTCCACCAGTCGATGGCCGACGTGCTGTCCGAGGATCGCGTCTCCCTCGACGATGTCGTGCGCGCAACGCAGACCGACGGCCTGTCAGTCGCTCCGGCGACCCTCGAGCTGGCGTCAACCGAGGTCGAGCTCTTCACGGCCATCGGGCGCGAGATGGTGCTGCGCGACGCCCTTGCCGGCTGGGCGGAGCGCCAGTTCGACGTCATCATCATCGACTCTCCGCCGACCCTCGGCCTCCTGACGATCAACTCGCTCGTCGCAAGCAACCGCGTGATCATCCCCGTGCAGACTCAGTACTACGCCATCAAGGGACTCACTGCGCTCATCAAGGTCATCAACACGATCAAGATCAAGCTCAACCACGACCTCGAGGTCCTCGGGCTCCTGCCAACCTTCTTCGACGGCCGCACGGTGCTCGCCAGGGAGATGCTCGAGAACCTTCGCCAACTGGGCGACCACCGCGTCTTCAACACCATGATCAAGCAGACAGTGAAGCTGGGCGAGGCACCGCTGACCGGGAAGCCGGTCACTGAGTACGCGACCGCATCCGCGGCGGCTCGCGCGTTCCGCGACCTCGCGCAGGAGGTGATCGAACTTGGCTGACAAGCGACCGGCGTTCAAGGAGAACATTCACCGTCTCTTCGACGAGGCTCAGCAGACGGACCTCGCACCGGGGATCGTGTCCCTCATCGAGTCGCGGGCGACCCACGCCCAGATTCGGGAAGTCCCGGTCGGCAAGATTCTCCCCAACCCCGCCCAGCCACGCCTCTCCTATGACGAGGAGTCACTGACGGAGCTGGCGGACTCGATCCGCGAGCACGGCGTGCTGCAGCCGATCCTCGTCCGACCGAGCGGCGCGCAGTTCGAGCTGATTGCCGGGGAACGCCGCTGGCGCGCATCACGCATGGCGGAGCGCGAAACGATTCCGGCGATCGTTGTCGACTTCGACGAGAGCACCGCGCTCGAGGTCAGCATCATCGAGAACCTGCAGCGCGAAGATGTTTCGCCGCTGGAGGAAGCGACGATGTTCCGGCGCATGACGGACGTCTTTGGCTACTCCGTGCGCCAACTGGCGCAGAAGGTCGGGAAGGACAAGGGATACGTCGAGAATCGGCTGCGGCTGTCCGATGCGCCCGCAGACATCCGAGAGCTGGTGTCATTGCGCAAAGACACGATCAGCCACGCATACGAGCTGATGAAGATCGGCGACGAACGCCAGCGCCGCCGGCTCGGGAAGCGCATCGCCGCCGGCGAGCTCTCTCTGGCGAAGCTGCGGGTGATCACCGGTGGAGGCAAGCCGGAGTCGGACGCCGAGGGAGCCGAGAAGCCACGGCGCCGAGCCCGGACGGTTGCGGGCGAGATCGAGGCCAAGAAGGCTGCCGATGATGCCCTGATGGGCGCCCGCTCAAAGCTGGCCGAAGGTGTCGACGACCTGGTCGACATCCTCCGGCAGCCGGACATGATGAATCAGATCGGCGAGGTGAACCGCGCGAACTTCGCGAAGCACCTCACCATCACCAAGCTGAAGATCGAGAACGCGATCGCGCTGATGCGGTCCGGCACCCCTCAGGACGAAGCCGAGTAGGACTCCCCCGCTCAGGCGGTGTAGGACATGACCTCGCGGTGCTCGACGAGGAAGTCAACGAGCTTCTGACGGGCATCCGGGTCGATGCGCCGCAGGCCTGCGATGGCCTTCGGGAGCTCGAAGATGGGTGCGGCCAGCGATCCGGCCGTGTCGATGCCGACGACGTGGTCGGGCCCCCCGCCCACCAGGAATGCACGCTGGAAGCCGCGAGCGTCGAGACCGGTCGCCGTGCAGAACGCCGCGATCGCGGTTCCCACCCCGATACGTTTCGCGAAGTCGATGAACAGGTCCGCTGCCCAGGTGTCGACCTGCGCATCGTCCTGGGCAACCACCATCTCGCGGTAGCCCTTCTCCTCGATCTCGCTCACGCATCCTCCTCGTGGGGTGGTCGATTGCCGACGCGGCTCGATTCTAGCCGAGCGCGCGACTGTGCTGCGGACGCCTCCCGCGGCCCGTCGGCTGCGCTATTCTCGACCCGATGTTCGATCGTTCAGCCGACCCGCGCACCGAGGACACCGTCGTGTTCGACGTGCTGCGCACTGTCGCCGGTGCCGCAGCTCCCGAGCCGATCGGCACCGCCACGTTCCGAAACGGCGGCACCACGATCGATGCCCCGGAGGACGTCAAGGTCGCCATCGAGGAGCTGCTGAGTCGCGCCTTCGTCGATCGCGTCCAAGCCGATGAGCGACCGCGGGGGTATCGGCGCAGCGGGAGCGGCATGGTTGACATGCTGGTGCCCGGCATGCCGGAGCACTTCATCGCCCGGATGCGAGGACTGTGGCTCAGCTATCCGGATGGCTCCGTGATCACCGCCCGATCGACCACGGCGGGGACCATCGCGGTGGCCGGCAGCATCGAACCGTCGGAAACAGGCACACCCGTCACGGACGCCCAGGTCAGGCGCTCGACCCTGGTCAGCGCCGATCGTCGGCTCGGAGCGCGCCCACTGGTGCTCCCCCACCCGCCCGAGGACGGCCGCCGTCCCGAGAGCGAGCTGACTTCCGGATCGATCGACCGAACCGACTGCGGCTGGATCGTCTAGATGTGATTCCCAGATAGGTTCTTGACGAATGAGAGCCCCGCTCCATGGTTAGGGAAGTTCAGAACCCTGACCAGGAGGAGGCTCTCATGGCCCATCGTACCGCCCGTCTCAACCTGTTCGGCCGACGGCTGCTGGTGACCCGCATCGCGGTCGACGGCTGGCCGATCGCCAAAGCCGCCGAGGCGCAGGGCGTCAGCCGCACAACCGCCCACAAGTGGATCGCCCGCTACCGCGCCGAAGGCTGGTCTGGGCTCGAGGACCGCAGCTCGCGACCGCACCACTCGCCGCGCCTCACCTCACCCGAGCAGGTGGCCGCCATCCTGCGCGCGCGAGTCGAACGGCGCTGGGGCCCGCACCGCCTGGCGCCGCTGCTCGGGATGCCGCGCTCGACGGTGTATGCCGTGCTGGCGCGCAGCGGCTACTCGCGCCTGCGGGACGCCGACCGCCTCAGCGGTGTGCCGGTGCGCTACGTGCGCGACCATCCCGGCGCGCTCATCCACCAGGACCACAAGAAGCTGGGCCGCATTCCCGACGGTGGCGGCCACCGCCTGCTGGGCCGCACCGCCGGCTCGCGCGGCCGCGGCCAGCTCGGCTATGACCACTTCGAGGTGGTGGTCGACGATGCCACCCGCCTGGCCTACGTGGCCCACGTGCCCAACGAGAGCGCCGCGTCCGCCAGCCGCGCCCTGCTCGACGCGGCGGTCTGGTTCGCCGAGCGCGGCGTGCGCATCGAGCGGGTCATGACCGACAATGCCTGGGCCTACACCAGCTCCACCTTCGGCCGCGCGGTCACCTCGCTCAACGCGCGGCACAAGCGCATCCGACCGCACCGCCCGCAGACGAATGGCAAGGCCGAGCGCTTCATCAAGACGCTGCTGGCCGAATGGGCCTATGGCCGCCTGTATCGCACCAATCAGGAGCGCCTCGACGCCCTTCCCGGCTGGGCCACCTACTACAACACCGAGCGGACCCACACCGCTCTCGGCGGCATCACCCCGATGGAGGCGTTACTCAACAACCTCCATGGGAATCACACCTAGATCCACAGATTTACGTAGATTTTTCGGTGCTGGGGATCGCCTCGTGAGGATCGGCCTCGACGGTATGATGACGCCATGACCCTCGTGAAGTACCTCGCATTTCCGGTCGTCATCATCGCGGTCGGCGCCGCGTATTGGTTCCTCTCCTACGAGGCAGCCGGAACCGCCATGTTGGTGATCTTTGGGATCGCCATGGCACTCATGGGCTGGATCCTCGTCCCCACCTTCGGCGACGTCGGACCGACCGCGCCCGTTGACCCGGACTGGCACGAACGCGATTCCTGACCCGGACACGGGAACGCCGGACACTGCGGCTGCCCTGGCGGCAGAGCCGCCAACGCAGTGTCCGGCTCACTGGTACTAACGGCCAGGCACCGCTCGCGTTAGCCCCTCACCGAATTCCGGTGTCGTACTCCAGCACGATGTCGTCGGCCCCAGCGTGGCCGACGTCCACCGTCTGCGGGGCCGGCACGCCCATCAGACCGTCGACCGGCTGCGCAACCAGGACGTAGCTTCCCGGCAGCACCTCGAAGGAGAACCGGCCGGTCACATCGGTCGCGCCCTCGGTCACTCGCTCCCCGCCCGGATCGTTGACCAGGATTCGCGCCCCGTCCACGGGCCGCGGTGCGCATGCCGGATCGGGTGGGAGGCGCTCCACGGGGCAGACCGGCCCGGCCACCGCGGTACCACTCAGCGTGACCGTCGCGGGAGCAGGTGTCGACGGAGGCGCCGGCGCGCACGCCACCGCGAGGAGCGCCACGGCAACGGCCCCGAGAAGCAGGCTCCACAGGCTCATGCTTGACACAGCGTGGCCTCATCGGGTGGTGAAGTGGCTCCGGCGGTAGGATTCGAACCTACGACCAAGCGGTTAACAGCCGCCCGCTCTACCACTGAGCTACGCCGGAACGAGGAATGCGAGGCGGAGCCTCAGTCGGGTCCGGATTATACGGGCGCATCTTCCGACGGGTCAAAATCGCTACCGGCCTGCCCCGGGGAATTGCGCCGGGGGCCCTACTCCAGGTAGTCCTTGAGCTTCCGGCTGCGGCTCGGATGACGCAACTTGCGCAGCGCCTTGGCCTCGATCTGCCGGATCCGCTCGCGAGTGACGTTGAAGTCGCGGCCGACCTCCTCGAGGGTCCGTGAACGCCCGTCCTCGAGCCCGAAGCGGAGCTGGAGCACGCGGCGCTCACGCGGCGTGAGCGAGTCGAGCACGCCCTCCACCTGCTCCTTGAGCAGCTGGTGGCTGGCCGCATCGGCCGGCGCCACCGAGGCGAGGTCCGGGATGAAGTCGCCCAGGTGGCTGTCCTCTTCCTCGCCGATCGGCGTCTCGAGGCTCACCGGCTCCTGGCTGACCTTCATGATCTCGCGCACCTTCTCCGGCGAGACGGTCTGCGGACCCTCGGCCACGCGGACGTCGACCTCCCCTTCGGTCGGCTCCCTCTGGAGCTTGTCACGCAGCTCGCGGATGATCTCGTCGCGGCTCATGCGCCGTGCGATCTCCTCCACGTTCGGCTCGCGACCGAGCTCCTGGAGCAGGGTGCGGCTGACCCGGATCAGTCGGTTGATGGTCTCGACCATGTGAACCGGGATGCGGATCGTGCGCGCCTGGTCGGCGATGGCGCGGGTGATCGCCTGGCGGATCCACCACGTGGCGTACGTGCTG
>JAGXHP010000138.1 GCA_024636135.1 Chloroflexota bacterium
CGCTCAGGACGTGCCCGAGGTCGTAGAGCCCGGTCGCCAGCTCTGCATCATCGCCGAGCTCGCGGCGCAGGCGCACTGATGCTTCGTAGAGGTCGAGGCATGCAGGGCCGTCGTTCTGCCAGTACGCCAGGCTGCCTGCCGCCGACAGCGCTCGCGCGCGGACCAGCGGATCGACGTCTCCGGACAGCGACAGGAGCTCGGCCATGACCGCCCGTCCCTCGCCGATGTGGGCCCGGATCTGCCAGAACCGCCAGAGCGCAGCACCGAGTCGCATGCCGATCTCGCCTTCACCGGTGTCGATCGTCCAGCGCAGCGCCGTCCGGAGGTTGTCCATCTCGCGTTCCAGGCGATCCAGCCACGCCGCGCCCTGCTGCCCCGTCAGCAGCGGAGCTGCAGCCTCCGTCAGATCAAGGAACGCACGCGCGTGCGCCAGCCCGGCGGAGTGGTCCTCCGCGGCCTGCGCGAGGTGCCGCCCCGCATAATCCCGGATCGTCATCAGCATCTCGAAGCGCGGTACGTCGGGCGCTTCCCCTTGTCGACGGATCAGGCTCTTGTCGAGCAGCGATGTGGTCAGCTCGAGAGCATTCGAATCCAGATCGCTGGATGCACCGGTCACCGTCTCCGCCGCCTCCAGGGTCCACCCACCCCGGAACACCGACAGGCGACGGAGGAAGGCCTGTTCGGCGGGGGAGAGCAGCTCGTGGCTCCAGGTCATCGCCGCCTCCAGCGACCGATGCCGTTCCGGGACGTCGCGCGCCTTCGCGGACAGCAGCTCCATGCTCTGCTCCAGCCGCCCGAGGATCGCGCGGGCCGGCAGTGCCTTGGTGCGCGCCGCCGCCAGCTCAAGCGCCAGGGGCAAGCCGTCCAGGCGCTGGCAGATGCGCGCCACATCGGCCAGCACGGGTGGATCCGGCTCGTACGACGCGTCAATGGCGCGAGCCCGCTCGATGAACAGCTGCACGGCCTCCGCGGACCGCACCGCGGGGTCATCGGGATTCTCGGGCACGGGGAGCGGAGGGACCGGCACTTCATGCTCCCCGGATAGATGCAGCGGCTCGCGGCTCGTCGCCAGGACTCGCAGCTCGGGCGTCCCCTCCAGCCACTCCGCGATGATGTCACTGGCGTTGAGGAGATGCTCGAAGTTGTCAACGACGAGGAGCAACCGGCGTCCCTTGAAGTGCTGTCGCACGACCTCGGCCATGGGGGTACCCGCCTGCTCGGCGAGGCCCAGCGTGCGTGCGACCGCGTGAGCGATCAGCGTTCCATCCTGCAGCGGCGCCAGCCGGACGAACCACGCGCCGTCCGGAAACGAGCCCAGCGACCTCCTACCGACCTCGATCGCCAGGCGTGTCTTTCCACTGCCGGGCGGACCCGTCAGCGTCACCAATCGCTGCACCTTGAGCAGCTCGTGCAGCTGCCGGAGGAGCTCCGCCCGACCGATCAGCCGGCTCGTGGGCAGCGGCAGCTCGTGCGGGATCAGCTCCGTCGCGGGGCGCAGGGCGAAGACGGTCATCGCTCCGGGATCCGCGTCGAGCAGCTCGGCGCGGAGCGCCATGCCATCGGGGACGCGGCCGCCCAGCGCCTCCGTCGCCGCCGGTGTGAGGAGGATGGCACCGGCGGTGGTGCGCGCGGCGAGCGCATCGGCCTCGGCTGCCGCGGGGCCCGCCGCTCCGCACGCGATGCCGATGGCGAGCGGCGAGGAGCCGGCCTCAGCTGCGCCGCTGGTCAGCAGCAGGGCGGCGGACACCGCCTCGTGGGCATCGTCGAACAGCGCGGTACGAACGCGCGCTCCGTGGCGTGCTGACGCAGGGTCGGATGGCGCCGCCCAGGCAGCGAGGGCGATGACTGGGCCAGGTACTGGCATTGGTTCTCACTCCACCCCCTTCAGAGATTGTGCGCCCGCCGACCACCAACGTCGAGGGTCACGTTTCGCCGACCTGCCGTCACTGCGGCGCCCACTACGGCCCGGAGGCCGGATCGGTTCCGCAGTGGCCTCCGCGCATCCTGCCTCGCGGGTACCCGGACACCACGAAGTGCGACAACGAATGGAATGTGAAGGAGCAACCGTGCGCAAGCGAACTCTTGCCAGCCTCATCGCGACGGCGGCCCTGGTCCTGTCGACCAGTGTTGCGTCGGCAGCCCGCCCTGCCGAGACGGCAGTCGTCTTCGGACAGGGCCTTGCCGGCCCGACCGTTGCATCCGGCGTCGGCGCGATCATGCGAACGCCCAACGGCGTGTCCGCCAAGCTCGTGATGCCGACGCCCGTGCCGGGGAGCTATGCCTACCCGACGGGTGCGACCGGCAGTGGTGTGGCCGGCCATCCCGAGGTCTACAGCCTCTGGGTCTTCATCTTCTACAACCCCGAGGAATGCGCTGCCGCGCTGTGCGGGCCGGGCGACCTCATCAACGATCCGGACGTCATCGCCGGTGCTCACAACGCCGGCGGTCACGTGGTCGGTGGACCGAACCTGACGCTCGCCGGGTCCGTCAACCATCGCAGCGTGACGTTCGGCGGACCGAACGCCGAGACGCTCGGCCAGGCACTGAGCATGGGCTACGACCTGGCCGATGCGGAGATCCACCTCGCGGTGGCTCCGCACGGAGCGCTCGATCCCGACCTGCTGCCGGAGTCGATTTCGACGCCCGTTGGGAATCCCGGCTTCTGGTGGCTCTCGATCTTCATGCCCGTGTCGTGAGACCGGGACCGCGGAACTGTGAAATGGGCGGGCCGCAGCGGCCCGCCCATTCACTCGGAGGACTCGACATGAATTCCAAGTGGGAGCGACCCATCTCTCGGCGGCAGGTCCTGTCGCATGCGGTCGTCGGCGCCGCCATGATCACGCCGTTGCGCTTGATCGCCGGCCCCGGCGTGACATCCGCGTCGGCGCGACCCGTTACGGCGGCCGCCTTCGACGCGCATGTTCCAGCTGCCTGGTTCGATATGGTCGGGGAGCTGATCCGAAGAACGCCCGGGTTCAGCCCGCCGGTCGCATCGCGGGCCATCGGCTGCATGGGCATCGGCCTCTACGAGGCGATCGTGCCCGGCATCCCCGATCACGTGAGCCTGGCGGGCGTTGTCCACGGACTGCCGGCCATGCCATCGGCGGGCCGAAATGCTGCCTATCACTGGCCGTCGGTTGCCAATGCGGCCCTGGCCGCCATGGCGCGCAGCCTGTTCCCGACCGCTCCGGACGACGTGCAACACGACATCGACGCGCTTGAGACGCGCCTCTCGGGAGGTGCCCCTCGCGGCACGAGCTCACGCTCCGTCCAGCGCGGACGGGCGATCGCATCAGCCATCCACGCCTGGGCGCGTGGGGATGGCGGGCACGAAGGCTACCTGCGCAACTTCCCCGGCGACTACGGACCGCCTGTGGGTCCCGGACTCTGGGTGCCGACCCCGCCGGGCTACCTGTCGGCGCTCCAGCCCACCTGGGGAGGTAATCGGTGCATGGTCCTGGGTTCGGCGCGGGAGTGCGACCCCGGCCCGCCGCCCGAGTTCTCGGCCGATGCGGGCTCCGCATTCTTCCGAGAGGCCGTGGAGGTTTACGAAGCGGTCAACCGGTTGACCCCCGAGCAGCGCGACATCGCCCTGTTCTGGTCGGACGACCCCGGGCTGACGGCGACGCCACCGGGCCATTCCATCTCGATTCTTACCCAGCTCATCCGAGTCCAGGATCGGTCGTTGGCGTTCGCGGCCGAGGCATATGCGCGTCTCGGCGCGGCCGTGTGTGACGCCTTCATCGCGTGCTGGTACGTCAAGTACCGAGAGAACCTCGTCCGTCCGATCACGTATGTCCGGCGTCACATCGACGCGGCGTGGGGTGATCCTCTCCCGCTCGCCACGCCCCCGTTCCCCGAGTACACGTCAGGACACTCCGTTCAGTCGGGCGCCGCGGCCGAGGTCCTGACCGCCTTGTTCGGGAACGTGGCCTTCACCGACCATACCCACGATGTCCGTGGCCTGGCTCCGCGTTCGTTTGACTCGCCCGCGGAGTTCGCGCAGGAAGCGGCGATCTCGCGCCTGTACGGCGGGATCCACTTCCGGTCGGCCATCGAGCGCGGCCTCGAGCAGGGACGTTGCATCGGAGCCTCGGTCAATGCTGTTCGATTCATGAAATAGGCAGAGCGCATCGCCCGGCCCTCGCGAGCGCCGCCGGTTCCGGGTGGCATCGGCTGCCGGCCCCTCGGTTGCGGTCGGGCTGCTCCGCCGACGAATCGCGGCGCTGAGCCCGAACAGCTGCGGGTCGGCCAGCAGGGCGGCCGCGGCTCGCGTGCCGAGGGTCACGAGTGCGGCAGCCAGCGCGGCTCGCGCCGTTGCGCCGATTCCGACCTCCGGCTCCCCGCCGAAATCGGCGACGGCCAGCCAACGGCCGTCGAGCTGCCGCAGGCGGATCTCGACGTCGATGCCGAGCTCAGCCGACGCGAGGCGAGCGTTGACACTGACGAGGCGTGGCTGCGTATCCATGCCTCCAGCCTGGCGACGGGTTGTGACAGCTCATGCGTCGCGGCATGCGACGTCGTTGATCAGCCAGCGGGCGCGGTTGCGGCTCGCGGGCTGACGACGCGATCCGCGCGCCACGTCCACGCATAGCGCGCGATGAGCAGCATGGCCACGATCTCCACGAAGACGAAGAAGACGTAGTGCAGCGATGGGGAGCCGCCGAAGATCACGAACGCCGCCGTGGTTGCGACGGCACCGAGGTTGGCGAGGCGAGCCGCGCGCAACGGCAACACTCGCGACAGGAAGATCATGACGATCGGAATCTCGAGCATCACGGCGGCGACCAGGAGGAATTCGGATGTGATCTGGATCTCGCCGGCCATGCCGGTCATCACCTCGGCCAGGAACCCGGGCTGGATGAAGGACAAGATGTCGGCGGCAAGAATGTTGAACATCACGACGACCCAGAGGGTCGAGATTCGTGCTCGCCGATCGGTCTCGTTGACAGGTTGCATCGGACCTCCTTGCGGTTGCTATACTTACGGTGTAAATACGGTCTGTCCAGAATGTAGACATACACCGTAAGCCTGTCAAGCCCACGTGAGCAGGGAGAGGGAGATGGCGAGGGGAGCCGAGAGGCACAACGCCCGGCCGCGGGCTCCGTTGACGCGGGAGCGTGTCCTGCGAGCGGCGATCGACCTCGCGGATCGGGAGGGGCTCGAGGCGCTCTCGATGCGCAGGCTCGGGCAGCAGCTCAGCGTCGAGGCGATGTCGCTCTACAACCACGTGGCGAACAAGGCCGACCTGCTGCTCGGCATCGCCGATCTCGCCGGCAGCGAGATCTACCTGCCGTCAACCGTTGACGACTGGCGGGCCGAGATGCGACGGCGGGCGATCTCCGCCCGCGACGTGTTTTCGCACCATCCGTGGGTCTCCGGCCTGCTGGAGGCGCAGACCGACCCGCCGATTCCGGCGACGCTGCGACAGCACAACGCCGTCATCGGCTGCCTGCGCGCGGGAGGCTTCTCGATGGCGGCCACCGCCCACGCGTTCTCGCTGCTGGACTGCTACATCTACGGCTGGGCGAGCCAGGAGGCGACCCTGCCGTTCGAGACCGATGACGAGGTCGGGGAGCTGGCCGCCGCCAGCCTTGCGCAGCTCCCACGCGACGAGTACCCGCACATCGCCGAGATGATCACCGAGCACACCATGAAGCCCGGCTATTCCTACGCCGATGAATTCGAGTTCGGGCTGGACCTGATTCTCGACGGACTCGACAACTTGCGGGACGGTGCGTCTGCCTCTTGACGGGGTCTCCCGGGGATTCGCGTCGTACGCTCCCGAGTTCGCGCTTCCGTGGGCAGTTGAGCTTCGGCGCGCCGCGGCAGATCGCAACCGGAACGCGGTGATCAGCCTTGGGCGAGTCGGCGGCGAGCGCCGTTTTGCGGACGACGCGTTTTGGACAACTGCACCCCTGATTGCCGTTAGCCGGCTGGCCGCGCCATTCGCCTCCGATTTCACGCTCAGAGGCATCGGCGGATCGGCTCCGTGTCCCGCTTATGCAAACCACCGGGGCGCTAGTCAACGCGACGGCGTTTGACCCATCGGCTTTTCGGGTATCGAGGCTGATCGACACTCGGTTGGTACCAACTCAGCCCACAAGCGGCGCGACCTGGTGGGCCTCGATGGCAGCTGCCGTGTCGAAGAACGACTCCCATCGGCTCAGCCTGCCGTCCTCGACCGTCAGGACGTGGACGAATCGCGTGGACCATTCGCGACCCGTCGGCTTGGCTCGGCCTCTGAACGTTCCGAGCGCGCAGACCGTTCCGTCCCGCTCAAGCATCTCGTGGACGTCGAAAACGAGGATCTCCTCGGCCGCGTCGTGGGCATCGAGGAATGCTTCGGCCGCATCGCGTCCGTTCCATGTCCCGCCGTACGCGAGCCGTCCATCGGCCGGATAGCGGATCGTGACGTCGTCCGCGCAGAGGTCGAGAAAGCCCGAGACGTCGTCGGCGTCGAGGGCTTCGTACATCGCCTCCACCACGTGTTCCGGCGAGCCCGTCATGGACATCACCGTACGCCATGGACGCCAGCCGGTCCAGACCAGTAGGGCGAGCCGGGGCGCCGCCACGAGGGCAGGACAATTGGCCGTTGCGGGTCGATGCGCTTTCCTCCACGATCCGCGCGTTGGTACGATCGACCGCGCGAGTCGGGGCTGCTCGCGTCGTTCCTCGACGAGCCGCCCGGGGAGTCCGCCGACTTCGGCCGAGGGCCCGGTCAACCGACGCCCGGCCTGGCTCACCGTGCGTGGGCGACCCACGTCGAAGACGTTTGCCGGGTGACGTCGCCGCGAGCCGTGCTTGAGCTGATCAGGGATTCGGATCGGCGCGAGGGGCGTATCGGCCGTGGACGTGGATCCCGGTGATCGCACCTGATCCCGGATCGCGCAGGAAGAAGCCGCGCTCGCCATCGTGGGGTCCGTCGGTGACGACGTAGCGATCCGAGTCGGGAAGCATGCGCAGCGGGATCGGCGGCTCCCGGTGGTCGGCATCTTCTCCGAGCTGCGCAATGAACTCATCCGAGGGCGAGACCTCCATGCACAGGTGATCACCGTCGACGACCACGTCGATGAGCCACGCGCCGGTCTCGTAGCGGCCGGCATAGGTCACCAGCTCGCCGGCGGAGCGCGGCTCGGGCACCGGCTCCTGTTCGACCAGCCCGAGGAACGCCTCGAGCGCCCAATCCCGGATCCGGCGATTGAAAAGGGGACCGTTGGGCTCGGCGTTCGTCAGGGACGCGACGGCAAAGCGGTGCGCCGGCACCATCGTGAATCCCGCGTACTGCCCGTTCGTCGAGCCGCCGTGGGTCACGACCTTCGTTCCGTTGATCTCGCTGAGCAGCCAGGAGATACCC
>JAGXHP010000139.1 GCA_024636135.1 Chloroflexota bacterium
ATCGTCAGGCCGCGGCCGAGGCGCTCGAACGCGCGGCCGATGCCATGCGCGACGCGACACGTGACCGCCAGCTGCAGCGAGACGTGGCGCGGGCCCAGTCGGCCCTCCAGGACGGCGCGCGACAGGTCGCGCGTGCGGGACAGCCCACGGGCGCGAGCACCGGGCAGCCTGGCTCGTCGGGCCAACCCGGAACTTCCGGTCAGCCCGGTGGTTCGGGTCAACCGGGCAGCTCTGGCCAGCCCGGAGGCTCCGGCCAACCGGGCAGCTCTGGCCAGCCGGGCAGCTCGGGCCAGCCGGGCAGCTCGGGTCAGCCCGGTGGTCAGCCAGGCGGTCAGCCAGGCGGCCAGCCAGGGAGTCAGCCCGGCAGTCAGCCGGGCAGTCAGCCCGGGAGCGGCGGTCAGCTGGGCGGCGGAGGCGGCACCAGCGTGCGGCGCATCCCGGGCGGCGGACTGCGGACCGGTGGGTTCGACGGCCCGACATCGGGCAACCAGGGTTCGGAGACCGACGGCGAGGGCAGCGTGCTCTCGGACTTCGAGCGCTTCGGCCGTCCCGGTGATCCGGACTTCATCGCGGGCAGTGGCGGGAACGGCGGCACGGACCAGCAGGGCTCCGGCTCCGGCGTCGGCTTCGACAACGACAGCGTCGTCCCGTATGCATCGGTGTTCGACCTGTTCCACGACTACGCGCAGTCCGCGCTGGATCGGCAGCAGGTGCCGATCACATTGAAGGACTTCGTCCGAGACTACTTCTCCCGCCTCGAACCGAGCGAGTAACCAGAGGACCCATGACCGAGCCCATCGCCCCCACGACCACCGAGCCGACCGAGGATCTCGCGCCGGAGCAGTTCGCCGACATGGCGCGACGCATCGAGGCCGGGGTCGGGACGTTCATCGTCGGGCAGGAGCAGCTGGTGCGACAGACCGTCATCAGCCTTCTCGCCGGATCCCACGCGCTGCTCGAGGGCGTGCCCGGCCTGGGCAAGACGATGCTCGTCCGCACCATGGCCGATGCGCTGGACCTGGGGTTCAGCCGCATCCAGTTCACGCCGGACCTCATGCCCGCCGACATCATCGGCACGAACATCATCGTCGAAGAGGGTGGCGAGCGGCGCTTCCGCTTCCAGCAGGGGCCGATCTTCTCCAATCTCGTCCTGGCCGACGAGATCAACCGGGCCACGCCGAAGACCCAGAGCGCGCTGCTCGAGGCGATGCAGGAGCATCGGGTCACCGTCGCCAAGCAGCAGTACACCCTGTCCGAGCCGTTCTTCGTGCTCGCCACGCAGAATCCGCTCGAGATGGAGGGGACCTATCCCCTGCCGGAGGCGCAGCTCGACCGCTTCTTCTTCAAGATCGATGTGCCGTTCCCGTCCGAGGACGACCTCATCGCCATCATGGAGCGCACGACGGGCGTCGATCAGCCGACGGTCGGCAAGGCCGCCACCGGCGCTGATGTGCTCGCGATGCAGCGTCTTGCCCGCGACGTGCCGATCGCATCGCACGTGATGGCCTACGCCGTTCGCATCCTGCGCGCCACCCACCCCGACACGGGGCGCGTCCCCGAGATCGTGAAGTCGTACGTCCGCTACGGCGCCTCGCCGCGCGGTGCCCAGGCCATGGTGCTGGGGGCGAAGATCCATGCGCTGCTCGACGGACGGTTCAACGTGGCATACGGCGACGTCCAGGCGGTCGCCCCCCCGGCGCTTCGTCATCGGGTCATCCTGAACTTCGAGGGCGAGGCCGAGGGCATCAGCACCGACTCCGTGGTCCGCGCGATCATCGCCGAGACGCCCACCGAGCCGGCCGAATAGCCGGCGCGCCGATCGTATATCCCGTATATACGATCCCGAGCCCATGACAACCGCCGAGCGAGCCCCGTTCTTCGACGAGGCGTTCCTCCGACGGCTCGAGCAGCTCGAGCTCGCCTCGCGCCGCATGACCGCGGGGCGGATGAAGGGCGAGCGGCGCAGCGTTCGGCGCGGCCAGAGCGTTGAATTCGCCGACTACCGCAACTACGCGGCCGGCGACGACCTGCGACAGCTCGACTGGAACGCGTACGCCCGGCTCGAGAAGCTGTTCGTCAAGCTCTTCGTGGAAGAGGAGGACGTCACCGTCCACGTGCTCGTGGACGCGTCGCGATCGATGGACTACGGCGAGCCGAACAAGCTGGATGCGGCGCGCCGGGCGGCCGCAGCCCTCGGGTACCTGGGGCTGGCGAGCATGGACCGCGTCAGCGTGGCCTTCCTTGGCGATGGCGAGGCGAGTGGCATGCGCCCGATGCGCGGCAAGCGCCGGGCGCTCGAGCTGTTCCGCTTCCTCGCGGAGCCTCGCTCCGAGCGACTGACCGGCCTGGCGTCGGCCGCGCGCTCGTACGCCGGTCGCCTGCGCGGGACGGGGCCGCTGATCCTCATCAGCGATCTCATGGACCCCGGCTACCTCGACGCCCTTCGTGACCTGGCCGGCACGCGCTGCCAGCTCTCGGTCCTTCACCTGCTGGCTCCCGATGAGCTCGAGCCCGAGGTGGCCCCGGACGCGCGCCTGGTCGACAGCGAGACCGGCCACGCCGTCGAGGTCTCCGGCGACGACGACCTGGTCGACCGCTACCGCGCCCGGTTGAGTGAGTGGCAGGCCGAGATCTCTAGCTTCGTGAGCCGGCGCGGCGGGGCGTACGTCGCGGTGCCCTCGGACCTCGACCTAGCCGACCTGCTGTTCGACGTCCTGCGCCGGCGGCGGGTGGTCGAATGATTGCGCCCCTTGCCCTCATCGGCCTCCTCAGTCTGCCGATCATCGTCGCCTTCTACATGCTGCGGCTGCGACGCCGCGACGTGCCGGTGGGCTCGACGTTTCTTTGGCAGCAGCTGATCCGCGATGTCGAAGCCAACGCCCCATGGCAGAAGCTGCGGTTCAGCTGGCTCCTCCTCGTCCAGCTGCTGATTGCCGCGATCGTGGTGACAGCCGCTGCCCGCCCATTCAGCGCGGTCGAATCGGATCTGGCCGCCAACGTGGTGCTCATCGTGGACACGAGCGCCTCGATGGCGACCCGGACCGACGACGAAGACCGCATGGCGCTGGCGCGCGACCGAGCCCGCGACGTCGTCGATCGGCTGCCGGTCGGCGGGCACATCACCGTCGTGGCCGCCGCGGACAGCGCCGAGGTGGTCGTCAGCGAGACCGATGATGCCGATGCAGCGATCGAGGCCATTGAAGCGATCGAGGCCACGCAGCTGCCCGGCGACCTGACGGACGCGTTTGCCCTCGCATCAGCGCTGGCCCGGCGCGACAGCGACTCCACCGTTGTCGTGGTGACCGACGCCGCGGGCGACCGGCTGCCCGATCTCGGCGTCGGCGCGCCGGTGGTGGTCGAACGCGTCGGCGGCACGGACGCGAACCAGGCGATCGCCGCTCTGTCGGCACTGCGTCGCGCCGGTGGCGCGCAGCTCGACCTCTTCGTCGCCGTTTCCAACCCATCGGCGGTTGACGCCACCCGGCGGCTGGAGATCTACGCGGACGGAGCCCTGGTCGATGCCCGCGAGCTCACGATCCCCGCCGGCCAGCGTTCGGAGGCCCTGGTGAGCACCGTCCCCGGCGCGGCCACCGTGATCGAGGCGCGGCTGGCGGGTGTGGACGCGCTGATCACCGACGACCGCGCCTTCGCCATCGCGCCTGCGGAGGTCACGACCCGCGCCCTGCTGGTCGGGAGCGGCAGCGCGTACCTCGAGAACGCTCTCGCCCTCCTGCCACGGCTCGAGCTGTATGCCGTCGACGAGGATGGCTATGCCGACGCGGTCGCCGAGGCAGCCGATGCCGGCGAACCCTACGGCCTCGTGGTGTTCGATGGGATGGTCCCGCCCACCGCCCCGACGATCCCGGCGCTGTACATCGACCCCGATGACGACGGCCCCTTCGGCGCGATCGACGGACGGATCGCGAACCCGGTGATCGCGCGGGTGGATCCCGAGGAGCCGATCCTGCGCTTCGTCGATCTCTCGACGGTCCACGTCGGTCGAACGCGCGAGGTCACGCTGTCCGCCGGCATCCGTGCCGCGGTCTCGACCAGCGGCGGCACGCCGATGATCGCCGTGGGCGAGGAGAGCGGACGCCGAGTCGGGTTCATCGGATTCGACCTCGGCGAGTCGGACCTGCCGCTGCAGGTCGCCTTCCCGCTGCTCATGAGCAACCTCGCTGACTACCTGCTCCCCGCCACCGATGGCATCCTGCCGTCGTCGATGCGGCTCGGCGAGTCCGTCAGCGTCGCGGTCGATCCCCGCATCGATCGCCTCGCCCTCGAGACGGTCGGCACCAGCGGCCTCCCCGGCGCGGGCACGCAGGCTGTCGAGGTGCCGGTCGTGGGCGGACGCGCCACGATTCCCGGCGCCGAACTCGTCGGCCTGCGCGAGCTCCGCGCCCGGAGCGAGGTCGCGGAGCTCGACGACACCAGCCTGGGTCGGACCGCGGTCAACCTGTTCAGCGTCGACGAGTCGGACGTTCGCCCCGACGACCCCCAGCGCATCGTCGAGATGGGTCGCGTGAGCGCGGCCGATGATCCGTCCACGCAACCGACCCGCGCTGAGTGGTGGTGGCCGCTGGCTCTTGCCGCGCTCGGGCTGTTGCTGGTCGAATGGATGCTGTTCCATCGGCCCACCCGGCGAAGCATCCAGCGCGCGATGCGCGCCATGCCTCAGCCACTCGGCGCGCGACCGCGATGACGATGCCGTTCGCCTTCTCCGATCCGGCGTGGCTGTGGCTGCTGATCCCGGCCATGGCCGTGGTGGGGATCGGGTGGTTCACGGCGTCGCGCACCCTGCCCCGGGCGCGGCGCATGGCGTCGCTCATCATCCGCATGGCTCTCGTCACGGCCCTGGTGCTGGCACTGTCCGGCGCGCGGCTCGCGCTTCCGTCGGACCGGCTGAGCGTCGTGTTCCTGCTCGACGGGTCGGCCTCGATGCTCGACGCCACCCGTGAGGAGCTCGTCAATTGGGCACGGGCCAGCGTCCGCGAGATGCCGGAGGGTGATACGGCGGGGGTCGTCGTGTTCGGGGCGAACGCGCTGGTCGATCGGCTGCCATCGGCGCTGGATCAGCTCGCCGACCCCGAGTCCGAGCCGGTCGTCGGCGCGACCGACGTGGCGGCCGCCGTCCGCCTGGCTGCCGCGATCCTGCCGAGCGGCTTCCAGCAACGGCTCGTCCTGCTGTCGGATGGCAACGACACGTCGGGGCAGGCCGATGACGCGATTGCCGCAGCGGCGGCTCGCGGCGTCCGGCTCGATGTCGTGACCCCGGCCGACGAGTCGGCCGCGGAGGTGCTGGTCGACGCGGTGGATGCGCCGCCGGGCGCACGGGTCGGCGAGACCATCGACCTGGTGGTGCGGCTGCGCTCGACGATCGGCACGCAGGCCACGCTGCGGCTGCTGGCGGACGGCGAGACGGTCGCCACCCGTGATCTCGAGCTGGAGCCCGGCATCACGACGCTGCCCTTCTCGGTGACGGCTGCCGAACCGGGCTTCCACGTCTTCCGCGCCGTCATCGAGTCGCCGGTCGATCGTTTCGCGCAGAACAACGCCGCAGACGCCTACGTGCTCGTGACCGGGGAGCCGCAGATCCTCGTCGCAACCGATGACGCAATACGAGCCGCCGACCTGGTTGCGTCGCTCGGCGAGGGGAGCCTCGAGGTGACCGTCGTGCCGGCGGGGGGCGTCCCCTCGTCCCTCGCCACGCTCGCCGGCTACGACGCGGTGGTTCTCGACAACGTGGAAGCCACCGACCTCGGCGACGCGACCATGGCGACGCTCCAGGTCTACGTTCGGGACCTCGGCAAGGGTCTCGTCATGCTCGGCGGCCGTGGCAGCTTTGGGGCCGGCGGCTACATCGGAACCCCGATCGAGGAGGCACTGCCCGTCTACATGACGGTGCGCGACCGAGAGCGCTCGCCGGACGTGGCGATGGTCGCCGTGGTCGACAAGTCGGGCAGCATGGCCGACTGCCACTGCACCGGCGACTCGCGCGACAACGCGAACCCGTCGGGCCAGCGCGGATTCGAGAAGGTCGATATCGCACGCGAAGCCATCCTGCGCGCGGCCGAGGCCATGGCGCCGACCGACCAGCTCGGCGTGGTCGCGTTCGACCAGAACGCGCACTGGGCGGTCCGGACCGCGCCGATCGACTTCGGCGCCCTCGACGCCGGCATCGGCTTCCCGGCCGACGGCAACACGAACATCTACGCCGGGCTCAAGGCCGCCTACGACGACCTGGTCGACAACCCCGCCTCGCTGCGCCACATCATCCTCATCACCGATGGGTGGTCGACGCACGGCGCCTACGACGACCTGCTCGATGACATGCGCGCCGCGGGCATCACCCTGTCGACCATCGGCACGGGCGGCGGCTCAGCGGGCCTCCTCGAGCGGCTGGCCGAGGAATCCGGCGGACGGTATTACGACGCGGCCGACGCCACCACGATCCCCGACATCTTCCTGCGCGAGACCATCCGCACGGCCGGCGAGCAGATCGTGGAGGAGACCTTCCAGCCGATCCCCTCCTCGTCCTCGGAGATCCTCGACGGCCTGGATGCCGGCCGCCTGCCCCAGCTGCTGGGTTACAACGCCACGACGGCGAAGGGCAGTGCCACGGTCGCCCTCCTCACCGGTCGCGAGGACCCGCTGCTGGCCCAGTGGCAGTACGGCCTGGGACGCGCGGCCGCCTGGACGTCCGACACGCGCCAGCAGTGGGCGACGCCGTGGATCGGCACCCCCGAATTCGGCACCCTCACCGCGCAGCTCGTGGCCTGGACTCTCCCCCCGCAGGACGCCGAGGGCATCGACGTGCGCTTCAGCCCCGGGGAGCGTGGCGAGCTCAACGTCGAGGTCACGTCGTTCGACGACGATGCCGGTCCCCGCAACTTCTATCGCACCGTGCTGCGCCTGGTCTCGCCGGACCTCGAGCCGACCCAGACGGTGCTCGAACAGGTCGGACCGGGCCGCTACTCCGGAACGGTGCGGGCCGACGCCCAGGGCGCGTACCTGGTCCGGGTGGCGCAGACCTTCGAGGACGAGACCGGAACGGACGCCGCCAGTCGCACCCTCGGGATCGTGTCGCCGGCCGCCGAGGAGTACCGGCGGCTCGGGGTCGACGGCGAGGCGCTGGCCGCATTTGCCGCATCGGGTCGCGGCCTTGAGCGCGCGCTAGACGACGAGGCGGCGCCGGCATCGGTCTGGACGCATGACATCGAGGCCGATGCCTTCCCGACCCCGATCTGGCCGTGGCTGCTGCTGCTGGCGATCGTGCTCGTCCCGATCGACGTCGGCGTCCGGCGCGTCGCGCTCAGCGGAGGGGACTTCCGGCGCGCTCGGACCTGGGCCGCACGCCGCGTGGGGCTCGGGCGCACCGAGCCGGAACCCGTGGCCGGACTGGCCGAGCTGCGTGCCGCGCGGGAGCGCATGGCGCGCCGCAGCGAGCGCGCGAGCGCCCCGACGACCACGGATTCCAGGCCCGATCCGACCGTTCCGGCGAGCGCACCGCCACCGCCACCCCGGCCGCCACGGCCGCGGCCAACGCCCCCCTCCAGCCCGCCGCCGGCATCTGCGCCACCGACGGTGGAGTCTCCGAAGCCGCCGGCAGCCGACGCTCCTGCCGAGACGCTTGCTGAGCGCCTGGCGCGCCGACGACGGGGCGGCTGAGCCCTCAGTCGGGCTCGATCTCCTCGTAGGCGGCGTCGTCGTCCGCACGCCGCGCGGGTGGAGTCGCGCGCGGGACGCGGAGGAAGAGCACGATCCCGACGGCCGCCAGCGCCACCGCGGTGATCGGCACCCACGGGAGCCCGCGGTAGTCGAGCCAGCCGACGCCGCTGACCGTGCGGCGCGCGCGGTTGCCCAGACCATCGGCGGCCTCGACCACGACGTCCGTCGGCCACGGGGGAAGCTCGACGGTCGTCGCGAAGCCGCCGGCGTCGTCGAGCGCGACCGGAACGCCGTCCACCTCGACGCTGGTGGCCGCTTCGGCGCGGCCGGTGACCTCCACGGCATTCGATCCGAACGGCGTGCTGACCGCCACCTCGAGCGGCGGCGGCGCGTTCCGGACGCGCACGGTCCAGGCGGCGCGGTAGGTGCGGCCGGCCGGTGTCTGGACCACGAGCGTGGCCCGGTAGCGCGGGTTGTCGATCGCGACGTTCGGCGGGGCAAAGGGAGCGTCGGCGCGGCCGGAGGCGGGCACGACGATGGGTCCGCTGATCACCGACGGGTCGGCATCGCCGGCGAAGATCCTCGAGCCCGGTGGGGCAGAGACCTCCGCCACGAATCCCCCGGGGCCGACCTCGATCGTTCCTCGGCCATCAACGGGACGCGCATCGCGCAGGGGGGGGTCGAGCTCGCCATCATCGATCTCGCGTTCGATGACCGTCGAGAACGGCACCACGCTGGTCCACGATCCCGCACGAATCGGCGGCACGCCGAGCGCCCCGCCATCCGCTCCGTTGCCCCCGGACAGGCCCCGCGGCGAGTGGTCGAGGACGAGGAGGTCCCGATCGCCCACGAGCCCGATCGGCTGGGCGCCGCCCAGGCTGGACATGACCGAGGTGCTGGCGAATTGGTTGGCGACGGGCGACGGAATCAACCGTCCCTGGTGGATGACGAGGGACTCGCCATCGATCCCACCGCCCGGGACCGTGCCACTGAAGCTGACGAACGGCGAATCGGAGAGTGCCGCTGCGGCGGGGCTGCGCGTCACGGTGGTCGCGCTGAAGGCCGTCGGGTTTGCCGGGTTCAGCAGGTGCACAGCCTCGCTGATGGGCTCGTGGATCACGACACCCTCTCCGCCGCCGATGAGGACCACGCCGACGATCCGAACGCCCCTGAGCGGCAGTGATGGCTCCAGGGTGAGCACAGCCCCCGCCGGCCAGACCGCCAGGGCCAGCCCGCCCGATGCGTCGACGAGCGCCACACCGCGGCCGCTCGCCAGCTCCACGCCGACCGCCTGTCGGGCCGCCGTCCCTCCAGGGTCGGCCACGAGCTCGTCGTCGTCGACCAGCCGCAGGCGGTAGATCTGGGGCAGACCGGGCGCCTCCGACAGGATGGCCGCCTCGTCGCCGGGCAGGCCGTCGCTGTCCCGCAACACGATCGGCGCGTGCCCCGACCCCACGGGAAGTCGAGTCTCGGTGGGGCGCGCGAAAGCGTCGCCGGCCCAGCGGTGGACCCGCGCCAGGATCGGGAATTCGAGATCGCCGAGCGGTGGCAGGGACTGGGTCGAGAGGAGCTCGTCGGTCCCGTCGCCGTCGAAGTCGAGCACGAGGACCGCGTCGGCGAAGTCGCTGCGCTCGGCGACGCGCGTCGCGAACGCCACCCCGTCCACGATGCCCAGGTCGTGGAGGACGAGGCAGCACGGGGGCCCGACGTCGATCTCCTCGAAGTGTGGCTGGCTGGCGATCGTCACTCGCTCGCGTCCCTCGACACGGCGGACCAGCGCCTGGACCGGCGTGGCGAGGTAGACGGGGTCGATCCGCGTCCCGATCCGCGACGGTGGCACGATCTCGACCGCGTCGCCACGCCGGGCCCACTCGTCGCCCGACTCCCCCCAGACCTCGGCCAGCACGGCGTCATCGGCGGCGCGAATGAGGCGCACGATCTCGCGACGCGCGTCACCGTCGACATCGGCCGCGACGGTCTGGAGCGTCGCGGCATCAGGGAGGATCGCCACTCCCGGCTCGTCAGGGACGGCGGCGACCGCCGTCGGGGCGCCCGGTGCGGGCAGCGGTGCGCTCAGCAGGAGGACGAGGAGCGCGACGGGCAGGTGCATCGGAGGCATGAGCATAGCGTCCCCTCTGGCATCATCCAGCGCATGCCACAGCCTCCCGTTCTCTGGTCCCCGCCTCCGGACGTGCGTGAGCGCACCCGCATCGGCACCTATCTCGCCTGGCTCGAAGCCGAGCGCGGATTGAGCTTCGCGAGCTATGACGAGCTCCTGCGCTGGTCGATCGAGGACCTCGAAGGATTCTGGTCATCGGTCTGGGATCATTTCGACGTGCGGTCGTCCACCGATCCCGGCCCGGCGCTCGCGGACCCGAAAATGCCCGGGGCGCGGTGGTTCCCCACCGCACGTCTCAACTGGGCGGAGCACTGCCTTCGGCTCGATGGTCGGGACGGCGAGGACGTCGTGCTCATTGCGCGGTCACAGACACGCGAGCGCATGGCGCTCACGGCGGACGAGCTCCGCGACGCGGTCGGACGCTGCCGCGCTGGACTGTCGCGGCTTGGCGTCGGCCGCGGCGATCGCGTCGCGGGCTACCTGCCGCACGTCCCCGAGGCGGTCATCGCCATGCTCGCCACGGCATCGTTGGGGGCCACCTGGTCCAGCTGCGCTCCGGAGTTCGGCACCCGCAGCGTCGTCGACCGGCTCAGCCAGATCGAGCCCAGCGTCCTCCTGACGATCGACGGCTACCGCTACGGTGACCGCGCGGTCGATCGGACGGCCGAGATCGCCGAGATCCGTGCCGCGCTGCCGAGCCTGTCGTCAACCGTGGTCCTGCCCTACCTCGACACCGAGACCGTGCGGATCCCCGACGCGCTGCCGTGGAGCGAGCTCCTTGCCGAGGCTGCACCGCTCACGTTCGAGCCGGTGCCGTTCGACCATCCGCTCTTCGTCCTGTACAGCTCCGGAACCACCGGACTGCCGAAGCCGATCATCCACGGGCATGGCGGAATCCTGCTCGAGCACCTGAAGATCCACGCGCTGCATCACGACCTGGGCCCGTCGGACCGATTCTTCTGGTTCAGCACCACGGGCTGGATGATGTGGAACTACCTGGTGAGCGGGCTGGCGGTCGGCTCGACCATCGTGCTCTACGACGGTTCGCCGGCCCATCCCGATCTCGGCGCACTGTGGCGGCTGGCGGCGGAGGAGGGGGTCACCTACTTCGGCACGAGCGCGCCATTCCTCATGGCCTGCCGCAAGGACGGGCTGCGTCCGCGCCAGATCGCCGATCTCTCCGCGCTCCGCGGGATCGGCTCCACCGGGGCTCCCCTGCCGGTCGACGGCTTCCGCTACGTCTACGACGCGATCTCCCCGAGCGCACAGCTGCAGTCGGTCTCCGGCGGAACCGACGTGTGCACGGCGTTCGTGGGTGCGTCGCCACTGGTTCCGGTGTGGGAGGGCGAGCTCTCGTGCCGCCACCTGGGATGCGCGGTCGAGGCATTTGCGCCCGATGGCACGCCCCGCATCGGCGAGCAGGGCGAACTCGTCATCACCGCGCCGATGCCGTCGATGCCCGTCGGGTTCTGGAACGATCCGGATGGCGAACGGTACCGCGCGGCCTATTTCGAGGACTTTCCCGGAGCGTGGCGGCATGGTGACTGGATCACCTTCACCGAGCGCGGCTCGTGCGTGATCAGCGGCCGCTCGGACGCGACGCTCAACCGTGGTGGCGTCCGGATCGGGACCGCCGAGTTCTACGCGGTCGTCGAGGCCATCGAGGGGGTGTCCGACTCGCTGGTCGTCCACCTCGACACGGATGACCGATTGCTCCTGTTCGTCGCGCTCGCGGCGGGCGCCACACTCGACGACGCGCTGCGCACGACCATTGCGCGCGAGCTGCGGACGAAGCTCTCGCCGCGCCACGTGCCGGACACGATCGAGGCCGTTCCTGCGGTGCCGCGCACCCTATCGGGCAAGAAGCTGGAAGTGCCGGTGAAGCGGATCCTCACCGGCACCGATCCCGAACTCGCCGCAGCTCGCGGCTCCCTGGCCGACCCGACCTCGCTCGATGCCTTTGCGGCGATGGCCGCTCGGCGCTGACGCTCAGTCGGTGTAGTAGACGCCGTCGAGCGCGCCCCACGCCGCGGCGCTGAACAGGGCGCAGGCGGTCTTCGCCCGCGTGAACTCGCCATCCGACAGGCCGTCGA
>JAGXHP010000140.1 GCA_024636135.1 Chloroflexota bacterium
GGTGTGGTCATCGACGAGCCCACCCCGAACGAGGTAAAGCAGACGATCTGCGGCAATGGATCCGCGGACAAGGCACAGGTCGCGGCCATGGTCGAGCGGCTCCTTGGCGTTTCGCTGGCCGGGGTTCCCGACGACGCGACCGATGCCCTCGCCATTGCCATCGGCTGCGCGTATCGGGCCGCCGCCGAACCGAAGGCGGTGATCGGGTGATCGGCTCGGTGCGTGGCCTCGTCACGCTGATGGGCCAGGATCACGTGCTGGTCGAGGTGAATGGGATCGGATATCGGGTCGTCGCCGGCCCCGCGCTGCTCGCGAAGCTCCGGGTGGGCAGCGAGGCGTTCGTCTTCACCCACCACCTCGTTCGCGAGGACCAGCAGTCGCTCTTCGGATTCGCCACGACCGAGGAGCTGGCGTTCTTCGAGCTGCTGATGACGGTCTCGCAGGTCGGGCCACGACTGGCACTGGCCATCACCACGGCGCACCGCGTGACCCGGCTCCAGCTGGCGATCGTCGGCGACGACGTGGACGTGTTCACCAGCGTATCGGGCGTCGGGCGCAAGACGGCCCAGCGGATCATCCTCGAGCTCAAGGAGAAGGTGCACGCTGCGGGGATCGCCGGCGGCGGCGGGAGCACGGATTCCGACGTGGTCGCTGCGCTCGAGTCACTCGGGTACTCGGCGGGGGAGGCCCGGCGTGCCGCGGGGGCCGTGGCGGGTTCGGATGGCCAGCTTGATGCGCGAATCAAGGCCGCGCTGCAGGAGCTCGCAAGGTCTCGATGAGCGCGAACTGGAGCGATCCGGTGGTCGCCGAGCGGATTCTCCGAACCTTCCGGACGTGGGCAGTGGTCGGGTGCTCGTCGCGGCCGTGGCGCGCGTCGCACGGCGTCTCGCGCTACCTGCTGCGCCAGGGTTACGACATCGTGCCGGTGCATCCGAACGAGAAGGAGGTGCACGGGATTCCCGCCCATCGTGACCTGCGTTCGATTCCCGCCGACCTGCGGTCGAAGATCGAGGTCGTGGATCTCTTTCGACGCAGCGAGCTTGTGCCAACCCACGTGGACGAGGCGATCGAGATCGGCGCCAAGGCGATCTGGATGCAGCTCGAAGTCTGGAATGAGCCCGCGGCTCAGCGGGCCGCCGACGCCGGCCTCATGGTGGTCATGGACCGCTGCCCGGCGATCGACCATCCCTCGATGATCGGGACCCCATTCGGCGCTTGATGCGCGTCCGATGATGTCAAAGCGGGGCCGAGACGTACCTCCACCACATGACACGGCGGCGCACTGCCCGCGCCGTCCTCTCCCACACAGGAGGTATCGATGGCACGACGTTTCACCAGTTTCTCTCTGGCGCTGATCATCGGGATGATCGGTGTCCTCGCGGCGGCCAGCGCCGTCTCAGCGAACCACTTCGGGACGTTCACCACCACGCTGAGTGGCAGTGAAGAAGCCCCCGGACCCGGCGATGCGAACGGCAAGGGCTTTGCGACGCTCGACGTCTACAACGCCGGCCTGGTCTGCTATACGCTGAAGGTCCAGGCCATCGAGACGCCGACCGCGGCGCATATCCACGAGGCTCCTGCCGGCACGGCCGGTCCGGTGGTCGTGGACCTGAGGATCGACCTGGCCTCGCAGAAGGGCAACCGCCTGACGTACTGCGCCAACGCCGACGAGGCCGTGGTGGCGGACATCCGGGCCAACCCGGCGGACTACTACGTGAACGTGCACAACGGGACGTTCCCGGGTGGTGCCATCCGCGGTCAGCTCGGCGACTGAACCCTCGCCTGACCGACCGAAGCCCCCGGCGCCTGCCGGGGGCTTCGCTGCGTCCGGATCAATCGCGACGCAGCATGAGCCCGATGTGGCCGAATGGCGGCCGGGGATCGCTGTAGGTCTTCACGGTGGCGTCGTCCGCCGACTCGGCCACGAGGTCCCAGAGCCGGTTCTGCGCGTCGAAGCTCACCGAGCTGAGCTGGGGCCAGCGATCGAGCATCCGCGTCCCGATCTCGTTGACCAGGTGCTGGATCGAGAGCGACACGAACTCGTGGAAGACGGCGTTGGCGATGTCGGCGACCTGCTCGGCGGCCACGTAGCGGTCGGGATTGACCAGCACGGCGTCGGACGCATCGGTGTAGCTCCAGCCGATGTCGCACCAGATGTAGAGCGGGCGGTCCGGACGCTCGGGCAGGGTGGTGTGCTCATCGCGCGCGAAGTCGGCGAAGGCCGAGCCGGTGGTCTTGACGAGCTGGAGCTCTCGGCGCCCCGATTCCTGGCCCGTGATGGTGACCGACCCATCGGTGCGGCGCTCGAGGTCGAGTCGGGCAGACCCGTAGTCGCCCCGGTCGCGGCTGAACAGCCGATCCGATGCGTCGAAACCGTCGCCGTCCGTCGCCGGGACGAGCGCCGCCGGGAACGGCAGGTCGCGGCCGATCATGGTCAGACGCTCCATGTGGGGATACGTATCGAGGAACGCCGTGCCGACCTCGAGCAGCCATTCCTCGAGCGTCCGCGCGCGCGCTCGCAGCGATACCGCGTGAATGAAGTTCTTCATCGTGTCCGTGGCCACCACCAGCCGGTTGTCGCCCCGGGTGTAGGCCTCGAGGAAGACTTCGCCGCGAACCACGACCTCGATCTGCGCGGCCACGAGGCGGTTGTCGCGCCCGGTGAATGGCGATTCGGGGATCAGCGTGATGCCCGTGAGCGGCTCGGCAAGCGTGCGGTAGACCTTGACGTCGGCCTTCCCGTACGTGATCTCGTGCTTCACGACTCGGATTCCTCCTCATGCGGCCCGAACAGGACGGCTGCCGCGCCTCGGATCTCCGCGTCGACTGTCTGCCGCGCTTCGGGCGTCGACTCCCATCGGCTGACCAGCGTATCGAACTCGGGGTTGGAGGAGACGGCCACGATGCGCCGGGCTCCGTCGATGGGCTGGCTGACCTCCCCGAGGATGGAGGCGGCGGCATGAAGTGCCAGGAGCTGGCCCGCCTGCCCACCGTCCCAGCCGCCGAGGCCGATCTCCGCCATCAGCCGAGCGACCGATGCATCCAGCGTGTCCCCGGGGCCCAGCGCCTCGATCGAGAGCGCCACGAGCGCCGGCGAGGTCACACCCTCCTCGATGAGGCGGTGGGCCGCCCGTCCGAGGCCATCGCGGTCGATCTCGCCGACCATCCAGCGTGAGACCTCGAGCGCGATCGCCTCGCGCAGCTCCTCGCGCAGCGGCGCCGGGCCGCGGACGGATTGCCATCGATCCTCGGCGATGAACACGACGTCATCGAGGCCGCGTCGCAGCTCCTCGTCCCGGTCGGCATGAACGGCGCGCTCGATAAGCGGAATGATGTCAGCGCGTGGGCGACCGGCCACGAACACGACGAAGCGAAAGCCGAAGAGGCCCTCGTAGGCCGCGTTTAGGGCCGTGAGCTCGTCGGCGATCCACGCGTTCGCATCGGGCTCGTCGTGTCCCTGCTCGTTCCGCGACATGGCAGACATCGCGGCGGCATCGGCACCGATCGGCGGATGGGCGTTCAACAGCTCGATCTGCTCGTCCTCCGGCATGGAGCGCGCCGTTGCCCGGGCCGTGGCGAACAGGTCGTCCTCGTCCGCAAACGGGCGCGCGGCGGCGAGTCGCTCGATGAAGCGGGGCGCGTGCTCGAAGAGCGGCGCGATCGTGGCGCTGAAGCTCGCGACATCGGCCGCGTTGAGCTCGTCGACCGGGTCCACCTCAGCTGCCGCGGTACGTGCTCATCCCGAACGGGCTGAGCAGGAGCGGGACGTGGTATGACCGGTCCGCGTCCGTGATCCGCAACGCAAGCGCCGCGCTCTGGAAGAAGGCGTCGGGATCGTCCACGTAGCCTCCGACGTCGAAGGCCAGCTGGTAGTCGCCGGAAGCGAGCGCGGTCCCGTCGAGGAGGTCGGCGATCCGGCCGTCGGTGTCGGTCGTGAGCTCGGCGACCAGCTCGGGCGATCCGTCATCCGCCAGGCGGAACAGGGCGACCCCGACGCCGCGGGCGGGCTCGCCGGATGCGAGATCCAGGACATGAGTGCTGATCGTTGGGCGTGCGCCGGCCATGGAGACCCTCCGCTGTTGCGAGGCCATGATGCCCGATGCGCGGGGCCAGCGTCCCGCCACGGAGTATCCTCGGGCGCATGGCTGATTTGAAGATCACGGTGGGGGAGCTCGAGTTCACCGCGCGGTGGGAGCCCGCGGCACCCCGTACACGCGAGGCGCTCCGGGCCTGGCTGCCGATTCGTTCGAAGCTCATCCACTGCAAGTGGAGCGGGGAGTCGACCTGGATCCCGTTCGGGGAGGAGCGGCCCGACGTCGGCTACGAGAACCACACCTCACATCCCGCCCCGGGTGACGTGCTGATCTACGTCGGCGACATCAGCGAATGCGAGATCCTGTTCCCGTACGGGGCCTGCAGCTTCAGCTCGCGCGTCGGGCAGCTGGCCGGCAACCACTTCGCGACGCTCACCAGCGGCCATGAGCATCTGGCCGAGATGGGGCGTCGCGTGCTGTGGGAGGGTGCGCAGGAGATCGAGATCAGCGAGGCCTGACCGAGCCGTGGAACGAATGGTCGTCGGCGGAACGGTGGTGACACCCACCGGTTCCGAGGTCGCCGATGTGGCCATCCGTGATGGGAAGATCGCCGCGGTCGGCCATGACCTTCCGCGTGACGGCTTCGAGGTGATCGACGCGAAAGGCCGTCTGGTCCTGCCGGGCGCGATCGATGTGCACACCCACGTGCGGCTTTCGGACGAGGCGCATCCGCATCGGTTCGGCCAGGATCTCGCGGCTGCGGCGGCCGGTGGAACGACGACGGTCCTGACCTTCAACAATCCCGGCACCGGCATCACGAGCGAGGGCTCGAGCTCGCCGCTTGCCGGCCTCGACGAGTTCCGCGCCCGAACGATGCGTCAGGCCCCGATCGACTTCGGCCTGTGCTCGGTCATCAGCGGGACGCAGCCGCGGGCCCTCGATCAGCTCCCGGAACTGATCGCGCGCGGCGTTCCCACGTTCAAGGCCTTCATGGTCTACGACTTCGCGCTGCCCGATGACGCCATCGAGCGTGCGATGGGCATCGCCGCACGCCACGGTGGCATGCTGCAGCTCCACTGCGAGGAGCCCTCGATCATCGACCCGCTGGTCTCGGAGGCCGTGGCGTCCGGTCGCGTCGGGGCGAGGTACCACGCCGCGTGCCGGCCGCCCGAGGCGGAGGCGCTGGCGACGAAGCGGGCGATCGCCATGGCGCGTCGCGCGGAGGCTCCGCTGTACATCGTCCACCTCTCGTGCGCCGAGGCGCTCGACGCGGTCGCCGAAGCCAAGGCAGCGGGCCAGCCGGTGTACGCGGAGACGTGCCCGCACTACCTCGCCATCACCGACGCGGTCTATGCCGACGAGAGCGACGCCGATGTCATGCGACGCGTGATCTCACCACCGCTGCGATCCGCGGCCGATGTCGATGCCTTGTGGACCGGACTGCGCGACGGCGTGCTCGACGTGGTGGGCAGCGATCACGTCCCCGATCGGCTCGACACCGAGAAGCGTCTGCCGGCCCCGCCCTTCCCGGAGATCAGCAACGGTGGTCCAGGGATCGAGACGCTCACCAGCGTCGTGTACTCCGAGGGAGTCGCACGCGGCAGGCTGAGCGTCGAGCGCATGGTTGAGGTTCTGTCGGCGTCGCCGGCGTCACTCTTCGGGCTGTCCGCGAAGGGGCGCATCGAGGTCGGAATGGACGCGGACGTCGTCGTGTGGGATCCGGACGCCAGGCGCGTGATTCGCCAGGACGACCTCCATCACACCAGTGACTTCACGCCCTACGAGGGACTCGAGGTGACGGGCGCGCCGGTCCGCGTGCTGAGCCGCGGCGCGGACGTCGGGCCGCCGTCCGGCCAGTTCGTCGAGCGGCGAATCGCGGCGCCGTAGGGCCGGCGGCACGCTCGACAAGGGCGCCGACATCCGGGGGATCTGTCCGCTGATGTTACCCTTGGTCCTTGATCCGATCACGCAGCCGTCTCACCCGCCGCAGCACGGCGGACCTCCGTGCCATCGACCGTGCCACCAAGCGCATCGAGGAGCTGAGCACCATTCTCGACCGCCAGCTGCACGGCGATGCCCGTCCCGAGGAGCAGCTCAAGCACCTGCGACAGGCGACGGGTCAGATCACGCGGTCGGCGAACGATGGCATCCAGGCCTACCGGCGCGTGTCATCGGCCATCCGCGCGGAGGCCGAGCAGAAGGACGCCGACGAGACCGAGATTGCGTCCGCGACACGTGCGCTGGCGGAGGCGCGCGGCCGGATGCTGGAAGCGCTCGAGATCGCCAGCAAGCGGTATCCGTGGGCCGAGCCGTGGGGCGTGCCCGACGCGTGAGTCGCCGACGAACATGAAGACGACCCGGCGGCCGAGGCCACCGGGTCGTCCACGTTGAAGCGATGCGTGCCTAGCGGCGGAAGCAGTCGCTGCAGTACACGGGCTTGGTGCCGGTCGGGCGGAACGGAACGCGGGCTTCCTTGCCACAGCTGTCGCAGGTGGCGCTGAACATTTCGCGCGGGCGGTCGCTGTAGCCACCGCCACCGCCACCGTATCCGCCACCACCGCCACCGCCACCGCCACTGTAGCTGCCGGTGCTCTCGCCACGCGCAGCCTTCTTGGCGGCGCGGCAAGCGGGACAGCGGCGCGGCTCGCTGAACTGACGGTCAGCGTAGAACTGCTGGTCGCTCGCGGTGAACGAGAACTCCATGCCGCAGTCGACGCACGTCAGCGTCTTGTCTTCGTAGGTCAACAAAAGAGAAACACTCCTTCTGCGCGGCCTCAGCGAGCCATCTCGCCGTTAAGACCGTGAGAGGAGCGTTCGTGCTGCCGCGATTGTGATTTGCCCTTGTGTGGGCGTTTGCTCAGACGAGCGTAGCACGGAATCCGTGGATCGTCACCATCCATTCGTGCTGGGCGATGGTCATTCGGTCTGGCGGGGGCAGCCCGATGGTCGTGCGATCATCGTCCAGTGAATCCCGCGCAGGGCGTCCAATACAGACCAGAGCGACCCGATGAGACCGGTGACATCGCCCGCGTGGTCGCCGACGCCTTCGGCGACGAGTCCGTGGCCGAGCTCGTCCATCGTCTTCGCTCATCGCCGGAATGGATCGACGGATGCTCCTTCGTGGCCATGGCCGGCGGGGGCTTGGTCGGACACATCGCCTTCAGCCGTGGCCTGCTTGATGCGCCACGACGACTCGTCGACGTCCTCGTCCTGAGCCCGGTGAGCGTGGCAACCGCTCACCAGGGTCGCGGGATCGGATCGGCACTCATCCGCTACGGTCTGTCGGCGCTGGAGACACGCCCGGAACCCCTGGTGTTCCTCGAGGGATCACCGACCTACTATCCCCGGTTCGGGTTTGAACCCGCGAGCGGCCTCGGCTTCCGGCGCCCATCGCTCCGTATACCGGATCGCGCCTTCCAGGTCATCCGCCTGGCCGCCTACGAACCGTGGATGACGGGGACGCTCGTGTACTCGCGGGTCTTCTGGGACATGGACGCGGTGGGGCTCCGGGATGAGCGGGACGAGGCTCAGCCAAGCCGGCCGTAGGCCACGAGGGTGAGGAACGTCGCGTACTCGCCGGACAGGACGAGCTCATCGAGCAGCTCGGCGGCCGCGTCCCAGGGCGCCTCAGGGGTGGCCGTGCGGAGCGTGGTCAGCTCCTCGTCGCGCCAGGAACGGTATCGCTCGGCCGTCATCGGCTGGCCGTCGTCGATCGGCGTCTCCTGTGTGCGCCCTGTCTCTTATACACATCTGACGCTGCCGAC
>JAGXHP010000141.1 GCA_024636135.1 Chloroflexota bacterium
GCCCGCGACGCGCTCACCGACGCGCTCACCGCGGCCGGCCCGTTCCACGACGGGGTGCGCCGGATGCTCCGGCTGGCGATCGCGGACGACCTGCGGGCGAGCGAGGCGCTCCGACCGCCGACGTGATCGACCTCGCAGGCTTGGCACCCCGGCGGCTGCGCCATGCCGGCGAGTGGCCCGTCCCGCCGCCGCGGCGCGCCCCGATCGGCAGCGCGCTGCGGGCGCTGCAGGATTCCATGCCCGTCTGCGACGGGGACGCGGCACCGGTTCTCTCCGGGAGCGGCGCCGAGCGCGCCATGCTCATCGGGCAGGCGCCCGGCTGGCGCGAGATCGAGACCGGGCTGCCCTTCGCCTGGGACGCCGGGAAACGGCTGTGCGGCTGGCTGTCCGCCGCCGGCGTCGGCCTCGACGATTTCCGGGAGCGCTGGTACGTCACGAGCATCGGGAAGTGCTACCCGGGCCGCGCCCCCGGCTCGTCGGTCGATCGGCCGCCGTCACGCGAGGAGATTGCGCGCTGGACGCCATATCTGCTGCGCGAGATCGAGCTGGTGGCCCCGGCCGTGGTCCTCCTGGTGGGCGGCATCGCCCATCGCTACGCCTTCGGCCCGCGCCGGAAGCTCGATGAGCTGGTGGGCCGCGAGCTGAGCTGGGATGCCGCACCCGGCGCCGCCGTGCTGTGTCTGCCCCATCCATCGGGAGCTTCGACGTGGCTCAACGATCCGGCGCACGTTGAGCTCTGGCGGCAGGGAGTCGAGCTGCTGCGGGCGCGCTGGAGCGAGCTGCCGGGATGACGCGCGAGGTTCGCATCGGCCTGGCCGCGGTGGCCGCCCTTGGCGCGTTCGTCTTCTTCCTGCTCGTGGTGGGCTCCTCGGGTGGGACCCGTCCGGAGATCGACCCGCTGTCCGTGGAAGGCGCCCTGGCCGGCGGCGATCCGGCCGGCCGCTGGGAAAGCCGGGAGCTGTACGTTGCCGGCTGGTACGCCGAGCTCGATGCCGACTGTAACGGTGACGACGGCGGGGCCGACGCGTCGGTTGCCTGGCTTCAACGGGACTGCCCGCTGCGCGTCCTGCTTCCGTACCAGCCGGACGTCGACGTCACCCAGGCCGAGCTCATCCGAGATGGGCTGCGCCTGGCGGCGCCGCAGGGACGTGCCTTCCCCTCGCGGGCCGAAGCGGGCGGGCCGAACCTGCGCGGGCAGCAGCTCGTCTTCGTCGGGCATTTCGCGGACGATCGTGCCGCCTCCTGCGTGCCCGATCGCGTCGAACGCTGCCGCGCAACGCTGGTGGTGGACGACTACGACGAGCTGGTCCGCTAGCTGCCGGTCGTCATGTCGAGGAGGCCGGCCTCGCGCGCCCGTCGCATGAACCAGCGGAACGCCGCGAGAGCCAGCGGGATAGCGATCGCGGTCGAGATCACCAGGAACAGCATGATCTGCCCATCGCTGAAGACCTCGAACAGCCCGGGTTGGCCGTCGATCCCCGGCGCCCCGTGGCCGACCAGTGCGCGCCGGGAGGCTTCGAGCCACCACGTGGTGGGAGAGGCCAGGGCCACCGGGTGCAGGAAAGCCGGGAGGATGTCGACGGGGAAGATCGCGCCCGAGATGAGGTAGAGCGCACCGGCGATCGCCTCCGGGTACGACCACGCCTCCTGACGGAGCTGGAGGCACCAGCCGGCCATGAAGACCCCGAGAGCCACGACGGCCGTCACGCCGATCAAGGTGGCGGGAACCAGGAGCAGGAGGTTCAGCTGCAGGTCGACCCCCAAAAACACGACGCCCACAGCAAGCGTGAGGACCACCGCGACGAGGGACGTCAGGACGCGGGCGACCGAGCGACCCAGCAGGAACGGGAACAGTGACGACGGGGTGACGACGACGTACTTCATCATCTTGTACCGCTCGCGGTCCTCGAGGATCGACTGCACCAGGCCACCCATGACGCCGAACACCACGTTCCATAGGGCGCTGCCGACGATCAGGAACTGGAGGAACTCGGTGCCCTGCCCGCCGGTGATGACCTGGAACATCACCACCAGGATCATCGCCGCCGCCAACGGTTTGGCCATGGTGTAGATCGCGAAGAGGAACGGGTCGGACCAGTTGGCCTCGATGGCCCAGCCCAGGCCGATCGCGGTGCGGAAGCTGCGCCAGGAATCGGCCAGCGTGATGCCGGGGACCTGGGCCGCGCCCTCGGTCACTGCCACCGCAGGGTCAGCCGTCCCTCGCGGCGTGCCAGGGTCTCGAGGTAGCCGAGCGCGAGGCGCGCCGCCACGAGGAAGACGATCCCCATCGCCACGAGGATGACGATCTCCGTCCCGACCGGCAGCACACCGTTGGTGTCGCTGCTTGCGAAGGCCAGCTGGCGCATCGCGTCGAGGCCCACCCCGAGCGGCAGGGTCGCCATCACCAACCCGACCGCCGGGCCGAGTGCGCGCAGCGGGAAGTTCACCCCGCCCAGGAAGTAGATCGGCTCCTGGAGGAGCTGTGCCAGGTGAAACGCCTCGCGGCCCCAGAGCAGAAACAGGCTCGCGAACAGCATCCCCATCCCGTACAGCGGGATCATGGTCAGCAGGAACACCGCGGCCAACGCGAGCGGCTCATGGACGTCGTAGGAAACGCCGTACAGCAGCGAGCCGATACCGATCACGGCCAGCGCACGAGAGCTCGTCATCACCAGCCCGCCGATCGCCATGCCGGCCAAAACGGACATCAGGTGCATCGGCGCGGTGAAATACAGCTCGAGGTTGCCCTGGTCCTTCTCCCAATAGAACTGGGCCGCCATCATCCACACCACGTTGAGCCAGAAGGCTGTCATGGCTCCGCCGAGCACGACGAAGCCGACGAATGCCTCCGGCGCCCCGAGCGCGCGATACACGAAGACGAACGCGCTGACGGCTAGGAAGGGGAGGAAGATCTCGAAGAAGAGCCACGACGGCTCCCGAGTGAGGCCGATGACGCGAGGGTAGGCTCGGCCCACGATCGCGCGGAGGTTCACCGCCACGATGCGGCGATTCGACCACTCCGCGGCCTCACGGGGACCGCTTGCCGGCGCCGACCCATACGCGCTCACGACACTGCTTCCTCTTCCTCATCCCCGAAGCCGCGTCCGACGAGCTCGACGAACACGTCCTCGAGGCTCGGCTCGGACTTCGCCAGGCCGATGAGCTGTGAGCCGCGCTCGGCCACCGCAGTGACGACGCTCGTCAGCGCCGAGTCGTCAGCCAGGGCGACCTTCAACGCCACGCGGTCCGAGGCGGCTCCGTCGGACGTGTCGTCGTCGGCGGGGACGGCGGATAGCACGCCGGGCAGGTCGCTGATCGCGGCGATGCCACCGTCGTGCGGGAGATGGTCGAGCTCGAGCCGGAAGATCGACTCCGCCTGCACCCGACGGCGGAGCTCCTCAGGTGTACCGAGTGCCAGGATCTTGCCGCGGTCCACGATCGCGATGCGGTCGCACAGCTGTTCGGCCTCCACCATGTAGTGCGTGGTGAGGAGCAGGGTGCGGCCCGGTGCGGCCGCCTTCCACGCCAGGGTGTGCTCGCGCAGGTCGCGCGCCGCGGCAACGTCGAGGCCAAGCGTCGGCTCATCGAGGAAGAGAACCCACGGGTCGTTGAGGAGGCCGCGCGCGAAGTTCAGCTTCTGGCGCTGCCCGGTCGACAGCGTGCGCACCTTCTGGTCGCGCTGCTCGGTGAGGCCGGTGATCTCGATGAGCTCGTCGACGCGGCGCCAGCCGTCGCGATTCGGCAGGCCGTAGAACTGGCTGAACATCCAGAGCTGCTCACGCAGGGTCAGCAGGCCGTAGCCCGACTGCTCGCCACCGGCGACCATGTTGATGACGCGCCGGATCTTCGCGGTCTCGTTGACGACGTCGAACCCGGCGATCTTGGCGGTGCCGCTGGTGGGCAGCAGCAGAGTGGTGAGGATCTTGATGAGCGTCGTCTTGCCGGCGCCGTTCGGCCCGAGGAGGCCGAAGTACTCCCCGGGCTGGACGTCAAGATCGACGCCGCCCAGGGCGGTCACCGGGGACGGCTTCGCCTTGTAGATACGGGTGACGCCGCGCGCGTGAATGGCGAGTTCGTCGGACATCGAGGGACAGCACCAGCTGGTGGGGGAGCGGACGGGAGCGGGATGGTAGCACTGCTAATGATCGACGGGCATGCGTCATCCGACGTAGCGGAGGTTCAGCCGATCAGAAGGGGCGGGATTCGCCCTCGCATTCGCCGGGACCGTGGTCGCAGTCGGCGGACAGCAGGCCGGCGCCTCGGATGGCGAGCAGTGCCTCGCGCACGTCGCGTTCGTCGCTGGGGCACGGGACCATGTCGAGGGCGTAGGTCACGCGGTCCGCGAGGGTGGCCGCCAGCGCGTCAGTCGGGGCGAATGTGCGCCACTCGCCATCGTCATCCCAGATCACGATTCCGTAGCCCTTGACCGCCACCGAGAACATGCCGTGTAGCTCCTGTCGTCGTGCCGGGTCGACCGCTCCCCTCGACGATCGGCCCGGCTCCCCTCTGATCTCCCCCGTCGGCATCCCCCGTACCGATCTCCCAGTACCCTGCGCCGGTCTTCGGGCCGCAACAAGCCTCCTGATCCGCACCTATCTGCCGACAACTGCCCAATTTTCGTCCAGATGGTCCTGGGACCCAGGAAGCGGGTGGGGCAAGCCGGTGGCCGGGAGCAAACCGAACAGGTGTTCGCATCGGCCTGGATCCTGCTACGATGGGCGTGGAATGCCCTCCGACAAGATCGTGGTTCGCGGTGCACGCGAGCACAACCTCAAGAACGTCGACGTGGAGATGCCCCGCGATCGGCTGATCGTCATCACCGGCCTCTCCGGATCCGGGAAGTCGAGCCTTGCGTTCGACACGATCTACGCCGAGGGTCAGCGTCGCTACGTGGAGTCGCTGTCGGCCTATGCCCGCCAGTTCCTTGGGCAGATGGAGAAGCCGGACGTCGATCAGATCGATGGGCTCTCCCCGGCCATCAGCATCGACCAGAAGGGCGCATCGCGGAACCCTCGCTCGACCGTCGGGACGGTCACCGAGATCTACGACTACCTGCGCCTGCTGTTCGCGCGCATCGGTCGGATGCATTGCCCGATCTGCGGCCGCGAGATCAGCCGCCAGACCGTCGAGCAGATGGTGGACCAGCTCTACCAGCTCCCCGACGGCACGCGGGTGATGCTCATGGCCCCGCTGGTGCGGGACCGCAAGGGCGAGCACGAAAAGCTGCTGGCCGGCGCCAAGCAGGCAGGCTTCGTTCGCGTGCGCGTGGACGGCGAGCTGCGCGACCTCGACGAGGAGATCAAGCTCGACAAGAAGTTCAAGCACTCCATCGAGGTCGTGGTCGATCGGCTGGTCGTGCGGCAGGCCGATGACGACGGCGCTCCCCGCCCCGACGCGAGCCGCATGGCGGACTCGATCGAGACGTCGCTGCGACTGTCGGAAGGACTCCTCCTCCTCAACCTGCCCGATGCGCCCGCGAAGGAGGCGGATCGGCTCTTCAGCGAGAAGTACGCCTGTCCCGAGCACGGCGGCTCGTTCGAGGAGCTCGCGCCGCGCAACTTCAGCTTCAACTCCCCCCACGGCGCCTGCCCGGACTGCACCGGGCTGGGCTCGCGGCTCGAGATCGATCCCGACCTCGTGCTGCCGAACGACGAGCTGTCGATCGACGAGGGTGCCGTCCTCCCGTGGCGGCGGATGGCGGCGACCGAGAGCTGGTTCAGCAAGATCCTCGAGGCCGTGGCCGAGCACTACGACTTCCGGACCGATGTCCCGGTCCGAGACCTGTCCGACGAGGCGCGCCGCATCATCCTTCACGGCAACCGCGGCCAGCGCGTCGACGTCCGCTACCGGGCGCGGAACGGCAACACGCACACATTCAAGACGACGTTCGAGGGCATCATCCCGAACCTCACGCGCCGCCACCGGGAGACGGGCTCGGACGCGATGCGCGCCGACTTCGAGCGCTACATGACGAACAAGCCGTGCCCGACCTGCAACGGCATGCGCCTCAAGCCCGAGTCCCTGTCGGTCACGATCGCCGGACGCAACATCATCGAGACGACCCGCCGCTCGGTGACGGACGCGCTCGAGTGGTACGACGCGCTCTCCGCCCTCCTGAGCGAGCGGGAGAACCAGATCGCGCGGCAGGTGCTCAAGGAGATTCGGGCTCGGCTCGGCTTCCTCATCGACGTCGGCCTTGACTATCTGACGTTGGATCGAGCCTCGGGAACGCTCAGCGGGGGAGAGGCACAGCGAATCCGCCTCGCCACGCAGATCGGATCGAGTCTGATGGGCGTGCTGTACATCCTCGACGAGCCGTCCATCGGCCTTCACCAGCGCGACAACGATCGGCTCATCGCGACGCTGGTGCGACTTCGCGACCTCGGCAACACGCTCCTCGTCGTCGAGCACGATGAGGACACGATTCGGTCGGCCGATTGGGTCGTGGACATCGGCCCGGCCGCTGGCGAGCACGGTGGTCGGTTGATCCACTCCGGACCGCTGGCCGGCCTGCTCGAGAACCGCCGGTCGATCACTGGCGCCTACCTGCGCGGCGAGAAGGCCGTGCCGGTTCCGAGTCGTCGCCGGAACGGAAAGCGCGAGGCGCTCGTGGTGCGGGGCGCGCGCGAGAACAACCTGAAGGGAATCGACGTCGCCTTCCCGCTCGGGAAGTTCGTGGCGGTCACCGGTGTCAGCGGCTCCGGCAAGTCGAGCCTGGTGACCCAGATCCTGCATCCGGCACTGGCTCAGCGCATCTGGGGATCGCGAGAGCCCGCAGGCAAGCACGATCGGATCGAGGGCGTCGAGCTCATCGACAAGGTGATCCAGATCGATCAGTCGCCGATCGGGCGCACGCCGCGCTCGAATCCCGCGACCTACACGGGGCTGTGGGCGCCGCTTCGCGAGCTGCTCGCCGCCGTCCCGGAGTCGCGGCTGCGTGGGTACAAGCCGGGTCGGTTCAGCTTCAACGTCAAGGGCGGCCGGTGCGAGGCATGCCAGGGCGCCGGCATCGTGCAGATCGAGATGCACTTCCTACCCGATGTCTACGTGCCGTGCGAGGTGTGCAAGGGGAAGCGCTACAACCGCGAGACGCTCGAGATCCACTACAAGGGCAAGAACGTGGCGGAGATCCTCGAGATGACCGTGGAGGAGTCGCTGAAATTCTTCGAGGCCGTCCCAAGCATCCGCAACAAGCTCCAGACCCTCTTCGACGTCGGGATGGGGTATGTCCACCTGGGACAGCCGGCCACGACGCTGTCGGGGGGCGAAGCACAGCGCGTCAAGCTCGCCACCGAGCTGTCGAAACGGGCGACCGGCAAGACCTTCTACATCCTCGACGAACCGACCACGGGGCTCCACTTTGACGACGTGGCGCGGCTGTTGCAGGTGCTGTCGCGGCTGGTCGAGAGCGGAAACACGGTGGTCGTCATCGAGCACAATCTCGATGTGATCAAGACCGCCGACTGGGTGATCGACCTCGGTCCGGAGGGCGGAGAACGTGGCGGCGAGCTCGTGGCGGCGGGAACGCCGGAGCACATTGCTCGGAGCGGCGGATCCCACACCGGCCGTTACCTGCGCGCGGCCCTCGGCATGACCGACGAGGTGGCGGCATCGAAGGCGCGGCGCCGGCGTCGAGAGCCCGCGACCGCCGCGTCCTAGGGAGGCCACGCGGTCAACGGGCGAGCCGGATGCCCATCTCCGCGAGGAAGAGGGACGGGCGCCGTGGGTCGAAGGCGAGGATGAGGCGCTCGGTGGCGCGCGTCAGGGCGACATAGGCCAGCCGGCGTTCCTCCTCCAACGCCCGATGCGGGTCCGCGTGATCCGAAATGCTGCGCGCATTCGGCATTCGCCCCTCCTCGAATCCGATGACGACCACGGTTCCCCACTCTCGGCCCTTGGAGCCATGAACCGTAGCCAGCTCGACCGGCGCTTCCGCGACACGCAGCGCTGCCAGTCGCTCGGTTGCGGCATCGAACGCGGCGAGGAAGGCGGACGTGGTCCGGAAGCCCACCGTCCACCCGAGGAGGGCGTCGAGGCCGGCATGTTCGTCGTCCGTCAGGAGATCTCCAGACGGAGAGCCGCGTTCCCAGCCGCGGCGGGCTCGCAGGCCGCGGAGGACGTGGAACGGATGGCCGTCCACGGACGACGCACGGGCCTCTTCGATGAGCTCTCGGACCGAGTCGGAATCGGCCACGAGCGGCACTGCCGACGCATGCCGCACGCCCGCACGGACCAGCCCGAGCAGAATCGGAACGAGTTCGCTCCGTGTGCGGGACAGGAAGCACAGGCTCCGGTCCGTCGCATCGTGCCGTGCTGCGAGACGGGCCATGGCGTCCGCCCAATCGGCACGTGACGAGTCCGACGCCGTGATCGCCGGGGTGCGAGCGATTGCGTCGGGCGTGCGAATCGGCTTGGCGAAGCGTTCCACGTTCACGGCCACCATGCGGGCAGATGCCTCGACCACGGCCACGGGGCACCGGTAGTTCGTCGCCAGCGTCACGCGACGCGCGTTCGGGTAGTCCTGCGAGAAGCGAAGAATGCGGCGGACATCGGCCAGGCGCCAGGCGTAGATCGTCTGGTCGTCGTCGCCGACCGCGAACAAATTGTCCTCGGGCGAGGCCAGGAGTCGGACGAGGCGCAGCTGGGCTGCATCGACGTCCTGGAACTCGTCGACGCAGACGTGGCTGAAGCGTGCCTGCCAGCGGATACGGATCGCGGGATTGGTTTCGACGAGCGCACCGGCGCGCACGACAAGGTCATCGAAGTCGACCGACCCACGTAGCTTCAGGAGGTCCGCGTAGGCATCGAGCGCCAGCCGATCCGGTCCGGTTGGCGGGTGGCCCTCGATCTTCCAGCGCGACAGCATCGTGTCGAGGCTGGCCGGGTCGGAGACCGCGGCCTCCGGCGCGGTTACCAGGACTCGGCGCCGGGCCGCCCTGAGCAGCGGGAGCCGGTCCGCCACCACGATCCCGCCCTCGCCGGCATCGAGCAGGACCTGGCGCGCGAGCGCGTGGAGGGTCCTTACCTCGACAGACGCCGCTTCGGGGATACCGTTGGCAAGGCGGTGCCGCAGGCGCCGTGCGAGGTCCTGCGCCGCATCGCGATTGAAGGTGACCACGCAGATGCGGTCCGGCGCGATCCCGCGTGCGATGAGGACCGCGATCCGCGCGACCATCGTCGTCGTCTTCCCGCTGCCGGCCGGCGCGATGATCTGTGCCGGCCCGTCGGGGAGCGTCGCCGCGGCGCGCTGCTCGGCGTCGAGAGCCGCCAGGATCGGACCGAGCGGGTCGGAGGCGGGTGCGCGGATGGCCATCCATGCAGGGTGACGGGAGCCCATTACCGTGCGGTGACGGGACGCTTATCACGTCGCACCGCCCCGCCCGGCGCGTCTCCCGCCAAGCCCGTATCCTGTGCACCGCGTCCGCCCGATCGGCGGCCCAGGAGGACCGAGCGACCCCGATGCATCCCGCGTGAGACCGCGAACGACGAACGCGTACAGCGACGACACCATCCCCTACGACCGCGAGCTCATCCGGTCGGGCGGTGCGTCGCGGCGCGCGGATCGGCAGCGCCGCGGAGCTCGGCCCGACCCATCGCGCCGGTCGCCTTTGCGCCCGCGGCGTCGACGGCGGGGGTCGTTCCTGCGCACCCTGCGAACGATCATCCTGCTCATCCTCGTGGCCGTAGTCGTGGGTGCCGTGCTCCTGTTCCTGCGCGGGGCGACATTCAACGCCGCGGTTTCGAGCGCTCCCTATCCGTCGACGGCACTGCTGTGGGACCTCAACGGCAGCGAGCGCGTGAACGTCCTGATGGTCGGCTACGGTGGCGGCGACCACGATGGCGCCTACCTCGCAGACTCGATCCAGATCCTGTCGATCGACCCGAGCACCGACACGACGACGACGATTCCGATCCCGCGCGATCTTTGGATCGAGGGCATCGGTGCCTTCAGCCAGAACGGGAAGGTCAATGAGGTGTACGCGGTCGGCCACGGATCGGTCGCGGGTGACGAGGCGGAGAAGCTCGATGCCGCCGGGGGACTGATGGCCGAGGTCCTCACCGACGTCACTGGCCTGCAGATCGACCATTGGCTGTCCGTCGACTTCGCCGGGTTCCGCGACATGGTCGACGCGATCGGCGGAGTTACCGTCGACAACCCGGTTGCCTTCGACTACACGACCATCGAGGAGTTCCACCTGCGCGGCCTGTGGACGACGGGTGGCTTTGCAGCCGGCGAGATCCATCTCGATGGCGACGAGGCGCTCGCCTATACGCGGGCACGCTACACAAGCGTGGTCAGCGAATCGACCGACTTCGCCCGCTCCGTGCGCCAGGCGAGGGTCATGAGCGCGATCCGTGCCTCGCTCGGCACGGGTGGGCTCGGCGCCATCGGGCCGGGTCTCGGCTTGATCGACGCTTTGGAAGGACGGATCCGCACCGATCTTTCGGCGATCGACCTGTTCCTCTTGTCGGGACACCTGTCCAGTGATCGGCGCATCGATCTGGCGGAGGATGTGGCCCTCGTCGCCACGACAAACACGATCGGTCAGTACATCCTTCTGCCGATCGGTTGGACCGGCGCGGGCGACTACGCAGGACTGAGGCGATACGTGTCGGACGGCCTCGAGGCAGCGGCGGCGGCGCAGGCTGATGACTCGCCGTAGTCGGCGCCCGCGGCTGCGGGACGTTCCCCGGGCGATGATCAGGGGCGCGGTGGAGTTCGCCGCCCTCTTCAATGGCCGGTATCAGCGCGGCGAAGGCGCGCACGTGCTGGCCGTCGATGAGGATGGCCGGGTCCTGGTCGTCCGCACGACCTACCTTGGCCCGTACTGGATGCTGCCCGGGGGGCGGGTAGAGAGGAATGAGGCCCCCCACGTTGCCGCCGTTCGAGAGGTCCGCGAGGAGACAGGCCTGCTCGTCACGGTGGACGATCTTGCCCTGCTTGACGCCCGAACCGCATCGGGGGTGAGCTACGTGTTTCGTGGCCACGTGGTCGGCGGCGAGCTCAAGCCGCAGTTCGGCGAAATCGCCGAGGTCGGGTGGGTGTCTCGATCCGAGATCAACGCGACTTCGACGAGCCTCGCCGCGCTGCTCAGGTTCATCGATGAAGCGGGGGAGCGCGTGGTGTATCTGGGGATCCCACGCCAGACGCCCTAACATTCCCGCATGAACGCCGCACACGGGCTGTCTCCTTCGCTGGGAGCAGTGCTGCGCCGCCTCCCGATGAGCCCGGGCGTCTACCTGATGAAGAACGCGGACGGGCGCGTGCTGTACGTCGGCAAGGCTGACGCGCTCCGCAGCCGAGTGCGGTCGTACTTCGGCGCGCGCGGGCCCGAGGACGCCCGCATCGGCCGCATGGTGACCGAGGTCGCCGACGTCCAGTACATCGTCACCGACACCGTGTCTGAGGCCTACCTGCTCGAGTCGAACCTCATCAAGGAGCACCGGCCGCGATTCAACATCCGGCTGCGCGACGACAAGAGCTACCCGTTCGTGAAGATCACGCTGGGCGAGGACTTCCCCCGCATCGTGCGGACGCGCGCCCTGAAGCGCGACGGCAGCCGCTACTTCGGCCCGTACGCATCGGCATCAAGCGTGGACGAGACCCTGAAGCTGCTGCGCAAGATCTTCCCGTTCCGCACCTGCAACCTCGACATCCCCGAGGGAAAGCGGGTCCTGGAACGGCCATGCCTGCTGTACTACATCAACCGCTGCCAGGGGCCGTGCATCGAGGCCGTCCCGAAAGCCGAGTACCGCGAGACGATCGGCCAGATCGTGGATTTCCTGGACGGGAAACAGGAGCCGATCGCGGCCGACCTCAAGCGGGAGATGGCCGCGCACTCGGAGGCGCTGCGCTACGAGCAGGCAGCCGCCAGCCGGGACAAGCTTCGCGCCGTCGAGCGGACGATGGAGCAGCAGAAGATGGCGGCCTTCAGCCGGGCCGAGCACGACGTCATCGGCTTCGCTCGCGAGGAGGATGAAGCGTGCATCCAGGTCATGCAGGTCCGCAACGGCAAGCTCATCGGCCGGGAGCACTTCATCGTCGAAGGGGCGCGCGAAGTCCCCGATGCGGAGGTCCTCGGGGCGTTCCTGCCGCAGTACTATGCCAGCACCGATGCCGTGCCGCGCGCCATTCTCGCTCCGCTCCTCCCGGACGAGGCCGATGAGCTCGCGGCGTACCTCGCCGACCGGCGGGGCGTCCGGGTCACGATCACCGTGCCGGAGCGCGGCGAGAAGCGCCGGCTCGTGGCCATGGCAACCGGGAATGCCGTCGAAGCGCTGGCGCGGGAGCGTGCCGAATGGCTGGCGGACACGGCTCGGCGTGACGAGGCACTCGACGAGCTGGCGGCCGCGTTGCGCCTGTCAAAGGCACCCGAGCGCATCGAGTGCTACGACATGAGCAACATCCAGGGCACGAGCGCTGTCGGATCGATGGTGGTCTTCATCGACGGCAAACCGGAACCGCGCGAGTATCGACGCTTCCGCATCCGCTCGGGCGACACGCCCGACGACTTTCGCATGATGGCCGAGGTCCTGCGCCGCCGATTCAGCCGCGTCGCGCGTCTGCGCCGCGAGACGGGCGCGCTGTCGCTCGCCGCTGTCGGTGCCGACGAAGCTCCCGAGGAGATCCAGGAGGCAGAGGCGGGGGAGGCTGCCGAGCGACCCGCTCCCGATGGGTGGGCGGTCCCGGATCTCGTGATCGTCGACGGAGGCAAGGGCCAGCTCTCGGCGGCTGTCGGCGTGATGGATGAGCTCGGGATCACCGACGTCCCGCTCACCGGCCTGGCGAAGCGGTTCGAGGAGCTCCACCTTCCCCGCCAGGCGGCGCCGGTGGTGCTGCCCCGTCGGTCGCAGGCCCTCTACCTCGTGCAGCGCATCCGCGATGAGGCCCACCGATTCGCCATCACCTACCACCGCGACGTGCGCGGCAAGCGCGCGCTGCGCAGCGAGCTCGATGACATCGCGGGCATCGGCCCCGGACGCAAGAAGGCGCTGCTCAAGCACTTCGGATCGGTGCGCAGGATCCGTGAGGCCTCGGTCGAGGAGGTTGCCGCGACGCCCGGGATCAGCCGCGCGATCGCCGAGCGGCTCAAGGGCCACCTGGCGCGCGAGGGCATGCTCGCCTAGCTCCGCTCAGCGAGCGCCGAGGCGTGAACCACGAGTTCGGTATACTGGCGCCGCCCGCCGCTGGTGAAGCGGCGTGTTTCGTGTCCGGGACGCCACGAGCCGGCACGTGACCCCATACAACCGAGGACTGCACGAACCACCCATGACCTGGCGTCGTATCGCCCCGTGGCTCATCGGGGTCATCGCCCTGCTGGCGATCTTCATCGACCTCCCGCGCACGTCGCTGGGCCTGTCGTGGCTGCCCGACGAGGTGGCGGGCGCCCAGTTCCGGACGGTCCTCGGCCTCGACCTTCAGGGCGGGCTGCGCGTGACGCTCGAAGCCGAACCCCAGGGCGATGAGCCAATCACCGACGAGCAGGTCGGGCTCGCGCGAGACATCATCGAGCGGCGCGTCGCCGGCATCGGCGTCAGCGAGCCGCAGGTCTACACCGAGGTCGCCGGCGACGGCTCACGTCGGATCGTGGTCGAGGTGCCCGGCGTCTCGGATGAGCAGCAGATCCGCAGTCTCGTCGGGTCGACCGGCCAGCTGCAGTTCATCGACCCGCGCGGGCAGCAGCTCACCGACAACCAGGACATCCGCGCCATGCTCGCCGATGGGACCGTGGCCGAACTGTTCGACGGCGGGCAGATCGACCCGAACAGCGTCGCTCCCGACGTCAGTGGCGGAAGTGGCGGCGGCGGCGGCATCGGCGTGTCGTTCACGCTCCGCGACCAGGGTCGCGAGATCTGGTGCGACTTCACCACGGCGAACGTCGGCCGGCCCGGCCCGATTGCCCTGGACGGACGGATCTACAC